>JAIBBQ010000098.1 GCA_019694595.1 Myxococcaceae bacterium
TCCGAGCTCCCCGCGCTGTCGCTGCCCCGGCCCGCCGCCTCGGGCGCCCCGGCGCCGGTGCCCCCCTCGGTCGCCCCGCTGGCGCCCAACGAGGAAGCGGTCGACTTCGCCGACGACGACACCCCGCCGCCGACCCCGAGGCCCGTGCTGCCTCCGGCCGCGGAGGTGATTCGCTTCGAGGCCAAGCCCAAGGGCCCGCCGACCGCCGAGATCCCCGCCGTCGTCCCCGCGGCACCGCCGCCGCCGCCGGCGCCCGAGCCGGCTCCAGGGTCGCAGTTCCTGGTGGCGCCCGCGCCCGCGACGAGCGAGCTGGCCCAGGCCCGCCAGCGCCTGCTCGAGTCGTGGAGCGAGGACGACGCCGGGCTGGAAGCCACGTCGACCTGGGGGCCGGTCGGAGGCTGGGGCCGCGCCTCGGCGCCGTCCCAGTCCCAGGCGCCCGCTGCGCCGGCACCAGCGGCCCCCGCCGCGCCGCCGTCCGATGCGGCGTCGATGCGGCCTCCGGTCTTCGGAGGCGCGGCCACCACCCCGGTGGTGCTGCCGCCGCTGGCGGCTCCGGCGCCCGCACCTGCACCTGCTCCCGCGCTGTCTCCGCCGAGGCCGCCTCCGCCGGAAGAGGTCCCCGAGCTCGCGCCGCCGCCTCCGCCGGCCCCGGCGCCTGTCCCGGCGAGCGCGCCGCCGCTCGCGGTGGTGGGGCGCATCAAGCTGGGCCTGGTGGAGGTGCCGCGCGAGCCGCCGCCGCCCGAGCCGGCCCCCGGCGCGCTCTCGGCGCCGGCGCAGCCGCCGGAGCCGCCCGAACCTCCGCGAGCGCCGGTGCTGGCGCTCCCGCCGTACCCGGGGCACGGGGTGACGCGGGAGTCGACCCCTCCGCCGCGCGCCTCTCCGCGGACCGCGGCCGAGGCCAACTTCTTCGAGCAGGAAGACACTCCGGCGCTGGGTAGCCCCGGCACCGGAGAGACGCCGTTGCCTCCGCCCCGCCGCTCGTGGCCGCTGGTGGTGATCGGCGGGTTGCTCGTCGGCGCGGTCATCGCGGCGATCTTGAGTTCGCTCACCCCGGAGACTTCCGGGGTGGCGCCGGGCGGCGGCAGCCCCGTGGCCAGCGGCGGTGGCCCGGCTGCTGCCGGCGGCGGTCCGGACTCGGCGGCAGCGGCCGGCGGCGCGGGCGAGGCCGAGGTGGAGGTGGCCGACGCCGGGGTCGAGGTGGCGGCGGCGCTGGTCGATGCCGGGGCGATCGCCGTGCTCCCGCGCGACGCGGGGGCGCTGGTGGCCTCGGTCGATGCGGGCGCAGCGAAGGTCGACGCCGGAGCCGCGGTGCTGGTGCAGGCGCCGGTCGACGCGGGCGCGCCGGTGGCGGTGGCGGCGCGAGATGCCGGGGCGCCGGCTGCGGCGGGCGGCGATCTCGAGGCGCTCATCGCGCAAGCGAAGGCCGCCATCGCGGGCCAGCGTTGGCGCACGGCGATGACGGCGTACAAGAAGGCGCTCGAGGTCGACCCCGAGTCCAAGGAAGCGAAGGCCGGTCTGGGCATCTCGATGGTGATGTCGGAGACCAGCTTCAAGGACGCGGTGCCGCTGCTGAAGGACGCGGTGAAGAACGACCCCCGGAACGCGCAGGCGTGGCTGGCGCTGGGCATGGCGTTCCAGAACATCGGCCGCGATGGCGACGCCAAGGCGCCGTACGGCGAGTACCTCAAGCTGCGCCCGACCGGGGCGACGGCCGACGAGGTCCGCGCCGCGCTCGACGCCATGCGGTGACCTTGCCGGCGCGATGCCCGGCTGGCCGAGAAAGGCCACCGGGCGGGCGCGGGTTGGGGCTAAGGCGGGACGCGCGTGTTGACCCTGGGCCTGGAGACGAGCTGCGACGAGACCGCGGCCGCGCTGGTGCGCGATGGCCGCGAGGTGCTCGCCGACGTGGTCTCGACGCAGATCGACATTCACCGGCGCTTCGGCGGCGTGGTCCCCGAGCTCGCGAGCCGAAACCACCTGGTGCAGGTGCTGCCGGTGCTCCAGGAAGCGCTGACGCGCGCCAACGTCACGCTCGCCGACGTGGACCAGATCGCGGTGACCAGCGGGCCGGGCCTGCAGGGGGCGCTGCTGGTCGGGTTGCAGCTGGGCAAGTCGCTCGCGCTGGCGCTCGGCAAGCCGCTGGTGGCGGTGAATCACCTCGAAGGGCACCTGGCGGCCATTCGCCTCGCGCAGCGCGCGCCGGAGCCTCCGTTTCTCGGGCTGCTGGTGTCGGGCGGCCACACCACGGCCTACGCGGTGGAAGCCTGGGGCACGTACCGGAAGCTGGGCAGCACGCGCGACGACGCCGCGGGCGAGGCCTACGACAAGGTGGCCAAGCTGCTGGGGCTGCCGTACCCGGGGGGCCGCCCCATCGACGCGCTGGCGCAGCAGGGCGACCCCAAGGCGGTGCGCTTCCCGCGGGCGCTGCCGGCGCCGGAGGAGCTCGACTGGAGCTTCTCGGGCCTCAAGACGGCGGTGCTGCAGCACGTGAAGCTCCACGGCGTGCCCCAGGGGCAGGCGCTCGCCGACGTGTGCGCCTCGTTCCAGGAAGCGGTGGCCGACGCGCTGACCAGGAAGGCGGTGCGGGCGGCGAAGCAGGCGCGGCTGCCCGCGGTGGTGCTCTGCGGCGGGGTGGCGGCGAACTCGCGGCTGCGGGCGCTGATGGAAGCGCGGGGGCGGGAGGCGGGGCTCGAGGTGTTCCTGCCCGAGGTGAAGCTGTGCACGGACAACGGGGCGATGATTGCGGCGGCGGGCGCGTTGACGCTCGCGCGCGGCATGCCGAGCCCCCTCTCGCTGGATGCGGACCCCACATGGCGCCTGTGAAACCGCAGTCTCCGGAGGCGATGCTCGAAAAGCTGCGGCTCGAGCCGAAGCACAGCTGGGGTCAGAACTTCCTCGGCGACGACGGGGTGCTGGAGGCGATCGCCGACGAGGTGGCGGTGGGCCCCGGCGACGTGGTGGTGGAGCTGGGGGCGGGCCTGGGTCACCTGACGGCGCACCTGGTGGCGACGGGGGCCCGGGTGGTGGCGGTGGAGCGCGATCGCGAGCTGGTGCCGGTGCTGGAGTCTCAAGGGGGCTTCACGGTGCTGGCGGCGAACGCCGCGGAGCTCGACTTCGCGAAGGCGGGTGGGGTGAGCGAGGTGGTGGTGGCGGGCAACCTGCCGTACCACCTGTCGAGCTCGATCCTCTTCGAGGTGATCGCGCAGCGCGCGAGCGTGAAGCGGGCGGTGTTCCTGCTGCAGCAAGAAGTGGTGACGCGCATCGTGGCGGGGCCAGGCGGTCGGGATACCGGCATTCTCTCGGTGCTGCTCGGCCTGTGGTTCGAGGCGCGCGAGTGTTTCCAGGTGGGGCGGAACCAGTTTCACCCGCCGCCCAAGGTCGACTCCGCGGTGCTGCGGCTCGACCGGCGGCCGAAGCCGCTCGCCGAGGTCGACGGCAAGCGCTTCGAGCTGGTGGTGAAGGCGGCCTTCGCGCACCGGCGCAAGACGCTGAAGAACTCGCTGCAGTCGCACCCCGAGCTGCGCGAGCTGGACCTCACCGGCGCCCTGCAGCGCGCCAACATCGACGGCACGCGCCGCGCCGAGACGCTGTCGATCGTCGAGTTCGCAGCCCTCACGAACAATCTCTAGCTTGTCTTCGCGAGGGCGGGTTTCTTGTCTTCGCGAGGGCTCCGCCCGCGAAGACGGCTGGGCTTGGCCGGCTTCGCCTGGCCCGCCCCGTCCCACGGAAGGTCCTCGGGGGGCTCTCGCCCGGGCCCGCCCTCGACTTCCTCGAATGGGGAAGACCGGGGGCCCCCTTTCGGCCCTTCGCCCCTTCGCCCCCAAGATCACCCAGCGTTCGGTGGTTCGATCCGAACGTCACCCGTGGGACGAGGCGAAGGCCTCGCCGCCTCGAGCCGCGGGAGCGGGCGAGAGGCAGTCACCAGAGTTCGGTGGTTCGATCCGAACATCACCCGTGGGACGAGGCGAAGCCTCGCCGCCTCGAGCCGCGGGAGCGGGCGAGAGGCAGGAAACGGCGAGAGGCACAACTCAGTCCATCGGGTGGAGCTTGGCGAGCGCGACGACCAGCTTGGCCTTCACGTCGCCGGGCGCCTTCGCCGCCACGCTCGCCCGCGGCGGCAGCGCAGCGGCCTTCGCCTTGGCGAGGATGGCGCTCTTCACCTTGGGCTGGCTCTTGCGCTGCGTGCTCACGGTCAGAGGCTCCGCTTGAGCGCGATGGTCTTGAGCAGGCCGCCGTTGGCCTCGAGGAAGCGGCGAAAGTCCTCGGCCGGCAGCTGCATGCGCGTCAGCACGCCGTCGATCAGCTGCTCCAGGCTCTGGCTGGGCGCCTTCTTCAGCTCCATCGCGATCTTGAGCATCGCCACGCCGTAGAGCGGGCTCTGCGCCACCTCGTCAGGCACCACCGGCGCCGCGCTGGTCTGCACCCGCGACAGTTGCACCACCGAAGCACTGGTCTTCAAGAGCGCGCCCCTCCCCGAGATGGCATGACATGACCATACGTGACAGGGCGCTACACGTCAAAAAACCAGTTGGAATGACTCAGGAATCCCCACATGTGGTGCGGGGCGCACGTCGAAAGTTCGTTGTCCACGCCAGGGGTTTCTGGTTTCATCCCGCGCGCATTTGAGGCCGAAAATTCGGCCTCTGCTGCACCGCGGCGCCACGCTTCGAAAGGTCAAAGTCTCCCCGTGTCCGACCACCGCTACGTCGTCGTCGAAGGGCCAATCGGGGTCGGGAAGTCGTCGCTCACCAACATCATCGCGGAGCGTTTTCACGCCCGCAAAGTGATGGAGGTGGTCGAGGAGAACCCGTTCCTCTCGAGCTTCTACGCCGACCGCGCGAAGTACGCGTTCCAGACGCAGATGTTCTTCCTGCTCTCGCGCTTCAAGCAGCAGCAGGAGCTCTTCCAGCAAGACCTCTTCAGCCAGGTCACGGTGAGCGATTATCTGTTCGCGAAGGACCGCATCTTCGCGCACCTGACGCTCGACCCCAACGAGCTCGCACTCTACGAGCGGGTGTTCGAGGCGCTCTCGCCGCGCGTCACCAAGCCCGACCTTGTCGTCTACCTCCAGGCCCGCATCGAGGTGCTGCTCGGGCGCATCAAGAAGCGCGGCCGCGAGTTCGAGCGCAAGTTCGACCCCACGTACCTCGACGACCTCTGCCGCCGGTACAACGAGTTCTTCTTCCACTACCAGGACACGCCGCTGCTCGTGGTGAACACCAGCGACATCGACTTCGTGAACAACGCGGCCGACCTCGAGAGCCTGATGAACGTGATCCGGCAGACCAAGAAGGGCACCCACCACTACCTCCCACAGGGGTCTCGGTAGGTTTGTCAGCGCCTTTGCAGGTGGAGCACGGCCGTCCTGAAATGCGACGAGTGGTGGGCGACAGTCCACACTGACAGCCTGTGATCTGGTGTGAACAACCCGAACGATTTCATCGGGTTGAGTCAGTCCGCACGGTTCTTGCCTCTGGAGCGCGCGCGATGAAGACCTTCAAGCTGCTGGCGATGGTGGGCCTCGGTGCGCTGCTCGGCTGCGAGGGGGCGATCGACCCTGGCGCCATCACTCCCATCGGCAACGGGAGCGGGTCGGGTACCGGCTCCGGCAGCGGCACGGGCGGCGGCGCGTCGAACTCGGGCGCAGGGCAGGGCGGCGCAGGCGGGGGCATGGACAACCCGTTCCTGAGCCCCTGCGTGACCCAGCCGACCATCGCCAATGCGCCGATGCGCAGGCTCTCGCACGACGAGTACCGCAACAGCATCAACGACGCCTTCAACCTGCCCGCGGTGACCACCGTGGTGGCGACGTCGACGGTCGACTTCGTGAACGACCCGGTCTCGCTGGGCTACCGCAACAACGCCAACTTCCTCGACGTGAAGCCCCTGCTCGCGCAGCAGTACCAGGAGGCCGCGGAGAAGATCGCCCCCGTGGTGGCCGCGAACTTCGCCAAGATCGTCACCTGCAACCCGGCCACCGCGGGCAACCAGGCCTGCGGCGACCAGTTCGTGACCCAGGTCGGCAAGCGCCTGTACCGCCGCGACCTCAACACCGACGAGAAGGCGCTGGCGATGAAGGCCTTCACCACCGGCCTCACCGGCTACGACTTCGCCACCGGCATCGAGTTCGCCACCAATGCGATGCTGCAGAGCCCGAAGTTCCTCTACCGGCTCGAGCTCGACCTCGGCGCGCCGGGCAACAAGCGCACCCTCAACCCCTTCGAGCTCGCGACCCGCCTCTCGTACCTGGTGTGGCACTCGGGCCCCGACGACGCGCTGCTCACCGCGGCGGGCAGCGGCATGCTGACCACCAAGGCCGACGTGGCCCGCGAGGCGCAGCGCCTGCTCAAGGACCCCAAGGCGCAGCGCCAGTTCCACTTCTTCGAGGAATGGCTCGACCTCGACGAGGCCTCGACGCTGGACCGCAACACCACCATCTTCCCCAACCTCGACCCCAACCTGCTCAGCCTGCAGAAGACCGAGACGCAGACCCTGGTGGCCGACGTGGTGCTGAACGGCGACGGCAAGTTCTCGACGCTGATGACCGCGCCGTACACCTTCGTCAACGCGGCGCTGGCCAAGCACTACGGCATGACCGGCGTCACCGGCACCGCGTTCCAGAAGGTGGCGCTGGGGCCCAAGCGCGTCGGCCTGTGGATGCAGGGCGGCGTCATCTCGGTGCACGACAAGCAGAACCGCACCTCGATCGTGCGCCGCGGCCTCAAGATCCGCACCGACCTGCTCTGCCAGACCGTCGACGCGCCGCCGAACAACGTGAACCTGAACCTGGGGCCCATCGACCAGGGCCTGTCGCAGGCCGACCGCCTGGCGCAGCACCGCACCAACGCGTCGTGCGCCGGCTGCCACATGCGCATGGACCCCATCGGCCAGGCGTTCGAGACCATCGACGCGGTGGGCCGCGAGCGCACGGTGGACGAGGGCGGCAAGGCCATCGACCCCGCGGGTGAGATCACCGCCGCCAACGACGCCACCGGCAAGTACGTCGACGCGCCGTCGATGGTCGCCAAGCTGGGCACCAGCAAGATCGCGAGCGACTGCTTCGTCACCCAGCTCTACCGCTTCTCGATGGGCCGGTCCGACGAGCAGGCCGACCAGTGCTCGACCTACACGCTCAAGCAGCGCTTCCAGGACAACGGCGGCGACATCAAGGACCTCCTGGTGGCCATCACCCAGACCGACGACTTCTACAGCCGCAACGTGCTCCCGCCCGTCACGCCGTAAGAGAGCCCTCACGCCATGATCAAGAAACCCCTCTCACGCCGCACGCTGCTCAAGAGCGCCGCCGGGTTCAGCGTGGCGTTGCCCTGGCTCGAGGCCATGGCGGCCACCCCGCCGCCGCGCCGGGTGATCTTCGTCTTCACCGCCAACGGCGACCAGACCGCGCGCCGGCTCACCACCAAGACCGAGACCGGCTTCGTCTTCGACGACATGCTGTCGCCGTTCGAGCCGTACCGGCAGAACATGCTGGTGATGGAAGGCATCAACAAGTACCACTACAAGCTCCCCGACGGCGCGCGCGCCGACGGCCACGAGCAGGGTGGTTCGGCGCTGGCGCCGTGGAAGTCGGGCACCGGCAGCTTCCCCATCGGCGGCGGCAACGGGGCCACCATCGGCTACGTGCTCGGGCCGAGCGCCGACTACGCCATCGGCGAGCGCGTGGTGAAGGAGAACCCGTCGGTTCGCTTCAAGCACCTCAACTTCCGCGTGGGGCAGAACTACAACAACATCTGGAACCAGCACGCCCACGCGGGGCCGGTCGGCACCCAGAACCCGGTGCCGCCGCAGGTGAACCCCTTCACCGCGTACACCCAGATCTTCTCCGGCCTCGATCTCTCGGGGCAGGCGACGCTGGCGCGCCGCCTGGCGCTCAAGCAGTCGGCGCTCGACCTGGTGAACGGCGACCTGAACTCGCTGCGCGGCAAGCTCCCGGCGGGCGACCGCGCGCGCCTCGAGCAGCACGCCGACTCGATCCGCGATCTCGAGCGTGCGCTGCAAGGCATGGCCGGCAGCAGCGCGGCCTGCAAGCCGCTCGGGCTGCCCGCGACGTTCGACCACCTGAACGACGACAACTACGCGAAGGTCGGCGACCTCTTCTTCAAGATCTCCAACCTGGCGTTCTCGTGCGACCTGGTGCGCACCATCAACTTCAACTGGAGCGGGAACACCAACGACCGCGTCTACGGCCCCGAGCTCGGCCTGACCGACGGCCACCACACCATCTCGCACAACAGCGACACCACGAGCTTCGACCACATCCGCGCGATCAAGAAGCAGCTGTTCACCCACACCACCACCAAGCTCTTCGACCTGCTCAAGGCCACGCCCGAGGCGGACAAGACGATGTGGGACTACTCGCTGGTGGTCATCTGGTCGGAGCTCAGCCAGGGCGACACCCACGCCACCGACAACGACCTGGTGCTCTTCGCCGGCGGGGCGCACGGCCACTTCCGCCAGAACCGGTACCTGAACTTCAAGTCGGTGGCGAAGAACAGCCACTCGAACATGGTGCTCTCGGTGTGGGACTACATGGGCTACGGCGACGTCACCACCTGGGGTGATCCGCTCCTCTTGCCCAACGGCGGAGGGCCGCTGCCCGGCCTCGTCTGACGCCGCAGTTCGCCTTCGCAGGTCCGCGAGATCAGGCCCCCTTCCAGCGGGGGTGGCACCGCGCTGCGTCACGTACTATTGGCCGCCTCGCAGCGGCCGTCGGTTTGAGGCAGGCTTCCAGCTGCAGCACGCCCGGTGACTCCGCAGGTCCGTGGGAGCAGCGAGGCGAGAGGGCCGTACGGGCGGGCAGGGCGGTTTCGACAACTCGCAGGCACGACGGAGGTGAACCTTGAACCAGGTCACCATCCACACGCTGAAGAAGCTGAAGGCGCAGGGCCAGAAGATCTGCATGGTGACGGCGTACGACGCCACCTTCGCCAAGATCCTCGACGACGCAGGAGCCGACGTGCTCCTGGTGGGCGATTCGCTGGGCATGGTGGTGCAGGGCAACGACTCCACCCTGCCGGTCACCATGGACCAGATGGTCTACCACTCGCGCGCGGTGACCCGCGGCGCCAAGCGGGCGCACGTGGTGGGCGATCTGCCCTTCATGAGCTACCAGTCGAGCCCCGAGGACGCGGTGAAGAACGCCGGCCGCCTGGTCGCCGAAGGCGGCGTGGGCAGCGTCAAGCTCGAGGGCGGCTCGGAGTTCGCCGACGTGGTGAGCAAGATCGTGCGCGCCTCGATTCCCGTGATGGGCCACCTCGGGCTCACGCCCCAGTCGGTGCACAAGATGGGCGGGTACGTGGTGCAGGGCCGCGACGAGGACACCGCGAAGAAGATCATGGCCGACGCCATCGCGCTCGAGCAGGCGGGCTGCTACGCGCTGGTGCTCGAAGGCGTGCCGCTCGAGCTCGGCAAGCAGATCACCGCGCAGCTGTCGATTCCCACCATCGGCATCGGCGCCGGCAAGTTCTGCGATGGGCAGGTGCTCGTCTGCTACGACCTGCTGGGCATGAACCCGGACTTCAAGCCGAAGTTCGTCAAGCGCTTCGCGAACCTCCACGGCGACGTCACCACCGCGGCCAAGGCGTTCTTCTCCGAGGTGCGGGCGCAGACCTTCCCCGACGAGGACCACTCGTTCCGGTCCACCACCATGCGGCTGGTGGCCTCGAACCCCGACGTCACCCCGAGCGATCGCGACGAGAAGTCGGGCGCGATCTACGGCGTGCCCGTCTGATCCGGAGCCCCCCGTGCTGCAGACCGTCACCACGCCCGCCGAGGTCCGTGCCTTCACCGCTGGCCTCTCGGGGAAGCGGCTCGCCCTGGTGCCGACCATGGGCTTCCTGCACGCCGGCCACCAGGCGCTGATCGCCGAGGGGGCGCGGCGCGCCGACGCGGTGGCGGTGAGCATCTTCGTCAACCCGACCCAGTTCGGCCCGACCGAGGATCTCGCCCGCTACCCGAAGGACCTCGACGGCGACCTGCGCAAGTGCGCCGAGGCTGGCGCGGTGCTGGTCTACGCCCCGCAGGTCGCGACCGTGTACCCGCCGGGCTTCCAGACCTCGGTGGACGTCGAGCGGGTGTCGAAGGGGCTCGACGGAGCGTCGCGGCCGGGCCATTTCCGCGGGGTGGCCACCGTGGTGACCAAGCTGCTGGCGCTCTTCCGGCCGCACGTGGCGCTCTTCGGCGAGAAGGACTACCAGCAGTTGCAGGTCATCGGCGCGCTCGCCCGGGACCTCGAGCTGGGCGTGGAGATCGTCGGCGTTCCCACCGTGCGTGACGAGGACGGGCTCGCGATGAGTTCGCGCAACACTTACCTCTCGCCCCAGGAGCGGGCCCAGGCGCCCATGCTTTCGGGAGGGCTGATGGCCGCCGAGGCGCTGGTGCAGGCGGGCGAGCTCGACGTCGGCCAGATCAAGAAGATCATCCGACACGCCCTGCGCGAAGGCCCTTGGAAGGAAGACTTCGTCGAGGTGGTCGACGCGGTCACCCTCGAGCCGCTCGCGCAGCTGACGCCGGGCCGACCGGCGCGCGCACTGGCGGCGGCGTTCCTCGGGAAGACCCGGCTCATCGACAACGTGGCGCTCGAGCCCTGATCTGCCGTAGGTGAGCCGTTCACCGCGATGGCCAAGCCCAAGCCCCCAGGCGAGAAGGTCATCACCGAGCACCGGCGGGCGAAGTTCGACTACGTGGTGGAAGACACCATGGAAGCGGGCCTCGCGCTCCTCGGCAGCGAGGTGAAGGCGCTGCGCGAAGGCGAGGCGCACCTCAACGACGCCTACGCCCAGCCGCACAAGAACGAGCTGATGCTGCTGAACGCGCACATCGGCGTCTACAAGCCGGCAGCGCTCTTCGGCCACCTGCCCACGCGCCCGCGGAAGCTCCTGCTCCACCGGGCGGAGATCGACAAGTGGGCGGCGAAGGTGCGCGAGCGGGGTTATTCCATCATCCCGCTCGTGCTTTACTTCAAGGGCGGCAGGGCCAAGGTGCGGCTGGGGCTGTGCCGAGGCAAGACGCACGAGGACCGGCGGGCGACCATCAAGGAGCGGGAGACCAAGCGCGAGGTGGATCGCGCGCTGCGACGTCGCTGAGCGAATGGACAAGAGGACCGACGAGAAGAAGTCGCGGCTGCTGCAGGCGCTCGAGAAGGGCGTGGCCATGGTGCACCTCGATGCCCGGCGGCCCGGCGTCATCGTCCCCGCGCACCTGAAGCACGAAGCCCACCTGCTGCTGAACCTGAGCTACCGGTACGACCCGCCGGACCTGTCGGTGGGCGACTGGGGCGTGCGCTCGACGCTCACCTTCTCGGGCAAGCGGTTCACCGTCGCGCTGCCCTGGTCGTCGCTGTACGCGATCTCCAGCCACGTCACGAAGGACTTCTGGATGTACCCCGACGACATGCCCAAGGAGCTGCTCGAGAACGCCGCGTTCCGCGCGGCGGAGGCAGCGTCGAAGGGAGAGATCCTCGGCGAGAAGGAACAGCCGCCCGAGGAAAGCCCGCGCGCCATCTTGCGCGAGGTCGCCAAGGAGCCGCTGCCCGACGGGCAGGAGCCCAAGGGCCCCACGGAGCCGAGCCCGCCGCGCAAGGGTCACCTGCGCCTGGTGAAGTAGGCGGTCGGCCGCTTCAGCGCTTCTTGAGCGTGGCGTCGACGGTCGCGTCCTCGCCGCCGTTCACCGTGGTCTTCCACGGCGCGTAGCCGGGCATGCTCAGGGTGATCTCGGTCTTGCCGGTCCACACGTTGTCGCCGGCCCAGGGCGTCTCCCCGACCACGGTCTCGCCCACCTTCACCCGGGCGCCTTCGGGGTCGCTCAGCACCACGAGCTGGTGCCGCGACGGCGTCGGCAGGGGGACCGGCAGCGCGTGGCCCAGCGACGGGAAGCGGTAGGCGGCGAGCAGGGCGCCCAGCGCGAGCACCAGCAGGGTGACGACGATCAGCACCGGCCCCTTGCGCGAGCGGCCCGGCGGTGGGGCGGGCGCCCGGTACACCGGTTCCTCGTAGGTGCCGCTGCTCACCGGGCGCTTCACCAGCTCGAGATCTCCGGTGGTGAGCGCCTCGAGCCGCGGCTGGTCCTTGAACTTCTGCGTCGAGGACAGCGGCTCCACGCGCGGAGGCGGCGTCTTCGGCGGAGGTGGGTGGCTGACCTGGGGCACCTGGTGCTCGCCGGTCAGGTTGCCGTCGGCGCGCAGCGCGAGGCCCGGCTCGCCCGGCAGCTCGTCGTCGGGCTCGCTCATCTGGACAGCTCGCGCAGCAGCTTCCAGTTGAAGATGCCGGTGCGGTGCCCGTCGGCGAAGGTGAGGCCGAGCGCGTAGTTCCCGACCTGGGTGAGCTGGGTGACGGTCATGTCGGGCTTCACCTGGGAACGGTCGAGCCGCACCTGGCCGCTCCACTCGTCGATGCACTCCGCGCACGGGCAATGCTGGCGCAGGGTGCGGGAATCGATGGAGGTCTTCGCGCCGTCGTCCCAGGTCAGCTCGAGCGTCTTGCCGGCCTCGAGCTTCAGGTCCACCACCACCGGGACCTTCACCGCGGGCTTGAGCGAGTTCCAGAAGCTCATGCGTCGCTAGTTAAGGGGCGCGGGGGCGGGAGGCCAGCCCGAAAGCGCGCCGGCCGGCGGCAGCGCAGCGCCAAGGGACCTGACATCGCGCCCGCGCGACATGGCTCCGGGTGCCCGTCTTCGCTGGCGAAGGACCCGACCTCGACGACCCGGAGCGACCATGAAGACCAGCCGCACATCACCGCAGGGTGTTCCGCTCGATCCCTCGAGGACCCGTGGCCCGGGGGGCACCCCGCGGCAGCCGCTCCAGTCCGGGTGGATGCCGCCCGATCCAGCGGCGCGGGCGGGAACGGCGACCGCGAGGCTCCGAGACGGCTTCATGGGTGCCCGCCTCCCGAAGCCCGCCGGCGCGTTGCCGCCTCCGACGTTCGGCCGCGGCCTCTCGTTCTCTCCGTACGAGCGCGCACTCCTGAGCCGCCTGCGCCCCGAAGACCGGGCGCAGCTGAAGGAGCAGCGGGTCTGGGCGGCACGGACCGAGGCCGCAGCGCTCGCGGGGCTCGAGGCCGGGGGCAAGGCGAAGGAACTCGCCGGGGCCCTGATCGACGCCTGTCTGGCTGGCGAGTCGGCCCTGGGCACGCCGGAAGAACATCGGTGCCTGGAGGCGCTGGAGCAGTACCTGTCCCGGACGGGGTGGGTGCCGCCGCGGTGACCCCCGACGGAGCCTCCGACGCGTCGGTGTCACCGGCGGCGCGACAGTCTCGCGTGTGAAGTCGTTGATCGCCCGTGGCCGACGCCTTGGCACGCCCGTCGCAAAGCCAAGGAATATCAAGGCTTCACTGCACACCACTCGACTTCCAAAGGGGTTCACCATGTCCAAGCACACCAACATCTCGACCTCGAACGTCCACCTCTCCAGCGCCACCCAGGCACGGCGGGCGGCGAAAGCGGCCAGCGCCGAGCCGACGGCGACGACCGCCCCGGCGACCAAGTCGAAGGGCTGGGGCCCCCCGGATGCCAGCCAGCGCCATCAGGGCCCGACGCCACTGCCGCCGGCGCGGCTCGACGCCCAGCAGAAGCAGCTGCTCTCGGGCATGAGCGAGCAAGGGCAGATCAACTTCCAGAAGTCGCTGGCGTTCGAGCAGCTGGTGACCGGGGTGCTGCAGGCGGACGCCAAGGCGAATGGCGGCCGCCTGAGCCAGAAGGGGCAGGCCCTGCTGCTGGAGGTTCGCAGCAACCCCGACTACTTCGGGTCGCCGACCGCCCAGCAGCTGGTGCGGGACCTCACCACCGCGCCGCCCAAGGCGCCGGGCGCGAAGACCGGGCTGGAAGGGCTGTCGACCGACGGGCCGGTGGGGCAGGGCATCCGTTCCCAGCCGAACTGGATGAACCGCGTGCAGGACCTGGTCAATCAGCTCGAGGCGCGGCAGCAGCAGCCGCAGGGGCCGACCTCGCTGCGCGAGATGGCCGGCTTCTGGAAGCAGCTCATCCAGTCGATTCGCTGAAAGAGGCTGCGGCGGAGCGCCCCGGCGTTCAGCGGGGTGCGGCCGACGGCTCCTCGACCAGCGCCACCACCGCCGCGGCGAGGCGCTGGGCGAAGCCCTGGAGCAGCACGGGGCCGCGCGGCGTCTCGTCGGCGAGGAGCCCTTCCTCGTACGCCACGTCGAGCCCGAACTGCCGTGCGAGGGGCGCGCCGAGGTCCGAGGTGTTGATCGCGTAGTCGGGCTGGGTGGGGTAGCGCACCAGCCGCTCCTTGAGCAGCGCGCCGTCGACCTCGTACCGCAGCAGCTGGCCGTAGACGCGGTCGGTCTCTTCCACCGGCCAGATGTTGATGATCTGCAGCGGGAGGATCACCAACCCGAAGGCGAAGGCGGTGTTCTTGAGCGCGCGGTTGGACTCGATCTTCTCCGAGTCGCTCACCACCACCCGGACCAGGCTCGCCGGGCCGGACAGCGACGGCGCCGCCGACGTCGACGTCACCCGCCAGCTCGGCCGCAGGCGCTGCACCTCGGCGAGGAGCTGACGGTGCACCTCGACCAGCGAGGCGACCCGGGCGTACAGGTGCTTCTCGTTCACCTGCCGCTGGATGGCGACGTCGCCGCCGGTGCCCAGCGAGGCGCCGAACCCGGTGGAGCTGCCGAAGCCTCCGCCGATGGGCGCGCCGGTCACCCGCGCGTACTCGGTCTGGGTGCGCGTCTGCCACTCGGCGGTCTCGAAGAGCGGCTCCAGCACCACCACCCGCCGCGCGCCGGGGTCAGCGGGGCTGAAGGGCGGGTCGCCGACGAGCCGGGCGGTCGCGCAGCCCGGGCCCAGGGTGGCGAGGCCGAGGAGGAGCGCCCACCTCACGCCGACTTCTCCGGCGCCACCGCGGGCAGCTCGGGCCGCGACACCCGCGGGCGGCGCTTCTCGAGGGCGCGGCGGCACGCGGCGACCACCGTGGGGTCGAGGTGCTGCCCTTCGAGCCGCTCGAGCACCTTGAGCGCCTCGGCGTGCGGCAGCGCCACCTGGTACGGCCGGGTCGAGGTGCAGGCGTCCCAGGTGTCGGCGCAGGCCACGATGCGCGCGATGAGGGGGATCGCGTCGCCCTTCAGCTTGTCGGGGTAGCCGGTGCCGTTCCACCACTCGTGGTGGTTGCGGACCGCGGAGCGGATCTTCGAGAGGAAGCGCACCGGGCGGATGATCTCGTCGCCCAGCGCCGCGTGGGTGCGCATCACCACCATCTCGTCGTCGGTGAGGCGCGTCTGCTTGAGCAAGATGCTCTCGACGATGCCGATCTTCCCGATGTCGTGGAGGATGCCGCCGTAGCGGCATTCCTTGAGCTCCTCGGGCGACAGGCCCAGCTCCTTGCCGATCTCCACCGACAGCTCGGCGACCCGCTGGCTGTGGCCGCGGGTGTAGGCGTCCTTCGAGTCGATGGAGTTGGCGAGCGCGACGATGGTGTCGAGGTAGCCGGCCTCGACCGAGTCGGTGAGCCGCTGCGTCTCCGCGTCGTACGCCTCGATCGACGCCGACATGTAGTTGAGCGTCTTCACCAGCTCCTGCAGCTCGTCGGAGCGGTCGTCGAGCTGCGCGCCGAACTTGCCGCGGGCGATCTGCAGCGCGAAGTCGTTGAAGGACTCCAGCGGGCGCGCGACCTTGGTCGCCAGCCCCCACGCGAGCGCCAGCCCCGACGCCACCCCGATGGTGCAGGCCATGACGACCGCCGGCAGCGAGGTGGTGCCGAAGGTCAAGGCCGTGGCCGCCACCACCGCGGTGGGAACCAGCGCGGCCAGCGCCACGCCCACGAAGACGAGCCAGAAGACCTTCACGCAGCCTTCGAGTCTACGCCTGGGAACGAGGCTTTCGGGGGCCGGAAGTTGTCGGTCGCCGGGCACCCCGGGCTTTTCTGGCTGCAGGTGTCGAGGTGAACACGTGGCACCTCGCAGCCGATTCAAGGGGCGCTTGGGAACACCCACGCTCTCGTTGTAGGGAGTGGGCCGTCTGGCAGTCCGGGGGATGACATGTTCGCTTGGGTTTTCTGCGCAGTTCTGGCGTCGACGCCTCCGCCGCCGGCCACGTTGCGTCTGGCGGCGCCGCCCCTGACGTTGGTGGGCGTCGAGCAGACGCTGGGCGGCGTCTTCTCGGAGCACCTGGCCCAGCAGCTCAAGCTGGCAGGCGCCGAGGTCTTCACCCAGAAGGAGATCGGCCAGCTTCTGGGCATGGAACGGCAGCGCCAGCTCCTGGGGTGCACCGAAGAGGCGACGAACTGCGTGGGCGAGCTGGCCAACGCGCTCGGCACCGACGCGGTGGTGATGGGCGACCTGGCCAAGGTCGGGGCGCGCTTCCAGCTCAACCTGAAGGTCATCGCGTCCGGCGACGGGAAGACGCTCGCCGTCGTCTCCGAGAGCTTGGCTTCGGAGTCCGAGACGCTCGAGGCGCTCACCAGGGCGTCGCGCACTCTCGCCAACCAGGCCGCCGCTGCGCTCGGGCTGTCGCTGACGCCTCGCTTCTCCGACCCGGTCAACTGGAAGAAGGTGGCCATCGCCCCGCTCGCCGGTGGCGCGGTCCTGGCCGCGGTGGCGACGGGGCTCCTGGTCGCGTCCAAGAACAACTACCAGTACGTGGTCACGGGGCAGGCGAGGACCGAAGCTGACGGGCGCGCTGCGATCGCCGCCGGAAGCACGCAGCAGACCCTGGGCGTCGTCGGGCTCGCGCTCGGGGGCGCTGCGCTGGCGACCGGCGCCATCTTCCTGGTGGTCGGGCGACCGACGGGCGCGGCGGTGGTGCCGCTCCAAGGTGGCGGTGTCGTCACCTGGTCGGGGGTGTGGCCATGAGGAAGGCAGCGCTCGCGCTCGTGCTCGCGCTGTGCGGCTGCAGCGACTTCGGGTCGGCGTTCGACAAGTGCGTCGCCGCCGGCGGCTGCAGCAGCGGCGTGGTCATCGCGCCCGCGTCGATCCAGGTCGCGGTCCGCAACACCGTCACCTTCGCCGGCTCGGGCGGGGTGGAGCCGTACTCGTTCTCCATCGCCGATGGAGCAGGGTCCATCGACGCCGCCAGCGGTCTCTTCACCGCCCCTGACCAACCCGGGGTCGTTCTCGTCCGGGTGACCGATTCCGCGTCCCACTCGGCGGATGCGGTGGTGACGGTCAACGGCGCACTCACCATCTCCCCGACCTCGAAGACGGTGCCGGTCGGCGCGGGGACCACCTTCTCGGCCGCCGGTGGCGTGGCCCCGTACGTGTTCTCGATGGTGAGCGGGACGGGGAGCATCTCGTCGTCAGGGAGCTACCTGACGGGGGCGAGCCCCGGGAGCGAGCGGGTCCGGGTGACCGACGCCCGCGGCAACGTCGCCGAGGCGGAGGTCACGGTGGTGCCGGTGGTGACGATCAGCCCCACGACGAAGATCGTCGACGTCGGCGGCACGGTCGCCTTCACCGCGGCAGGGGGCGTGCCTCCGTACGTCTACTCGCTCTTTGCCGGCGCTGGTTCGGTGGCCACCAACGGTCTCTTCACGGCAGCCGCAACGCCAGGGACCGCGACGGTCCGGGTGACGGATTCGGCCATGGGGACTGCCGATGCCGTGGTCACGGTCACGATCGTGCTCGGCATCGCTCCGAGCGCGAAGACGGTGCCGGTGGGGGCGACCTTCACGTTCTCCGCCGCCGGCGGGCTCGCCCCGTACGTGTTCTCGATGGTGAGCGGGCAGGGGCGCGTGGACGCGAGCTCCGGTGCGTACGTGGCGGCGGCTGCGCCTGGCATCGATCGGGTCCAGGTGACCGACGCCCTCGGCAAGACCGCGGAGGCCCAGGTGACGGTGGTGCCGGCGGTCACCATCACGCCTGCCACGAAGACCGTGGTCATCGGCGGCTCGGTGACCTTTTCCGCGGCCGGCGGCGTGCCTCCCTATGCCTACTCCCTCTTCGCTGGCGCCGGCACGGTGGCCACCAGCGGCCTCTTCACGGCCGGCTCGACGCCCGGCACGGCCACCGTGCGAGTCACCGACTCGGTGTCGATCACCGCCGACGCGCTGGTGACGGTCAACCCGCCGCTCGCCATCTCGCCCGCCAGCGCGACGCTGACCATCGGGGGCGCTCCGTTCGCCTTCACCGCGACCGGGGGCGTTCCTCCGTACGCCTTCTCGGCGACCGACGGCGGCAGGGTCACGGCCGACGGAGGGGTCTTCGTTCCGGTGCGCGCTGGCGTGTCGACCGTGAAGCTGCTGGACGCCGAGGGCAGCTCCGCCACCGCGGCGGTCACCGTGCTCGACCTCTTCCTGGCGGGCGCCCGGACCGACGTCGACGATGCGGGCGTGGAAGGGCTGGTCGGCGGGGACTGGAACCGCGACGGTCGCCCCGACGTGGCGCTCGCCATCACCGACCGCGACGCCGTGCTGGTGCTCCTGGGGGGAGACGGCGGCACCCTGACGCTGGCAGGCCGGTACGACGCCGGGAGCAAGCCCGCGTGTCTGACGGCGGGGGACTTCGATCGCGACGGCATCTCGGACCTGGTGGTCGGGAACTACGCGTCTGCCGACGTCGGCGTCTACCGCGGCCTGGGCGACGGCACGTTCACCGAACTCGCGCGGGCCTCGGTGACCGGGTTCCCGTCCACGCTGGTCGCGGGCGATTGGAACCGCGATGGGATCCTCGACCTCGCAGTGGGGCTACAGGGGGCGACCCAGCCGGTGGATTTCCTGCAGGGGAAGGGTGACGGCACCTTCCTGGCGGCCGTCGCGTGGGATGCAGGCACCCACCTGCTGGGAATCGCCGCGGGAGACTGGGACCGCAACGGGAGCCCGGACCTGGTCACCGCGAACTACCTCAGCACCGACGTCACGTTCCTGGCGGGCGACGGGCAGGGCGGGTTCCGGGCGCCGAAGCAGCTCCAGTCAGGGGGCACTTCGCACGGGATCGCGGAGGGGGACTGGAACCGCGACGGGGCGCCGGACCTCGTGGTGACCAACGACGTGGGAACGTTGAGCCTGCTGCTGGGGGACGGCGCTGGCGGCTTCCAGCCGGCGAAGCTGACCTCGGTCGGAGGGTTCCCGAGCGGGATCTGCAGTGGCGACTGGAACAGGGATGGGCGCCCCGATGTGGCGGTGCCGAACTTCGGCAACAACGCCGTCGCCTTCCTGCTGGGAGACGATGATGCCGGTCTGCGGTCGGTCGGCGTGGCGCCGCTGGGGGCCGTGCCGTACCTCGTGCTGAACCAGGATCTGAACCTCGACGGGAAGCCAGACGTGGTGGCCTCGGGGCGGCCGAGCAGCGTCCGGGTCTTCCTGAACCAGAGTCAGCCCTTCCGGAAGATCGCGTTCTCGACGCCGCTGGTGCTCGACGCCGGGCAGAACACCAACGGCCTGGCGGCCGCGGATCTCGATCGCGATGGCATCCCGGACCTGGCGATCGCCTGTGGCCAGGGCTCGGTGGACGGCGGCTCGGTTCACATCTTCCGTGGGCATGGCGACGGAACCTTCGAGCTGACCACCGCGCTCCCCGTCCCCAAGGGCGCGTACACGGTCGCCGTCACCGACCTCGACCGCAACGGGGCTTGGGACCTCGTCGTTCCCGGATATTCCTCGGGCACGCTGAGCCTCGTCCTCGGGGAGAACGATGGGGGCTTCCGCGCCGCCACCTCGCAGGCAGTGGGCGTTCAGCCGATGACCGTCGCGGTCGGCGACTGGGGGCGCGATGGCATCCCCGACCTGGCGATCGGCTTCAACGTCTCTCCGTTCGTCAGCGTGTTCGCCGGCACGGGTGATGGCGGGGTGGGGCTCGCGAACAACCTCGGCATCGGTGATGCCGGCTTCCGTGGGGTGGCCAGCGTCGACCTCAACCGCGACGGGATCGCCGACTTGATGCTCGCGGGCGTCCGCATCACGGCGTGGCTGCCGGGGGCCGGCGACGGAGGCTTCCTGCCCCTGGTTCGTTTCGCGGGCAACGTGAGCGGCACCGGGGTGACCAGCGGCGACTGGAACCACGACGGCCGGCCCGACGTCGCGGTCGCGGACCCGGCAGCGGGCACCGCCCGGATCGGGTTCGGCGACGGCCTCGGCGGCTTTCCGGTGGGCGCGAGCGTTCCGGTGGGCGGCGGCGCCTCGGGCATCGCCACCGCCGACTGGAACGATGATGGGAATCTCGACCTGGCGCTCGCGGCAACGGGGGTCGCCGTCGGCGGGATCAACGTCCTCTTCAACGACGGTCAGGGCCAGTTCTCGTCTCGCTTGAGCTACGACGCCGGCCAGCCCTCGAATGCGAGCGCGGTGGTGGCCGCCGACTTCAATCGAGATGGGAAGATGGACTTCGCCTACGTCATCCCGGGTGGGGCCGCGGCCTACGTCGTGCTCAACACCAGCGAGTGACGCTCCGGTGCCCTCCTCGGCGGGGCTGGGCGCTCACAGCCGCCGGTGCGAGAGCGCCGGCAGGCCCTTGCGCAGGCGGGCGGTGAGTTCGAGGTCCACCGGCCCGACGGCGACGCCTTCTCCATCGCTGGCGCGGGCGAGCACGTGGCCCCAGGGGTCGACCAGCATCGCGTGGCCGTAGGTGAGCCGGTCCTTCGGGTGGCGGCCCCACTGGGCAGGCGCCAGCACGTGGCACAGGTTCTCGATGGCGCGCGCGCGCAGGAGCACTTCCCAGTGGTCCTTGCCGGTCATCAGCGTGAACGCCGCCGGCACGGTGAGCAGCAGCGCGCCTTGCGCGGACAGCGCGCGGTACAGCTCGGGGAAGCGCAGGTCGTAGCAGACCGACAGTCCCACCTTGCCGAGCGCGGTGTCCGCCACCACCGGCCCGGGCCCGGGCGCCACTGCCGCCGACTCCCGGTACGTCTGGCCGTCGCCCACGTCGACGTCGAACAGGTGCATCTTGCGGTAGGCCGCCAGCCGCGCCCCGTCGGGGCCGAAGAGCACGCTCGTGTTGTAGAGCCGGTTGCCCGGAGCGCCCGTCTCCAGCACCGAGCCGGCGAGCAGGGTGACCTGGAGCTCTCTGGCGAGCGCCGCCATGCGCGACAGGGTGGGGCCGTCGAGGCCTTCTGCGTTGGCGTCGCGCTCTGGCTCGGGGCCCATCCACGCGAAGTTCTCGGGCAGGCCGATGAAGCGGGCGCCCAGCGTGTGCGCGCGCCGCACCAGCCGCTCGGCGGTGGCGAGGTTCAAGGCCTTGTCGGCCCCCGACGTCATCTGCACCGCCGCGGCGAGGAGCACGCTCATCCCGCGTGTCTGACACAGGTCGGCCGGGGACAGGAGCCAGCCGCGCCGGCCGCAGTGGAACACCGGGGTGACACTGCGAAAAGACAGCTCACACAACGCGCCAGTGGGCCCGCGCGACAATGAAAGTGAGTCAAAGGGTGAGTCACGGGCGGTCGAGATGTCGTCGGTGGAAACGGTGGTCCTCTCAGCGCTGCCCACCTCGGCGTGGGCCGGGGCACCGCTCGCCCAGGTGCGGGGCCAGCTGCGCGTGGAGTGCGAGGTCGGCCGGCTGAACATCGAGGTCGACTCCTCGGGCCGCCCGCTCACCGTGAGGCGCATCGGACTCTGCGAGTGGGTGAGCGGGGTGCAGATCGCCAGCTGGCAGCGGCCGGTCGGCCGCACGCGGGGAGGCATCACCCGCTTCACGCTCCGGTTGCTCGAAGGGGCGGTTCGCGAAGGCAAGCGCTACGCCCTGGTGGTGGACGCGAGCTTCGACGGCGCGCCGGTCACCACCGTGCGCTCCGACGCCTTCGCGGCGCTCTGAGCGCCTGGAGCCCGCAGGCGCCCGGAGGTGCCAGCGCGCGGGGCGCCCGGTTGCACTCGCCCGTCGCCTGGGGTGTCTTCCCCTCACATGTCCGAGCGCCCCCGCACCGGTCTGCGCAACACCGCCGCGGTGACCCAGCATGCGGGGCGCTCCTACGAAGACGCGGTGGCCCGCGGGCTGATGCAGGTGAGCCTGCGCTCCAAGAACGAGCGCCGCGTCACGCTGGCCAGCGGCGAGCAGGTGACGGAGTTCGTCGGCTGCGGCTACCTGGGCATCGCCACCCGCCCGGAGGTGGTGGCGCGCGGCCAGCAGGTGCTGGCGGAGTGGGGCGTGCACCTGTGCTGCGCGCGCAGCCGCTTCAGCATCGGTCCGCTCACCGAACTCGAAGAAGGGCTCTCGGCGCTGTGGGGGGGCCGCGCGGTGACCTTCCCGTCGGTCACCAGCGCGCACATGTCGACGTTGCCGCTGCTGGCCTCGGGCGAGCTCGCCGGGGTGGGGGGCAAGGTCACCTTCCTCTTCGACCGGCAGGCGCACGCGTCGATGCAGTTCCTGCGGCCGGTGCTGGCGGCCGAGCACACCGTCGAGCTGCTGCCGCACAACGACCTCGACGCGCTGGAGACCGCGGCGCAGGCAGCGCACCGGCGGGGCGACGGGGTGGTCTACGTGGCCGACGGCATCTACTCGATGGGCGGGGCCTGCCCCATCGACGAGGTGCTCGCGCTCTCGAAGCGGCTCGAGCTCTCGCTGTACATCGACGACGCGCACGGCACGTCGATCTTCGGCGCCCGCGGCGAAGGCAGCACCCTGGCGCGCCTGGGGGCCCAGCGGCCCGAGAACGTCACCATCGCGTTCAGCCTGAGCAAGGGCTTCGGCTGCAACGGCGGCGGGGTGCTGCTGCCCGGCCGGGCCGCCGAGGCGCGGGTGCGGACCTTCGGCATGACGTACGCCTTCTCGGGGCCGCTCGACTTCGCGGTGGTGGGCAGCGCGCTGGCTTCTGCCGAGCTGCACCGCACGAGCGAACTCGCGCGGCTGCAGGGCGAGCTCCAGCGCAAGGTGCGGCTCTTCGACGACGCCACCGGCCGCGACGAGCCGTTCAGCCCGATCCGCATGGTCGCGGTGGGCAGCGACGAGAAGGCGATCGCGCTCGGCGACGCGCTCAAGGCCCGGGGCCACTTCGTCTCGGTGACCTTCTTCCCCATCGTGCCGCGTGGCCAGGCGATGCTGCGCATCTGCCTCGGCGTCGACCACCGCGACGAGGACGTGCTCGCGCTGGCCAAGAGCCTCGAGTCGCTCGGAGCGCTGGGGTGAACTCCGCGGCGCTCCCGCCGACCGCGACCGGGCGCGCGAAGGTCTCGGCGCTCGAGGCGGCCGGCGCGCTGCGGCCGCTGCGGCCACTCGCCGGCGCCTGGGCGCTCTCGCACCGCGAGCACTTCGCCCACGCGGGGGGGGTGATTCTCGCGGCGGTCGAGACCTTGCTCGACGAGGCGCTCGCGCGC
>JAIBBQ010000099.1 GCA_019694595.1 Myxococcaceae bacterium
GGAGCTGCCGTGCCCCGAGCGCGGCGACGGCGAGCAACGCTGCGCCGGCCACCAGCGCCGCCACCGCACGCCGGGAGCGGGGGGACACCGCGCGCACCTCGGGCGCCGGGGGCGCGACTGGATCGCCGGTGGCGGTGCTGTTGCCCACCGACCACTCCGCCTGTCGCGAGAGCCAGTCGGCGACGTCGCGCTCGCGCCAGCGCTCCGCTTGCGGGAGCACGGCCTCGAGCGCCTGCGCGACCTCGGCCGCCGAGCTGGCGCGCCGCTCGCGGTCCTTCTCCAGCACGTGGTCCAGCAACGCGGCGAGCGCCGCGGGCACGTCGGGGCGGCGCGACGTGACGGCGGGGATGGGCTGGTGGACCAGCGCGTTGAGCACCGCGACGTCGTTTGGCTGGTCGAACACCAGCCGACCGGTGAGCAGCTCGTGCATCACCAGGCCCCAGGCGAAGAGGTCGGTGCGCGCGTCGGGGTCGAGCCCGGCGGCCTGCTCCGGTGACGAGTAGCGCACCGTGCCGTGACCCTGGCCGGTGCCGGTCCGGGTGCGGTCGACGTCGAAGCCGGCCGCGATGCCGAAGTCGATGACCTTGAGCCGGCCTTCGGTGGTGAGGAAGAGGTTCGACGGCTTGAGGTCGCGGTGGATGATGGGCCGGGCCACCCCGTCGGGGGTGTGGAAGCCGTGCACCGCTTCCAGCGCCCGCAGCGCCTGCAGGCCGAGCTCCACCACCAGCCCGAGCGGCAGCCGGGGCCCCGCGGAGCTCAGCAGCGTGTTCAGCGGGCGGCCTTCGAGCCGCTCCATCGCGAGGTACGCGAAGCCGTCGTCCGTCTGGCCGGCGTCGATGACCGGCACCAGGTTGGGGTGGTCGAGCGCCGCGCCCAGCCTCGCTTCGTCGAGGAAGCGCCGGAGCCCCGCGCGACTGCCCGACGTGCCAGCGTCGAGCAGCTTGAGCGCCACCTTCCCCCCGCCCGGGCCGGTGGCCTCCCACACCTCGCCCATGCCGCCTCGGCCGAGGAGCCGCCGCAGCCGATACGGGCCCACCTGCTGCTCAGGTTTCAGCACCGTCTCCCTTGAGGCCGTGGCGGTGCAGCAGCCGGTAGAGGAACTGCCGGGACACGCCCATCGCCTCGGCCGCCGCCGCCACCTGGCCGCCGTGCTCCTTCAGCTTGAGCTCCAGGTAGGCGAGCTCGAACTCCAGCACCATCGCCTCGCGCGCCTCCTTCAGCGGGAGGTGGGCGACGCGCTCCAGCGCGCCCTTCACCCGCGAGGCCCGCCCCGTCTCCGGACTCAGCGCCGCGGGCCCCAGCGACGGGAAGAGCATCAGCCGGGTCACCGTGTTCCACAGCTCGCGCACGTTGCCCGGCCAGCCGTGGCTCTCGAGCAGCTCGAGCGCACCCTGGGGCAGGTCCTCGAGCCGGCGCGGCGGCGTCTGCCGGGCGAGGAAGTGCGCCACCAGCAGGGGCAGGTCTTCCCGGCGCTCCCGCAGGGGCGGGATCTCCGCCACCACCACCGCGAGCCGGAAGTAGAGGTCTTCGCGGAACGCGCGGGCCGCGACGCGGGCCTGCAGGTCGCGGTGGGTGGCGGCCACCACGCGCACGTCGGCGGCGCGGGTCACGTTGCTCCCGATGGGGCGGACCTGACGGGTCTCCAGCACCCGCAGCAGCTTGGGCTGGAGCTCGAGCGGCAGCTCGCCCACCTCGTCGAGGAACAGCGTGCCGCCGCTCGCCTGCTCGAGCAGCCCCACGCGCGCGGTGTCCGCCCCCGAGAAGGCGCCCTTCACGTGTCCGAAGAGCTCGGCCTCGACGAGCGACGGCGCCACCGCGCTGCAGTCGAACACCACGAAGGGCCGCCGGGCGCGCGGGCTCTCGGCGTGCAGCCCGCGAGCGAGCACGTCCTTCCCGGTGCCCGACTCGCCCACCAGGAGCACCGTGTGGTCGCCCGTGGCCGCGCGCCGCAGGGCTTCGAAGAGCAGCCGCATCGACGCGGACGCGCCGACGGCCTCGCCGAAGCGGGTCTCGGTCGGCAGCTCGATGCGCTCGCCGGCCTCGGCCTTCACGGTGATGGCGGTCTGGCCGAGCGTCACCGCGTCGCCCACCCACAGCACCGCCTCGCGGATGCGCACCCCGCGCACCCAGGTGCCGTTCTTGCTGTCCAGGTCGCGCACCACCACCCCTTCGGGGCGCAGCGCGAACTCGCAGTGCACCCGGCTCACGCTGGAGTCCTCGACCACCAGGTCGACCTCGCGCGATGCCCCCGCGGTGATGGGGCGCAGCGCGAGCCGGGTGACGCCGCGCACCTTGCCCTGGAGTGACGTCTCGAGCGTCACCCGGGGCAGGGCGAGGAACTCGCGGCGCCCTTCGCGGGTGCGGGTGAGGGTGTGGGCGGCCTTCACGGGGAGCCTTCAGTCTCTACCAGTTGAACGCGGCCGCCACTCCGAACCCCGCGGCCACCCCGAAGCCTACCCAGGTCCCGACGAAGCAGGTCATGCGGGCGCGGTCGACGCCCTGGGCTTCGCTGAAGAGGTGGTCGGCGCGTGCGGCCTGCAGCTCCCGCAGCCGGGCGTCCTGCACGCCGTACTGCCAGGCGAGCACGCCGCCCGCCGCCGCCGCAGCGAGCGCCGCCCCAAGGTACGGCCAGCGGGTGCGGTACCAGGTGGGCGACGCCGGCTGGACCTGGTCGGCCACGGGCGCGGCGCTCACCGCCGCGGGCGGGGCCGCCGGGGCCTGTGCGGGGAAGGCGCGCAGCGGGGCGTCGCGGGTGCCGGCCTCGAGCACCACGTTCCCCGGGTGGTCGTGCAGCACCACGCGGTAGGCGCACCCTTCGCGCGCGCAGGGCACCGTGGCCCGCATCGGCGCGGTCGGCGCCAGGGGGGCCGCGGTCCACCCCGTCGGCGACTGGACCTCGACCTCGCCGCGCTCCACCAGCCGGAACACGTCGCCCCGCACCTCGACGAGCACCTCGGCGAGGCCGGTGTCCAGCACCCGGACCGCGGGCGAGGTGGCCAGGCGTTCGCCCGCGAGCCGCTCTCCCGCGGCCCGGAAGGGCGCGGCGATGCGGGGCGAGGTGCCCGGCGCGAGCGACAGCCCGGGCGCGATGGACAGCGCGCGGCCGAAGGCCTCGAGGGCCTCGGCGTCTCGGCCGAGCACCGCCGAGGCCTGGCCGAGCACGAAGTACAGCTCCGCGACCTCCGACGGCTGCGCATCGCCCGCGGCCAGCGCCTCGGCCACCCGGCGCGCGGCGGGCTCGAACTGCAGCGCGCCGAGCTTGGCCTTGGCGTCGGCCAGGCGGCCACCCGCCTCGGTCGCGGCGGCGGCCTGGCTCAGCCCGAGGAGCAGCATGGCGGCGGCGCGGAACACCCGGAGGTGAGGTTACATTGCTCCGCGTGGCACCACCGCAACCGAAGGGGCAGGTCTCGTTCGTCGCGCTCCTGGCGCTCCTGCTGGCGGGCTGTCCCCGGCCGTTCACCGACGGCGCTCTGGGCTACGCCTGCCAGCGCGACGAGGACTGCGACGCGCTCACCCGCTGCGGGCCCGGCAAGGTGTGCGTCGGCCGCGACGCAGGGGCGGGCGGTGGCGGCGGCGGGGCTGGGGGCGGCGCGGCGCCGCCGCTGCGGCTGGCGACCTACGTCACCAGCTACCCCTTCACCTGGACCGCGCGGCCTTCGAAGTACACCCCCAGCGCGGGCAATTACGCGACGCGCGACGCGGCCGTGGTGGCCCGGCATCTCCAGGCGGTCGAGTACGCGCACCTGAGCGGGCTGGTGCTCGAGTGGTACGGCCAGGGGACCGACAGCGACAGCGCCGCCACCTCGGTGTTCGAGGACTCCGCCGCGAAGCCGGTGCGGTTCGCCTTCGAGTACCTGCAGGAGTCGTCGTCGTCGCCGCCGAACGACGACCAGGTGCGCACCGACCTCAAGCGCATGGCGGTGCAGGCGCAGCGGCCGGCGTACCTGGCGCTCGACGCGGGGCCGCTCTTCCTGGTGTCGCTGCCGACGGCGGCGAATGGCTGCGCGATGTCCGCGCGCTACCAGGCCATCGCCCAGGATGCCGGCGTGGCGATGACGCTGTACCTCGAGGTTCCGTCGGGCGGTGCGCCGCCGAGCTGCCCCCGGCCTCCGGACGCCTGGTACACCACCGCCAAGAGCCAGGGGCTCACCGCGACGGCCCAGGTGGCGACGCTCCAGCCTGGCTTCTTCGCCTCGAGCGAATCGTCACCGCGGCTGGCGCGCGATCCGGTGCGCTTCCGGGCCGACGTGCAGGCGTGGCTCGACGCCGGCACCGCGCTGCAGCTGGTGCGCAGCTTCAACGACTGGGGCACCGGCAACCCGGTCGAGAGCGCGGTGGAGTGGGCGTCGGACTCGGGGTTCGGGACCTACCTCGACGTGCTCCACGAGCTGGTGCGCTGAGCGCGCCAGCCGGGCTCAGGTCTTGATGATGTAGCGGAAGGCGATGAACGGCTGGAGGTTGGTGACCCCGGCGGAGCCCGTGCTGCCGGTCGCACCGCCGTGGTTGTGGGCGCCGCCGCTCAAGGTGGTGAAGTTGACGGTGTCGAAGTTGCTGCTGGAGCGCGCGAAGCCGTCGCTGCCGTTGCCGCAGGTGCCGCCGTTGCAGGCCGCCTTGATGTTGTGGTTGTGGCCAGGGTCGCTGGCGATGGTGTGGGTGTGCGCGGGGACGTCGGTGTTGACGTCGACGCCGCCCACCTTGCCGACGGTGTTGGCCGCACCACCGCTGATGCGCAGGCTCGACGCGTCGAGGCCCACCACCACCCGGCCCCGCAGGTCGGGGACGGTGGTGCCGCCGAGGACCGCGGCCAGCGTGGGGAGCCCGGTGAAGGCGCTGCCGTCGCAGAAGAGCCAGCCGTCGGGCGGAGTCGACCCCGAGCCGGCGTAGATGACGATGGTGCCGGTGGGCGCCACCACCTGGAAGTTGTGGTTCACGTCGTCGGCGATGGCCGGGGTGTTGGGCGTGAAGAGCCGCACGCCGTCGGCGCGGGCGACGCTGACGACCATGGTGACGAGCACCAGCGCGGCGCCGAACAGGGTGGAGGCAGAAGGTCGGTTCATGGTCCCAAGACTGTCGGTGATCCGCTCGATGCGGACCAGTGAAAGCGTCGCCGCGCGCAGTCTGAGGTGGGCGCACCCCGTCAGGGCGAGGGGAGGGCGGGCTCGGGTGAGGCCCGAGGGCTCTCGCCGCCGCCGTCGGGGTGGGCTCGCGTCCGCCGTTGCCTGGCCTCGAGCAGCGCCCGCGCGCGCCGCGCGTCGCTCGCACGTATCGCTCGGGAGGCGACCTGTGGCACACCAGGGCCCATGTCCGAACCGACCTCCGAGCCCGGCTTCGAAGGGCTCGGCCTCAAGCCCGAGCTCCTGAGCGCTCTCGCCGCGCTGGGGTACGAGGAACCGACGCCCATCCAGCGCTCGACGATGCCGCCGCTCCTCGAGGGCCGCGACGTCATCGGCCAGGCGGCCACCGGGACGGGGAAGACGGCGGCCTTCGCGCTGCCCATCGTGCAGCGGCTCACCCCGGGCGCCGCCGGCCAGTTCGGCTGCAGCGCGCTGGTGCTGGTGCCCACCCGGGAGCTGGCGATCCAGGTGGCGGAGGCGGTGACGAAGTACGGCCGGCCACTGGGCATCAGCGTGGTGCCCATCTACGGCGGCCAGGAGATCGGCCAGCAGTTCCGGCACCTCAAGAAGGGCGTCGACGTGGTGGTGGCCACCCCTGGCCGGGCGCTCGACCACCTGCGGCGCCAGTCGCTCAAGGTCGACAAGGCGCGCACCGTGGTGCTCGACGAGGCCGACGAGATGCTCGACCTGGGCTTCGCCGACGACCTGGAAGCGATTCTCGGGGCGCTGCCCGACGACTGTCAGACCGCGCTCTTCTCAGCCACGCTGCCGCCGCGCATCGTCGCCATCTCCAGCAAGTACCTGAGCAACCCGGTGCGGGTGGAGATCAAGAGCAAGGTCGCCGACCCCGGCGAGCTGCCGAAGATCGTCCAGACGGCGTACGTGGTGCCGCACGGCAAGAAGGACCTCGCGCTGTCCCGGGTGCTCGAGGCCGAGGCCCCCGAGCGCGCCATCATCTTCTGCCGCACCCGCGTGGAGGTCGACCGCCTGGCGGGCGATCTCGCGGCCCAGGGGTACGGCGTGGCCGCGCTCCACGGCGGCATCGACCAGGACCAGCGCGACCGCATCATCAAGCGCTTCAAGCAGCAGGCGGTGGAGCTGCTGGTGGCGACCGACGTGGCCGCGCGCGGGCTGCACATCGACAACCTGAGCCACGTGGTGAACTTCGACCTGCCCACCTCGCCCGAGGTCTACGTGCACCGCATCGGGCGCACCGGCCGCGCCGGCGCCGCGGGCAGGGCGCTCAGCTTGCTGGAGTCCAAGGAGCTGCGGCTGCTCAAGAACGTCGAGCGGCTCACCCGCACCACCATTCCCCTGGGCAAGCTGCCCACCCCGGCCGACCTGCTCGCCCGCCGCCTGGGCGCCACGCGCGCCGCGGTGTCCACGGTGCTCTCGGCCGGCAACCTCGACCGCTACCGCGCCGTGGTCGACGAGCTCGCCACCTCCGCCGAGCTGTCCGACGTGGCCGCGGCCGCCATCGCTGCGCTCCACCAGCACCTCTCTCCCGCGCGGGAAGGTGACGAGGTGGAGCTCGCGGAGTGGAAAGCGCCGTCGGCGGCGGCCCGGCCAGCGCGTTCGCGGCCCGCGGGGGAAGAGGTCCCCGCGCCCAGGCCGTCGCGCAAGTCGCCCGCGCCCCGCGCCTCGGTGAAGCCGCCCGAGCCCCGCGCGTCGGTGAAGCCGCCTGCTCCGCGCGCCTCGGTGAAGCCACCCGCTCCCCGCGCCTCGACGGCCGTGCCGGCGCCCAGGCCCTCGCTCAAGGCCCATGCTCCGGCGCCGCCCAGGCCGTCGCGTGCCGCTGCGGCTCACGCTCCGTCGCATCGTCCGTCGCGGGAATCGACGGCGCCCGCGCGCGCCCCGGCCGCCCCCTCCCGGGCGAGTCACGGCTCCGAGGCGAGGGCGCGCAACGCGCTGCCGGCCAGCGCTGCGGTGGGGCGCAACCGTTCCTTCACCCGGCTCTTCGTCAGCATCGGGAAGAACGCCGGCGTGCGGCCCAACGACTTCGTGGGCGCCATCGCCAACGAGGCCGGGCTCCACTCGAAGGAGATCGGCGCCATCGAGATCGGCGAGCGCCACAGCGTGGTCGAGGTGGTCGACCACCGCGCGGACCAGGTCATCGCCGCGCTCAAGGCGACCACCATCCGTGGCCGCCCGGTGAAGGTGAGCATCGACCGCAACAAGACCGGGGCCCAGCGGCCCCGGTGAGTCACTTCGGCTCGGGGAACTCGGCGCGCACCCAGTCGTTGGCCACGTCGCGGTTGAACTTGAAGTTCGCCGGCACCTGGAACTTCGCCACCGTGGCCCCGGCGTCGTCGACGGCCGACAGCACGGCGTGCGGCTCGTACTCGTCGGGCACCAGCTCGAGCGTCACCTCGTACCAGCGGCCGCCCCAGGCGATGGACAGGCGCCTGTTGAGCGCACCGTCGCGCTGCCGGGCGGCGCGGTCGAGCACCTCCGAGGCGGTCTTCACGAAGGTGGCGAAGGCCGGGCCGTCGAAGGGCTTGGGGTTCTTCTTGTCCCGCCCCATCACCCACGGGCTCACCAGGGCGGGCTCGCTCATGCCCGCCTTGGTGATCTCCACCGACCAGCCGTCGTCGTCGTCGTTCTTGATGACCCGCGCGGACCACCCGTTCTTGCGCCAGCGGGTGGGCTCCATGATGTCGGGCTCGGCAGCGTCGGGCAGGTGGCTCATGCCCGACGTCTACCCCGTCCCGGTGACGAACGGGCCGCCGGCTACTGGCAGGTGACGGTCGGAGTGCCGAACGTCATGTCGACGTCGAACGCCCGGGTGCCGAAGCTGCCGCCTGCGTAGTTGGTGTCGGTGACGTTGATGTACGTCGTGCCGTTCACCTGCACCTGGATGTTGGTGCCGTTGGCGATGACGGTCAGCGTGTAGAACGTGCCCGTGCTGATCGGCAGCCCCACGTCGGCGATGGGGTTCCAGCTGTCGTTCATGAAGCCCAGGTGCACGCCCGAGGTGTCGATGCCCGCGTAGTACATCTGGCCCGAGTCGTTGGGGGCAGGGTTGGTGGTGTTCACCATGCGGAAGGTGAGGCCGCCGTTGCCGCCGCCCGAGTTGATGCGCACCGGCACGCTCACCGCGTAGTTCGACCAGCCCGGGCGAGCGCCGATCCACGTCTGCGCGTTCGGCGCGCCGGTGGGCGAGTCGATGCGGTGGTTGGTCCCGTCGTAGGTGGGCGACCCGGCGAGCACTTCCCAGGTGTTGGCGCTGAAGGGGTTGCTCGCCCACGTCTCGGTGAAGACCTGGCCCGAAGGGCAGGTGTCGGGGAACACCGAGCCCGCGTGCGGCGACGCGAAGCAGCTGCCGGAGCCGCCGGCGATGTTGGCGAGCTCCATCGTCGACAGCTGCCGGTTCCAGATGCGCACCGAGTCGAACTGGCCGGTCATCGCGCTGCCCGCGAAGCTGGTGTGTCCGCACCACCGCGGGGCGTCGGGCGTCAGCGACCCGAAGGCGTCGTCGGTCAGGCCCGGCAGCTGCGCGCCATCGAGGAAGAAGCGGAACTCGCCGTTGCCTCGGGTGACCGCCACGTGGTGCCAGCCCGGCGTGAGGACGAAGGTGGGCGAGAAGCGGTTCTCGTTGTTGGCGTCGTTGCGCAGCAACCAGAACGAGTTGCCGGTCGCGTCGGTGTGGAGGTCCACCAGCGGGCTGCCCGCGCCGGTCGGGCTGCGGTCGAAGATGTAGGCGTCACCGGTCGAAGACTGCCGGTTGATCCACATCTCGTACGTCCACGGGCCGGCGACGTCGACGGCCGGCGCCGCGCCCACCTGCACGTTGGTGGTCGACGTGCCGCTGACCCCGGAGCAGGTGAACGCCTGACCGGAGCGGCCCGGCGTGTAGCTGACGTCGGAGTACACGGTGGCGTCGTTGCCGCCGAAGACGTCCTGGCCGTTGCCTTCACCACCCCAGCAGCTGATGACGCTGTCCACGAAGCGCCACCGGGCCCGCAGGTCGGCGATGACCGCGTCGCGCTCCTGGTTGGTCAGGGCGCGGTTGAAGTACAGCAGCTCGCCCACCGGCGCCTGCCAGCCTTCGCCGTTGTCCGAGCGGCCGACGTAGAGCGCCTTGCTCCCCGGGGCGATGGAGACGCCGTTGCCGCCGGTGCCCGACGTGGTGCCCGACGAGCCGCTCGCGGTGATGTCGCGCGTCGCGCCGTTGACCCGGCCGGCGACCACGTAGTTGGCCGTCGCGTTGAGCGACACCTGCACCGGCGGGTTGTTGTCGTTGTTCGACTGGAAGTGCACCCAGCTCGGGCCGAAGGCCCCGTTGTTCTCGAGCGACCAGTCGTTGTCGCGGTCGCCGTGGTGGGCCAGGGCACCCCAGGCGTCGGGCGTGCCGTAGTGGGTCACCGCGAAGACCGTCACGTTGGCATTGAGCTGGAAGGCGCCGGTCACCAGACCGCCGCTGCTTCCGAAGTTCACCGCGGGCAGCCCGTTGATGGCCGCCGCCGAGAGCGTGGGCGCGGTGCCGTTGGGGCCGAGGTGGTGGGCCTGGCCGCTCAGGTCCTGCCACTGGGTGACGTTGGCGCCCGTGCGCACGACGGTCGCCGGGTTGAGCGCGGTGTACTGCGCCACCAGGCCCTGGATGACGGGGGGACGCTGCTGGCCCTTGCGGACCCACAGACGCATGCGGTTGGTGACGAGCTGCGGCGGGCCGCCGTTGGTGCTCCACGCGGGGATGCCGCCGCCGAAGGAGCCGCTCGAGCCGATGGCGAACCACCAGCAGCCGCCGGTGTCGCCGTCCCACGCGGACTCACCCTGGCCGTCGTCGGCCAGGCCGCTGAAGGTCGCGTTGCAGCCACCCTGCGGGAACGGGTTGCCGTCGAGCACCGTCACCACGCCGCGCTGGCCCACGCGCGGGTCGCCGGTCTGCGCCCAGTGCAGGTAGCCGGTCTGCGCCGTGCCGTACGTCATGCGGAACTCGAAGCGGTCGTCGTTGCCGCGGAAGTTGCTCGTGAGGTTCAAGATGCCCCACTGGCCGCCGTTGGGCGCGGTGGTGGACACGCCGTTGCGCCAGGTGGCCGCCGACAGGTAGCCGCCGCTCACGCTGACGTCCTGGTCGTTGAGCAGCGTGAAGCCGCCGTTGGTCATGTCGCAGTACGTGCGCAGCGGGGCGACCGGGCCGGCGCCGTCGGGGTCGATGACGTAGACGCCGTCACCGGTGCTCAGCCCCGCCATCATGATGGCGTAGCAGTCGGTCTGGGTGACGTTGCACGTCGCGCCGGTGACGCCGGCAGCGCACGCGGTGCAGGCCGCCGGGCCGGTGCAGGCCGAGCAGGTCACCGGGCACGCGGCGCAGGTGGTGTTGCTGGTCACCGTGCAGGCCGACGACGCGTACTGGCCGGCGCCGCAGGTGGCGCACGAGGTGCACGCGGCCTGGCCGGTGCTGGAAGAGTACGTGGAGCCGGCGACGCAGCTCGCGCACGAGCTCTGACCCGAGAGCGGCTGCGCCGTACCGGTGGCGCACGGCGCACAGCTCGCCTGGCCACTCGAGGCCTGCGACGTGCCGGGCGCGCACGCGTTGCAGCTCGTCTGACCGGTCGACGGCTGGGCGCTGCCCGCGGTGCAGGCGTTGCAGCTCGCCTGGCCCGGGGTGGGCTGCACGGTGCCGGCTGCGCAGGGCGCGCAGCTCGACTGGCCGGTGGAGGCCTGCACGGTGCCCGCGGCGCAAGGCACACAGAGAGACTGGCCCGGGGTGGGCTGCACGGTGCCCACGGCGCACGGCACGCACGCCGTCTGCCCGCTGGAAGCCTGGACCGTGCCGGGCGCACAGGCATTGCAGCTCGCCTGGCCCGTCGAGGGCTGCACCGAGCCGGCGGGGCACTGGTTGCAGCTCGACTGGCCGGTCGACGGCTGGGCGGTGCCCGCGGCGCACGCGTTGCAGCTCGTCGCGCCGGTCGACGCCGGCAAGCTGCCCGCGCTGCAAGGGGCGCAGCTCGCCTGGCCGGTCAGCGGCTGCGAGGTGCCGATCGCGCACGCGTTGCAGGCGAGGCTGCCGGTGGTCGGCTGCGCGGAACCGGCGGCGCAGGGCACGCAGGCCGTGCTCCCGGTGGCGGGCTGCGAGGTGCCCGCCGCGCACGGGGTGCACGAGCTCTGGCCGGCGAGCGGCTGCGCGCGGCCCGCGGGGCAGAGGCTGCAGCTCGCCTGGTTGGTGGTCGCCGAGAAGGAGCCGGCGGCGCAGTTGCTGCAAACGCGGTCCGAGCTCGGGGTCGGCGCCGCCGAGACGAAGGTGCCCGCGTTGCAGGTGGAGACCGGCGTGCAGCTCGTCTGGCCGGGGCTCGAGGTGAAGTTCACGCCCGCGGTGCAGTTGCCGATGACCGTGTTGGTGCCGGTGGTGGTCGCCGAGCCAGGCACGCAGGCCGACGAGGCGAACTGGCCGGCGGCGGGCACCGCACAGGCGGCGGTGGTGGTGTCGGTGCCGGTCGCGGCGCTGCTGCCGGCCACGCAGGCCACGGTGGTGTAGCGGCCCGACGCGGGCGTGCTGCACGCCGCGGTGACCGTGTTGGTGCCGGTGGCGGAGCTGCTGCCGGGCACGCAGGCCGCGGTGGTGTACCGGCCAGTCGTGGGAACGGCGCACGCCGCGGTGACGGTGTCGGTGCCGGTGGCGGAGCTGCTGCCGGGCACGCAGGCCGCGGTGGTGTAGCTGCCCGAGGCGGGGCTGGCGCAGGTCGCGGTGACGGTGTTGGTGCCGGTGGCGGAGCTGCTGCCGGGCACGCAGGCCGCGGTGGTGTAGCTGCCCGCGGCAGGCGCGGCGCAGGTGGCGGTCGCCGTGTCGGTGCCCAGCACGCTCGAGCTGCCGGAGACGCAGGCCGCGGTGGTGTAGCTGCCCGAGGCGGGCGCGGAGCAGGGCGCGGTCGCCGTGTCGCTGCCGACGGTGCTGGCGGTGCCCGCCACGCAGACCGCGGTGGTGTAGGCGTTGGCCGGGGGCGCGGCGCAGGTGGCGGTCACCGTGTCGGCCCCCAGCGTGCCCGGGGTGCCCGGCACGCACGCCGTGGCGGTGTAGTTCCCCGCGCTGGGCGCGCTGCAGGTGGTGCTGGCGGTGTCCGAGCCGAGGGCGGTGGCGCTCCCGGCGACGCAGGTGGTGCTCACGTAGCTCCCGCTCGGGGGCAGCGCGCAGCCGGTGGTGATGGTGTCGCTGCCCGTGGTGCCGGCGTTGCCCGGCACGCAGACGGTGGTGGTGAAGAAGTCGGCCGCGGGCGCGCTGCAGCCGGAGATGGCGGTGTCGGCGCCCAGGACGAGCGCCGTGCCCGCCACGCAGGCGGTGGCCACGAACTGACCGGTCGCCGGCAGGCTGCAGGTGCTGGTGACGGTGTCGGTGCCCAGGGTGCTCGAGTCGCCCGCGGCGCAGACGGTGCTGGTGTAGCTGCCGCTCGCGGGGACGCTGCAGGCCGCGCAGGTGAGGTCGGTGGTGGTGCTGCCGAGCACGGACACGCGCTGGCCGCTCGCGCACACCGTCTGCGCGCGGCAGACGGTCGCCGGGTCGGCGTCGTGGTCCCAGGTGCCGGCGGCGCAGGCCACCGACGGCGCGGTGTCGCCGGCGCAGTAGTTGCCCGCGGTGCAGGCGGCGCAGGTGGGCGCCGACGTCGAGGTGCCGGGCGCCGTCTGGATGGTGCCGGCCGGGCAGGCGTTCTGCGGCAGGCAGACCGACTGGTTGTTGCCGGAGGTGAAGGTGCCGGGGGCGCACATGGTGCACACCTGGTCGGTGGTGGCCGACGGCGTGTTGCTCACCCGGGTCCCGGCGAGGCAGGTGGTCCAGTCGGCGCAGGTCGCGACGTTGGTGGTGTCGGTGAAGGTCCCGGTGGCGCAGCCGGCGCAGGTGCGGTCGGCGCTCGCGCTGCCCGCGGTCGCCACGTGCGTGCCGGCGGCACAGGTGGTCCACGCCGAGCAGCTCGTCTGGTTGGCGCTCGAGGTGAAGGTGCCGGCGGCGCACGCGGTGCAGACCCGGTTGGCGGTGGCGCTGCCCGCGGTGGTCACCGAGGTGCCGGGGGCGCAGGTCGCCCAGGTGGTGCAGCTCGCCTGGTTGGTGCTCGAGGTGAAGCTGCCCGCGGCGCAGGGCGCGCAGGTGCGGTTCGCGGTGGCGCTGCCCGGCGTGGACACCGAGGTGCCCGCGGCGCAGGTCGCCCACGCGGTGCAGCTCGCCTGGTTGACGGAGGTGGAGAAGGTGCCGGTCGCGCAGGCGGCGCACATCCGGTCGGTGGTGGCGGTGCCGGCGGTGGTCACCGACTGACCCGCCATGCAGATGGTCTGCGTCACGCACGCGGTCGCCGGGTTGGCGTCGTGGTCCCAGGTCCCGGCGGCGCACGGCACCGCGGCAGCGGTGCCGCCCGCGCAGTAGGTGCCCACCGCGCAGTTCATGCAGGTGGCGGCCATGGTGGACGAGCCGGGCGCCGTCTGCACCTTGCCGGCCGCGCACATGCCCTGGGGCAAGCACATCGACTGGTTGGCGCCGGAGGTGAAGGTGCCCGACGCGCACGCGGTGCACACCTGGTCGTTGGTGGCGCTGCCGGCCTTGGACACGAAGGTGCCCGCGGCACACGTCTTCCACGCCGCGCAGGAAGTGGCGCCGGCCGCAGCGCTGAACTTGCCGCTCGGGCAGCCCGAGCAGATGCGGTCGCTCGTCGCGGTGCCCGCCGTGGCCTCGAACTCGCCGGCCTTGCAGAAGGTCCACGGCGTGCAGACGCCGCCCTTGTCGAACTGCCCCGTCGGACAGCCGGCGCTGCCGCCGCCGCTCGAGCTCGTGCCACCGCCGCTGGCGCTGGTTCCGCCGCCGCTCGCGCTCATGCCGCCGCCACTCGAGCCGTCGCCGCCGCCGGTTCCGGTGGTGCCCCCTCCGTCACCGCTGCAGCCCGAGCCGGCGGCCAGCGCGGCGGCGAGCAGCGCGGTCAGCGCGTGGGCGTGGAAAGCCTTCAGCAGGGTGCGGACAGGGCTCATCGTTCTCTCGCTGTTGGTGAGGAGCGTCGCCCGACCCCCCGGCCAGGCGACGAAGACGGCGCGAACGATACGGTGGCGGCGAGCGCTGTCCACCGACTTTCGAAAAAAAATCGAGGTGGGCGCGTGGATCACCCTGTAGTGCGACGTGGCGAAACCACCGCGCCCGACCTGCGGCGCGCGGCTCAGCCCGGGAACCAGAAGTGCGGCCCGATGTGCTTGCCGTTGCGGTCCAGCGGGTCGAAGTGCCAGCGGATCTTCTTGCCCGCGCGGCCCTTCTCCGGGCCGGCCGCTTTCCCATCGCCGCCGTGGTGGCTGCTGTAGGCCTTGGCGCGATCCTCGGCCTGCTTGCGCGAGTTGCAGCGGACCGAACCGCGGCGGTCGGCCGGCGGGCGCGGCGCCTTGTCCTTCTTCGCCCACGCCGCGTTGGCGTCGTGCTTGGCCTTGGCCAGCACCTGGTTGATGAGCACCGTCGACCCGCGCATGGCGTCGGCGGTCGAGTAGCCGGAGCGAATCAGCTTCTCCTGCCAGAGCAGCCGCGTCGTCTCGTACTCGCTGCGGATCCACGAGTCGCTGGGGAAGCCGCGAGTGCCCGCCTGGGCGAAGTAGTACTTCTGGGCCTCGTGCTTGGTGGCGGCAACGAAGGGCATGGCGGCCGCCTTGGGGTGCTCACCGCTCGCCGACAGGTACACCGCGGCGAGGCAGGTGATGCCCAGGCCGATGGGCCCGGGAATGATGCGGGCGCCGGGCAGGGCGACCCGCAGTGCCACCACCGCGGCTGTCGGCACCGCGAGCTCGTGGGCGCCTCCTGCCGTGCTCTTGACCGGGCCCGCAGGCTTTGCCGCCGCGGTCAGCGGGTGGGTGGGGATGACGCTGCGAGCGGAGCTGAAGGACGACGACGCGAAGATGGACACGGTGACCTCGTGGAGAGTGAACGGCGTGGGCTCCTCGAGGAGCACGCGCCGGGCCACCCTCGGGGCCCCGGATTGCGGACGGTTGCGGTCCGCGCGCTGAAGCCCGGAGTCGACAGCTGGGCAATCGACTGGGCAGCAGGGCCGCCGCGCTGCGCGGCGGGGCTCGACAGCTACGCGCCCCCGGACCTCGTCGGTGCGGGGGCGCGAGCACATCGGCGCGACGAGGTCCGCGCTACGGAATCAGGACCTTGTCGATGGCGTGAATGACCCCGTTCGCCGCGAAGTAGTTCACGTCGGTGACCTTGGCCTTGGTCGCCGTGCTGTCGGCCACCGTGACGCCCTTGGGCGCGCCTTCGGCGTTGACCGCGAAGCTCTTGCCGCTGAACGCGGTCGAGACCGTCAGGGGAGACGTCAACGCCAGCGCGGTGGCGGCGTACACCGGGGCGCCCGGAGCCGCGTGGTACAGCAGCACGTTGGTGAGGTCCTGCCCGGTCGGCGCGGTGCCCAGGGCCGTGAAGGCGGCGTTGGTCGGCGCGAAGAGCGTGAAGGTCGACGAGCCGTCGAGCGCGCCGGCCACCTTGGGGGTGGTTCCGGAGGCACCGTCGGCGGCCACCACCGCTCCCTTCAGCGCCGTGAACCTGGGCGAGGTGGTCACGATGTCCGTGATGCTCGGCAGCAGCACGCTGCCGACCGCGTGAATCACCGCGTTGCTGGCCACGATGTCCGCCACCGCGACCGGGACCGCGTCGACGGTCACGGTGGTGCCGGACCTGGTCACCGCCACCTTGCCACCGAGCGTGTCCACCTGGCCGCTCGCGGGCACGTCCTTCGCGAACACCGGGCTCCCGATGACGTGGTACGCGATGACGGGGACCAGCTGGTCGGCCCTGAAATCACCCAGGGCGGTGATGCCGGTCTTGGCGCCGTCGTCGCTGCCCTTGAGCGCGGAGACCAGTGCGGTGAAGCCGTCGTTGGTCGGCGCGAAGACGGTGACCTTGGTGGCCAGCCCGTCGTCGTCGAGCGTGGCGAGGAAACCGGGACTCGGCGTCGCGGTGTCCGCTTTCGCCACCGCCGCCGCGAGGCTCGAGAAGCGAGCGTCGGTGCTCACGATGTCGAGCGCGCTCGGCAGAATGACCTGGTCGATGACGTGGATGACGCCGTTGCTCGCGGCGACGTCGGCCGCCGTGACGCTGGCCTTCGCGTCGAGGCGAATCGTGGTGCCCTGCAGCGACAGCTGGATCTTGCCGCCGAGCGCGGAGACCTTCTGGTTGCCCTGGGCGGCCGTGGTGGCCGCCGCCGCGTCCACCTTGGAGCCGAGCACGTGGTACAGCAGGATCGGCTTCAGCTGCTCGGCCGACAGCGCGTCGAGGTTCGGGGCGCCCAGCTTGGTGAGCAGCGCCGCGAACGCCGCGTTGGTGGGCGCGAACACCGTGTACTGCTTCGAGGTGTCGGCGAGCGTCGTCGCCAGGCCCGCCTTCTGAACGGCCGCCACCAGCGACGAGAAGTCGGGGTTGCCCGCAGCGACGTCCACCACCGTCCCCGGCATCGCCGAGCCGCCACCGGCTGAACCACCGCCCGTGGCGCCGGTGCCACCGCCGGTGGCGCTGCCGCTGCCGCCTCCCGAGCTGCTTCCCGACGAGCCCGCGCAGGCGACCAGGACGGTCGCGGCCAGGAGACCACCCATCAGCATCCGAAGCTTCATGTGACGCGCTCCCTTTCCGCCCTCGGCGGGCGTTCGGTGTTTGTATAGGGTTTGTTAATTCATGCGCTCGAGCTCGGTTTGCAACCAAAAGTGGGATGCCGCCGCACGCGCTCCTCCCGCGCCGGCTGGGCGTGAGGTGAAGCGTTCAGGGTGGGGCGTGAGCCGCGGTGTCGCCCCTCAGCTCGACCGCAGGGCGCGGCGGGGGCTCAGCGCTCGCACCACGGCGGCGCGCCGTAGAGCTTCTGGTGCACCGCCCGGTCGGCGTCGGTCAGTGCGGCGGGGCCTTCGACGGTCTCGTTCATCACGCTGCCGTCGCTCACCGCGCGGTAGCCGATGCCCCGGCCGACGAGCTGGATGAGGTGCCTGGGGGTGAGCGGGTAGTCGAGCGCCGCCATCGCGGCCGCGTTGATGATGGCGCCGTTCGACTGCAGGTAGTTGATGGTGCTGTTGGAGAAGTACGGCTGCCCGGGGCCGGTCGGGTCGAGCGCCGCGAGGTGCAGCCGGGCGTCGTCCTTCACGGTGGGAATCGTTCCGTCGAGCCGCGCAGGCTTGAAGCACAGGGTCCCGGTCACCCAGACGGCGGCGGCCCGGTCCACCTCCGCCGGGGTGGTCTCGAGCCTGGGGTCGACGGTCACCGCCACACAGCCTCGGCAGGTCTCCCAGTGCAGCACCACCCCGCCAGCCGCGGTGTCGAGGACGCCCGGGGGCGCCGAGGTGCAGGCGTTGGAGCAGGTGCCCAGTGCGCGCGGGCCCTGCCGGCCGGCATCCGCCGCGGGCAGCAGCGTCGGAGCCCCGTACACACCGCTGCGCCCGCACGCCGCCAGCACCAGCACCCCGCAGAGCCACCGCATGGTCGTCGTCCGCCCGCGCCTCGAGTGTTCACGCGCGCGCCACGGCGCCCGCTCCGGCCCGCGCCCACCCTACCTCGACGGAGAATCGGGTGGTGCGCAAGGTCCGGGAGGCGACCGACTCACTGCCCCGCGGAGCTGGAATACAGCGTGCTGCCGTAGTCCTCGCCGACCCAGAGGCGAGCGGGGAACGCGGTGGAAACCGTCACCGCGTAGGCGTTGAGCCCGCTGGTCATCGTCACCAGGGGAGCCCAGGTCTCGCCGTCGTCGGTCGACTTGAAGAGCGGCCCCACGAGCGTGCTCTGGCCGCCCACCGCGTACCAGGTGGTGCCGGACGCGTGCTCGACGTCGAGCAGGGCCGAGATGGTGAAGGCCGGCTTGAGCGTCCAGCTCGCGCCGTGGTCGGTCGACTTGTAGAGCGTGCCCCCGTTGCCCACGGTGAGGACCACGCCCGAGCCGTCCTTCTTGGCGGCGACCGCGTTGAGCGTCAGCCCGGTGGCGACCGAGTGGTCGACCGGGGCCGCGGTGCCGGTGATGGTGCGAATGGCGCCGGTCGAGCCGACGATCACCGCGTGCGCGACCGGCGAGGCCGCGTTGTCGAAGTAGTTCGTCACGCCGAGGAAGTTGGGCGTCGCCCCGCCCGCGAACTTGGTGGTCCAGGTGGTGCCGTCCCACTTGAGGATCGTCTGCTGCGCCCCCACGGCGAGGCAGGCCTCGGCTCCCGAGGCCGCGCGGCACGACACGCTGAACAGCGTGTTGGTGGTGACGATGGTGGACGCGGGGTCCTCGGTCCAGGTGGTGCCGCCGTTGGTGGTGCCGACGATGGTGCCCCCCTGACCGACCGCCTGCACGGCGTTCAAGGTGATGGCGGCCACGCCGTTGAGCGCCTGCGTGGTCACTCCGGCGCCCTGCTGGACCCAGCCGCCCGGCGACGTGGTGGCGAGCGCGTTCTTCGCGATGTACCCGCTGTTGCTCACCGCCCAGACGGTGTTGCCCGCCCCGGGGGGAATCGAGAGGTCGTTCACCGCGCCGGTGTTCCCCGTGGTGCTCAAGGTCCAGGTCGGCGAGGCCACCGTGCCGTTGACCGTGCGGTAGATGGTGCCCGCCAGGCCGCCAGAGACGATCTCCGAGGCGCTGCGCGCGAAGATGGCCGTCTGACCGAAGGCCAGGCCCGGCATGGTCTGGTTGGTCCGCGTGCCGCCGGTCGTCACCTTGGCCAGCGGAATCGCCGCGAGCCAGAGGTCGGTGCCCACGATGCTCAGGCCCGGGAGCGTCTCGGTGGTCGCCGGGGACGTGGAGAACTCCAGCCAGCTCGCTCCGCCGTTGGTCGAGCGCAGCAGGCTCGAGTGGCTCGCCACCGCCTGGGTCGAGATGAAGAGGGTGTTGCCGGCGCCCGGCAGCTGCTGCACGTCGGTCAGGGTGGCGGCGGCGTACGCGGCCGGAGCGCTCACCGTGGTCCACGTCAGCCCGTTGTCCACCGAGCGAATGATGGTGCCGCCGGTCCCGACCGCCACCAGCACCGCGCCGTCACACACCCCCGCCGAGCCGCCGGCGCAGCGGGTGACCGCGGTGAGCGTGGCCGTGCCTCCCGGCGCCGGAGCGATGGGGGCCATCGCCGAGAGCCCGCCGAAGAGGCTGCCCGCGCCGTGCAGCACGGTGCCGCTCTGACCGACCGCGACGTAGTGGTACTGGGTGCCCAGGCCCGAGCCCGAGGTGCCGGCGGCGGTGACGTCGTTGAGGCCGACCGAGGTGCCCGAGGCCAGCTTGGTGAAGGTGAGGCCGTTGTCCGAGGACAGCGCGAGGTGGCCGCCCACGCCCACCGCGAGCAGGTTGCCCTGGCCGTCGGAGACCACCGACTCCAGCTGCAGGTCGGTCAGCGCGTCGCGCACCTGGAACGTCGCGAAGTCGTCGGTGGACACGATGAGCGGGCCCGAGGTGAAGAAGGTGCGGGTGTTCGCCGCCACGCCGGTGACCGAGGTGACGGTGCTCGCGATGGGCAGCCGCTGGTGCAGCGTCCACGGGTAGCGCGGGGTGGCGCTGGCCTCCGCCGAGTTGGCGCTCTTGAGGCCCGCCTTGTCCACCGTGCGCACCACCACGTACCGGGTCGTCTCGTTGCTCTGCGAGGTGAGCACCACGTTGGTCGTGGGAGCGGCGACGGTGGCCGCCACCGTGTACGGGCCGCCGGCGGTGGTGCCGGTCAGCACCTCGTAGCTGGCCACGCCCGAGCCCGCCGCGCCGCCCGGGTCGCTCGCCGCCGCCCACGAGACCGAGAGCGTGCGGTGCCCGCCCGCGGCCGTCACGCTGGTCGGCGCCGCAGGGGCGCTGCCGTCGAAGAAGATGGTGTCCACCAGCGGGCCGCCCACGTTGCCCGCCATGTCGGTCAGCCACAGGCTCACCTGGCGGTCGCCTTCCAGCGCCAGCGAGGTGTTGAACGGCGTGCCGAAGGCCACGAAGCAGGCGTCGCCCGGGCCCGTGGGGGCCGTCGCCGCCACCCCCGCGGCCGTCACCTTGGGGCACATCTTGTTGACGCCCGAACCGGCCTCGATGGCGGACACCGCCACGCTGACCGTCGCCGTCTGGGTGTACGCCGCCCCGGCGGCGATGGAGATGGAGCCCGACGGCGGCGTCTGGTCGAGCGTGATGGCGTCGGTGGTCACCGTGCTCACGTTGCCCGCGTTGTCGGTCACCCGGCCGCTCACCGTCTTCGCCCCGTCGCCCGCCGAGAGCAGGAAGTTCACCGGCGACTGGTACGCGAAGGTGCTGAAGGCCGACGCGAAGGCGTCGTTCGACAGCTGCACCTGGTTGAGCCCGCTGGCGCCGGCGCCCATGTCGCTCGCCACGCTCGCGGTCGAGACGGTCTGGTTGGTGGTGTACGCGGTGCCGGCCGCCAGGGTGATGGAGGTGAGGGTGGGCGGCGTCTGGTCGAGGCCGATGCCGTCGGAGCTGACGAGCGAGTTGTTGCCCGCGGCGTCGATGACCATGAGGTACCCCGTCTTCGGGCCGTCGCCGGCCCCCAGCGCCAGCAGCGGCGCGGTGGCGTACGCGACGCAGTTCATCGGCGGAGACGTGGTGCCGGTGCACACCTGCGCCGGGCCGCTGGTGGCGTCGCTCGCCGCGTTGTTGAAGGTGACGCTCAGCTGGTTGGTGAAGGCCGCGCCGCTGGCGATGTTCGCCGACGACACGGTGGGCGGCGTCTGGTCGAGCGTGATGCCGTCGGTCGCCGCGGTGGTGGAGAAGTTGCCCACCGCGTCCTTGAAGAACACCGACACCGTCTTGCTCCCGTCACCCGCGGGCAGCATCAGCGACGTGTTGGCCAGCGGCACCCAGCAGGGGTCGCCGGCGCCGGTGGGCACCACGCCGGTGGTGTTGGCGCAGAACTGGGTGACCGAGGTGCTCACGTCGGTGGGGCTCAGCACCAGGGTGACGCCGGTCGCCTTGGTGTACGCCGGGTTGCCGGCGTTGATGACCACCGTGCCGCTGGGCGGCGTGGTGTCGAGCACGATGCCGTCGCTCTGCTCGCCCGACACGTTGCCGGCCGCGTCGGTGACGTGGCCGAAGACCGTCTTGGGGCCGTCGCCGGACGCCATGGTGTACATCGCCGGGCTCAGGAACGGCGCGATGGGCGAGCCGTAGACGCCCGCGGCGCCGGTGCGGAAGGCGCTCGACGCGAGGCCCGAGCCGCCCGGGTTGTCGTTCGCCACCAGCGCGATGCTCACCACCGGGCCGCCGACCGCCGCAGCACCCGACTCGATGGTGATGGAGCTCAGCGTCGGCGCCACGGTGTCCAGCCCGATGGCGGGGTTGGAAGTGAGCGAGGTGTTGCCGGCCGCGTCCTTCACCGTCACCAGCACGCTCTTGTTCCCGTCGTTGGCGGTGAGCGCGATGTTCACCGAGCCGCTGCCGCCGAAGGCCTGGCACCCGGCGGTGGCGCCGCCCGAGACGCAGACCTGCGCCACGCCGCTGCCCGCCCCGTCCGACGAGTTCACCGTGAGCTGCACCGTGTTCCCCGTCTTGTTGGTCCACGCGGCGCCGCCTTCCAGCACCGCGCTGGTGATGGTGGGCGCGGTGGTGTCGAGCACGATGGTGTCGGACGCGGTGGCGCTGTTGCCCGCGCCGTCGGTGACGCGCACGGTGACCGTCTTCACCCCGTCGCCGGCGCTCATCGCCCAGGCTGCAGGAGACACGGTGATGCTCGCGAAGGTCGCCCCGTCGTTGCTCGCCTGCTGGCTCACCACGCCGGTGCCCACGTCGGACGCGGTGAAGGTGACCGTCACCGCGGCGTTGGTGGTCGCCGCCGCGCCCGCGTTGATGACCACGTTCGAGATGGTCGGCTTCGCGGTGTCGAGGGTGATGGTGTCGGAGAAGATGGCGGTGGTGTTGTTGGAGTCCTTCACCCGCACGTAGACGGTCTTGGTGCCGTCGGCGGAGTCCATCGGCCACTGGGCCACGTTGGCCACCGGGGGCCCGCACGCCGCCGGGGCGAAGGTGACGCCGTCGTTGGAGAAGCACATCTCGGTGAGCGAGGCGGGGGCGGTGGCGCTGGCGGTGATGGCGAGCGCGGCCACCGCGTCGTCGGTCGCCGCGGCGCCGCCGTCGATGGTGAGGGCGCCGGTGATGGCCCCGGCCTGCACCGTGAAGGCCGTCGCCCCCGCGGCGAACTTCTGCCACGCGCTCGGGGTGCCCTGGGCGTCGATGCCGCGCAGCTGCCACTTGTAGCTGCCGGCAGGCAGCGACGGGAGCGCGAGGCTCAACGTGCCCCCGGGCGACAGCACGCCCGAGTGGGTGGCGGTGTCGGTGAAGGTGGCGCCGGTGAGGATGACCTCGGCCTCGATGCGCACCGAGCCGTTCTCGGGGTCGTCGACCTTGGCCTGCAGCTTGGGCGGGTTGGTGACCTTGTCGCCGGGGTTCACCGCCACGTTGGCCGCGTCGAGCTGCGCGAGCGCCGACACCACCGGCGGCTGGTTCGCGGGCGCGTTGACCACCAGGGTGAAGGACTTCTGGTCGGTGGCCAGCGACGGGTCGGTGGCGGTGACCGTCACCTGCCGGTTGTCGAGGTCGCCCACCGCCGGGCTGATCTTGAGCGTGGTGCCCATGAGGCTCGCGTAGGCCGGGAGGTTGGTGGCGGAGAGCGTCACCACGTCGCCGTCGGGGTCGCTCGCGACCAGGGTCACCATGGTCGAGGTGCCCGCGGTCAGGGTGACGTTGGCGATGGCGGCGAGCACGGGGGCCCGGTTCACGTTGGTGACCGTGACCTGGAAGCTGCCCGCGACCGGGGCCGCCTTGCCGTCGGTCGCGGTGAAGCCGATGGTCACCTGGCCCGAGTCGCTGAACCCGGGCGAGAGCGTCACCGAGGCTCCGGCGAGCGAGGCCCACGCCGGCGGGCTCACCAGCGCGAAGGTCACCGGGTCGCCGTCGGGGTCATTGGCGACGAGGGTGACGTTCTTGGTCTGCCCTTCGTTGAGGCTCACCGCGGCGATGGCGCTCACCACCGGCGGCTGGTTGGCCGCGCCGCCTCCGGTGCCGGTGCCGCCGCCCGCAGCGCTGCCGCCGCCGGTCCCCGCGCCGCCGCCCGAGGCAGTGCCGCCGCCACTGGCCCCGCCGC
>JAIBBQ010000100.1 GCA_019694595.1 Myxococcaceae bacterium
GGTCGCGGCCCCCGCCGCCGCGAGTGGCTGGGTGGCCGACGTGCCGGCGAAGCCGCCCGCACCAGCCGCTCCGGCGAAGAGCAGCGGCGGCAACCTCGCCTTCTGGCTCGTCATCGGCACCGTGGTGCTCGGCGGGTGCTGCCTGGGCTCTCTGGTGCTGCGCGGGGTCGAGCTCCAGTCGCAGCAGCACGACGGGCCGTAGACGCTAGAGCTGGTGGCGCGCGCGCATCGAGGCGAGGAAGTCCTCGTCGGTGAGGCCCCTGCCGGTGACCTGCGTCACCAGCTCCTCGGCGCGCAGGCGGTAGCCCTGGGCGTGCACCTTCTCGCGGAGCCACTCGCGCAGCACCGACAGCTCGCCGCGGGCGATGGCGTCCTCGAGACCCGGCAGCTGGCGCCGGGCGGCGGCGAAGAGCGAGGCGGCATAGAGGTTCCCCAGCGCGTAGGTCGGGAAGTAGCCCAGCTCCCCCGAGCTCCAGTGGATGTCCTGGAGCACGCCTTCGGCCGGATGCGCCGGCGTGCGCCCGAGCAGCACACGGCTCTTCTCGTTCCACGCCGCCTCGAGGTCCTTCACCTCGAGCTGGCCGCGCAGCAGCGAAAGCTCGAGCTGGGTGCGCAGCACGATGTGCAGGTTGTAGGTGAGCTCGTCGGCTTCCACGCGGATGAGGCTGCGCTCGACCCGGTTGACCGCGCCCACGAAGACGTCGAGCGAGGTCGACCCCAGCTCCGCGGGGAACGCGCGCTGGAGCGACGGGTAGAAGTGGCTCCAGAAGCCGCGCGAGCGGCCCACCACGTTTTCCCACAGCCGCGACTGCGACTCGTGCAGTCCCATCGACGGTGCGGCGGCCAGCGGCGTGCGGTGGTGCGGCGGCGCGAAGCCCTGCTCGTACAGCCCGTGGCCGGCTTCGTGGATGGTGCCGAAGATGGCGGGGAGCGGCGTCGCGGGGTTGATGCGCGTGGTGAGCCGCACGTCGAACGGGTGAGTGCCGCCGGTGAAGGGGTGCACGCTGCGGTCCTGGCGGCCCGCCTCGAGATCGAAGCCCAGCGCGGGCAAGAGCCCCATGGTGAAGCGCCACTGCGCCTCGGGGTCGAAGGTCTTGCCGGCGAAGGGGTCGGCCGGCGGCGGCCTCGCGGTGACCGCGGCCACCATCGGGGTGAGCTTCGCGGCCAGCGCCTCGAGCACCGGCATCAGCCGCGCCACGCGCATGCCGGGCTCGTACGCCTCGAGCAGCGCGTCGTAGCGCTCGCCGTCGTGGCCCAGGGCATCGGCCTGCTCCCGGCGCAGCTCGAGCAGCCGCGCCAGCACGGGGAAGAAGAGCCGGGTGTCCTTCGCTTCCCGCGCGCGCTTCCACGCCGCCAGCCCCTGGGACTGGACCTGCGCGAGCTCGCGCACCAACCGGCCGGGCACCTTGAGCTGCCGGTCGCGCTCTTCCGAGAGCCGCAGCATCATCGCGCGCTGGTCGGCGTCGCCGGGCGTGGCGTTGCTCAGCAGCTCGCCCAGCCGCGGGTCGACCAGGCGCTCGTGGTAGAGCCCCTGGAGCGTGGAGAGCTGCTCGCCGCGCGCCTCTTCCGCCTTGCGCGGCAGGTACGTCTCCTGGTCCCACGTCGCGAGCCCGATGACGCCCGAGAGGTCCTTGAGCTCCTGCATCCGCGCGAGCAGCGCTGCGAAGGTGGAATCCATGGCGGTCATGTAGCACCTTTGCGCGCATGCCCACGCAGCTGCGCCTGTTCATGGCTCCGCAAGACGAGGTGGCGCTGGTGCGCTACTTCGAGCGCTTCAAGTTCGAGGTGTACCCGCGCCGCGTCCCCCAGGACTGGCAGGAGTTCCGCGCCACCGCCGCCGAGCTCGCGCGCTTCCCCGAAGAAGAGCTGTACCTCGCCGCCACCGAGATCGGCGCGGTGCAGGTGGACACCATCAAGCGCGGCAAGGACCGCGGCGCCTGGCGCGTTGACGAGGTGCGTTCCCCGGTCGTCTTCTGGGAGCGCTGCCGCAAGAACGAAGACGGTGAGCTGCTGTCCGGGCAGCTGTGGGCGCAGAACGAGGTCACCGAGCAGACCGGCCGCAAGGACCCCGCCCCCGAGCGCTTCCGCGCGCTGGTGCAGGACATCGACCAGTGGGTGCGCACCAACTACCGCAAGGGCCACCCCAAGCCGTTCCTGGTCGGGGCCCACTGCGCGCGGCTGGTGAAGGAAGAGCGCCTGGTGCTGCGGGTGAACGAGCACCGCGGCGGCACCGTGGAAGTCGTGCGGTAGACGCGCACGGACGCACGGCGCAAAGGCCCTGGCCCCCGCGCCGCGCGGTCGAGCTCGAGTTACTTGGTCTCGGTGGGCTTCGCCTCGGGCGCCTTCGCCTCGGCGGCCTTGCCCTTCGCGGCGACCTTCTTCTCGGTGGCCTTCGCCTTGGCGTCGAGCTTCTTCTCCTTCATCTCTTCCTTCTTCTCGGCGACCTTCTCCTTCGCCTCCTCCTTCTTCGCCTCTTCCTTCTTCGCCTCGGCCTTCTTCTCGCCCGCCTTGGCCTCCATCTTGGGGTCGGCGGCGGCAGGTGCAGCCGCGGCGGCCGGGGCAGCAGCCGGGGCGGCGGCGGGGGCGGCGGTGCCTTCCGCGAACGCGAGGGCAGACAGACCGAGGACGGTGGCGATCATCAAGCGCTTCATGGTTCGAGCTCCTTGGAGTGACCTCGGGTTTCGGCCCGGGGGCATCGCGCCGTCGGGATGACGTCGCAGCCGCCCACCTGACGCAGGCACCCGCCGCGGAAATTCACGCCGCATTTCACCCACCGGGCTCACCCCTCTGGACGCCCGGGGTGGGGCAAAATTCCCCACCGGAACACCCTGCCGGTCCAGGGCGTTGCATGCCGTACAGTCCAGCGCGGAAGGGGCACCCACCATGTCGTGGATGGACACACTCGAGGCGATCCGGACCAAGGACTTCAGCCGCGCGAGCGTCGAGGAGCAGGACAAGGCCGCGCGCGACGTCGTGAACCTGTGCGGCTACGCCTGCGCGGTGGTCGCCGTCTCGCCGATTCCCTTCAGCGACGTGGTGCTGATGCTGCCGGTGCAGTCGGCGATGGTGGTGACGGTCGGGCACATCTACGGGCGCAAGGTGACCCAGGCCGCCGCGAAGGACCTCATCCTCGAGCTCGGCGCCACCGCGGGCCTGGGGCTCCTCGCGCGACAGGGCCTCAAGGCGCTGCTGCCGGTGGTGGGCGCGCTGCTGACCGTGCCCGCAGCCTTCGCCGCCAACTGGGCCATGGGCCGGGTGGCGATGGAGTACTTCAAGTTCCCCGGGGCGCCGAAGGAGCAGCTCAAGCGCGTGTACGAGAACGCCAAGGCGGAGGCCTCGGACCTCTTCTCCCGCGAGCGCTTCGAGCGTTTCCGCAAGGGTGAGCCGGCCGAGAAGCCCGCCACCCCCAAGCGCAAGGCGCCGGCGAAGAAGAAGGCCGCGCGGCCCAAGGCGCCGGCGCGCCCCAACGTGCAGCGGCTGGTGGAAGTCGACCTCCCCAAGCGCCTCGCCAAGCACCCCGAGGTGGCCGGCGCGCTCCGCGGCCAGGTCCACCTGGTGGTCTCGGGGGAAGGCGGCGGCGAGTGGACGGTGGACTGCGCGAGCTCTCCGGGCACCGTGTCGGCGGGGCTGCAGGGGACCGCCAAGCTCACCGTGAAGTGCCGCGCGGCGGACCTGCAGGCGCTGATGAAGAAGGAACGCGACGCGCAGCTGGCGATCCTCGCGGGCGACCTGGTGCTCGAGCCGATGGACCTCGACCTCGCGCGCGCGCTCGCCGCGCTCTTCTGACGCCCGCGGCGACGTCAGTCCGCGGCGTCGGCGTCGGCGTCGGCCCGCGGCTCCAGCCGGCGCGGGTTGCTCGCGAGGTAGCCCGCGAGCGCGAGCATGAGCTGCGCCTCGTGCACGTCGGTCACCCGTTCGAGCGCGCGGTTGATGGCGCCGTAGATGGTGGCCAGCAGCACGTAGAGCCGCTCCGGCCGGCGGTCGGCCTCGGCGAGCGCGCTCGCCACCAGCGGGTGCTCGACGTCGAGCAGCACGCGGCGCTTCGCCGCCTGGTACTCGACGGCCTTCGCCCCGCCCTTCCGGGTGAGCGTGATGTCCTCGAGTTCCTCGGGGGTGAGCTGCCCCAGGGCCCCCGCGCGCAGCAGCCGCGCTTCCTTCCGCAGCCGCTCGAGGCCCTTCGACTCCGGTGACCCGTCGGGCGGGTCGCGCTCCGAGCGTTCCTCGCGAAAGGCCTTCGCGTCGCGCACGCGGCGCAGCGCCTTGGCCCCCAGCACGGTCTCCAGTTCGCCCAGCCACGGGCTGTCGAGCGCCGGGCTCTCGAGCACCAGCGCGCCGTCGACATCGGGCCGGAAGAGCGTCTTCGCCATCACCGGCACGAAGCCCTGCTTGAGGACCTCGTCGGCCACCGCGCGCAGGTCCACCCAGCGGCGATCCACCGTGCGCAGGAGCGGCAGCGCGATGAGCGCGGGGACCTCGTGACCGCGCGCGGCGAGCTGTCCCGCCTCGTGCACTCCGCGCCACTCGAGGTAGCGCAGCACCAGCAGGAGCACGGAGAAGCGGTCGGCGTCCGACAGCCCGAGGACCTTGGGCACCAGCGCGAGGAACACCTGGTCGACCAGCGCGTCGATGGCCGCGCGCTGCGCCGCGGTGGGCTGGGCCTTGGTCCACGTCTCGTCGACGGGGAGCGCCGGGTGGTCGAGCACGCCCACAAGCCCGAGCGGGAAGGCGCCTTCCAGCTGGCAGACCGCCACGCCTTCCCGGGCCAGGGTGACGCCGCCGCCTTCGGCCGAGAGCGCGAGCTCGCCGCGGAAGCCTCCCGTGCTCACCGGGATGCGGACCAGCGCGTCCCCGGCCCACACCAGCTCGGAGAGCCGGCGCTGCTGCCGCGACCGCTCGAGCTCCAGCTTGCGCTCCAGGGCCTGGGTGACGTCTTCCAGCTCGACGCCGAGCAGCGCGAGCGCCTCGCGCGACGGCGGTGTGTCGCGCAGCACCAGGGCCCCTTCGGGCACGTCGAAGCGCCCCGACGCCACCGCGACCCGCCGCGTGCGCGCGTGCTCCCCCAGCACCTGGCCGACCGTCACCGGCTGGCCCACGAGGTCCTCGAACAGCGGCAGCGCCGGGAGCGCCGCGGTCAGCACCCCGGGCGACTGCTTGGCCCAGGCCAGCGCCGCCAGCGCCCAGGCGCGCCAGGCGTCACCGTCCACCACCGCGAGGCGTCGCGCGAGCAGCCCTTCGAGCGCCGCCTCCACCGCGCCCAGGGTGTCGGTGAAGGCCCGGGTGCGCTTGGCCTTGTTCCAGGTGGCGGTGGCCTTCAGCGCGTCGTTGTTCACCTCGGCCTGGCCACCGGCGGGGTGCTCGCCGCGGTACGTCTCCAGCGGCGCGTGCTCGCGCAGGAGCGCCACGGCGAGCTCGCGGTCGGGCAGCTCGGCGAGCACCACCTCGCCGCTGATGGTCCCCACGGCGACCGGCGCCCGCCAGCGGCCGGGCAGTCGGGCGCCCGGCGCCGCCACCTTCGCCCGCGCGCGCACCTCCTGCGCCTTGGCGAGCGCCGCGTCGCCGCGGGTGAACTTGAGCCCCAGCTTCGCCGCGAGCGGCTGCTCTCCTTCGCGCGGCCGCCAGACCCAGGCGTCCGGCTCGAGCAGCGCCCCCTCCAGCTCCGAGACGGCCACCGGCCGCTTGGGCCCGTGGGCGCGCTTGAGCATGCCGATGGTGAGCGGCCGCCCGTCGGTCGCGCGCAGCACCGGCAGCTCGTCTCCCGGCCCTTCCACCTTCCCGAAGCCGCTGCGCCACAGGGCGAGCGTGGCGAGGAGCGGCGCGCGCGCCTCGAGCGCCTCGGACGCCAGGGCGCGGGCGCCGAGCAGGGCGTCGTCCGCGAGGGCGTTGGCGTGCGCGCCGACCCGGTCGATGACGTGGTCGAGCGCCGCGTCGTGCTTCACGCCGGTGAAGCCCGGCTCGGCGTGGAGCCCGTCGGCGTTCACCACCGCGTGGGCGGGCCCCAGGGCCGTGAGTCCTTCCACCACGCACAGGGGCCGCCGCTCGAGGAACAGCTCCAGCCGCGAGAGCCCGGTGCCCCCCAGCCCGACCGCTCCCTGCAGGCCTTCCTCGTCGATGCGCCGCACGTACGGGAACCCCGGCGGGAGCTCGAGCGCGGCGACCTGCGGCGTGCGGGCACGCTCCGCGCGCGCACGGAGGTCGAGCTCCAGCACCCCGGTGACGTCTTCCAGCGCGTCGAAGGCCTTGAGCGCGATGGCGGTCTCCATGCCCAGCGCCAGCACCACCGGCCGCCCTTCCAGCTGACCTTCGAGGGCCTTGCGACTCACCAGCACGGTCTTGGCCTGGGCGAGCGTCGCGTGGCTGCGCGCCACGCCGTCGGTGCACGGATAGATGGCCGCCGAGCGCAGCTGCTTGGCGAGCTCGGTCTCCAGCGTCTGATGGAGGCCGGCCGCCAGCGCCGCGGCCACGACGAGCGAGGCCCCGGGCGCCCGGAGCTCGGCCAGGGCCGAGGCCACCAGCCGGCGCTGCGCGTCGAGCACCGCCTGGGCCAGCGCCGTGTGCTGCGCCGGAGACAGCTCGGTCGCGGCGGCGTCCCCTTCCGAGAAGCTCGCGCAGAGGCTCAGCGGCAGCGAGGTGTTGAGCTCGGTCTCCAGCCACCAGCGGCGGCGCAGCAGCACGACCGCGCGCGGCCGCGGGCCTTCGAGCGGCCCCAGCGCCACCACGCCTTCGAGGCCGGCGGCGTCCAACGCGACGGTCGGCCCCACGCCCTCGACCTCGAGTTCCCGGGTGGGGAGCTTCTCGTGGCGCCGGCGCGTGGCGATGGCCTCGAGCTCGGCGGAGGCATCGCGCGCGGTCCGCTGGAGCACCTGGCCCAGGACCTCCGCGGAGTCGCGACCGAGGATCACCGTCATCTCGGCCGGCAGCTCGAGGCGCGGGGCGTGCTCCAGCACCCACAGGGTGCCCGAAGGCCCCAGCGCCTGCTCCAGCTGGGCGAGCGAGCGCGCGCCGCCCGCGGTGTCGAAGAGCGGCGCGTCCAGCGCAGCGGCGACGAGCGGGTCCCTCGGCTGCCCGCTGCCGAACTCCTTCACCAGGAACCGCGCGAGCAGTCGCTGCGGCGCGGGCGCGAGCGCCTCGAAGCGCCCGCCGGTGGCCGCGACGTGGAGGCAGAGCGCGCGCTCGGCCTCGTGCACCGCGTTGACCACCGCGTCGAAGGCCCCATCGCGCTCCGCCTTCTTCCAGCGCGCATCGGGGTGGAGACCGCCGCTCTCCACCGAAGCCTGGGCGAACGCGTAGCGCGGCGAGAGCGTCACCGTCTCCAGCCGGAAGCCGTCGCGCAGCAGGGTGAGCTCGAGACCGCCGCCGCCGGTGGCCGGCACGCCCACCAGGCCTTCGACGCCCGGCGCCTGCACCGGCACCTCGAAGACGGCCTTGGACAGCGCCGGGGTTTCCTTCTGGCGCAGCCGGCCACGGACGTCGCGTTCTTCGTTCAGCCGCTCCTCGAAGCGCAGCAGCTTCTTGCCGCCGAGCTGCTCGAGGAGCGCCACCTCCTTGGCGTCCAGCATCAGCACCGGCTGGCCGTCGAGCGCAGGCTCGAACGCCCCGTGATGGCCGCGCACGAAGCGCCATTCCTTGAGCCGCTCGAGCTCGGCGAGCGTGCAGCGCGTGTTCCCCAGCGCCTTGAAGAGCTGCACCGAGCGCAGCCACGCGGGCAGCCGGGCCATCGACGGCTTGTCGAGGCGCGCCCACCGGTGGAGGAAGTCGCGCGCGTGCCCGATGAACTCCATGTCCAGCGCCGCCGCGGCGAGGCGCTGCTGCACCGCGCGAGCGAAGGCGTCCGCGATGGCGTCGACCGCGTAGGCGTACGCGCCCGGGTCGGGCACCGTGTGCCACTGGGTGTCGGGCACCGGGCCCCGGTAGTCGACCACCGCGCGCAGCCGCAGTGGCGCGAGCGCGGGCACCTCTCCCTGCTGGAAGAACTTGCCGCCGAAGAGCAGGCGCACGAACGCAGGACTGTTCCCCAGCTCGAGGCCGACCTCGCCCGACAGCGCCTTGCCGTTCACCGGCTCCACCGCGAGGAATGCCCTGGTGCGCACGGTGGGCAGCTCGGGCGACTGGGCTGCCCAGGCGGCCCGACGCTCCTTCGCCTCCACCTGGGACCGCACCAGGTCCTTCACGTCGACCCGCTTCTGCTTGGGAATGAGCTCGTCCCAGGGAAAGGCGGTGGCGGCGCTCAGGAGCACCGTCGGGGTCGGGTAGGTCCCCGCGGGGTACTTGCGGTCGGCGAAGTAGATGGACAGCCCGAGCCGCTGCCGCTCGCGAAACACCTCGAGCGGGTAGTGCTCGCCCGACGGCCCGGGGACCAGCGGCGCCTTCACCAGCAGCGCTTCCGCCCGCGGGTCGCGCTTGGCGTTCGCGAGGAGCCCGATGAGCACGTGGCGCAGGTCGTCGTCGTCGTTGCGCGCGAGCTGCTCGAGCAGATCCTCGAGTTCGTGCAGCGACTCGCGCTCGAAGACCAGGACCGCCTCGGTGAGCCCGGCGTCGTCGTTCACCACGTCGGAGCCCGACGCGTTCCGGCGCATGGCGTCGTTGCGGACGCGGGCCCGCAGCTGCACGCCGGGCAGGAAGAGCTTCCGCTCGCTGACGTCGACCCCCAGCACGTTGAGCCGCAGCTCGCTCTGCTCGATGGGCTGCGCAGGCCGCCAGACGTGGAGCACGGCGCCGTCGGTCAGCGCGCGCTCGAAGTCCGGCCGCGCGTCTTGCTCGACGATGGCATCGTTGAGCATCAGCGTCCCCGGGTACGCGCGCGCCCGCTCGGTGACCCGGGAGAACTCCGGGCTCCCGGTGAGCGCCCCGAGCAGCAGCGACATCGAGAGCTTCTTGCGCGCGTGCAGGCGCGTCCGCTGCTCGTCGCACTCGTCGACCGCCACCTCCCCCGGCGGCTCGACCTTGATCACCACGCCGGCGCTCTCCACGTGCACCCACTTGGCCCCCACGCCGAGTGCACCGGCCACCCCGAGCGACAGCAGCCGACCGCGCTGCTCGTCCGACGAAGGGCCCGCGCTGAGCGCCTGCGACAGCAGATCCTCCATCACCGCGCTCGCGAAGGGCCGCCCGTCGAAGCGCACCTCGACGTCGTCGGTGTCGATGCGCACCGTCACCTGGCGGGCCTTGGATGCCACCGCGGCGCGCAGCACCTCGAGCACCCAGTCGCCCGGGTGCGCGAAGCGGTGGTTCTTCAGCCGGTCGAGCGCCTTGCGCGCGTCGAGCCGGAAGCGCCCTTCGGCCACCTTCGCGCCGGCCTGGCGCAGCGCGCGCTCGAGCTCGTCGCTCATTCGAGCGCCCAGGTGGTGAGGGTGGTGTCGGCCTTCACCGACAGCTTGCCGGAGACGACCAGCACCAGGCGGGCGATGAGCAGCGCGGCCAGCTTGGGCGCGAGCCGCAGCAGCGGCACCGCCTTCGCGACCTCGGGGTGCGCCAGGTTGAGACAGAGGAGCGGCCCGGCCCCGGCGACGAAGGGCGAGCGCCGCGCGTGTTCCACCCGCATCGGCCGGCCGATGGCCGCGGCGACCATGAAGGGCTCTTCCTGACAGCCGCCGTGGAGCGGCGCCACGACCACCTCGCTGGTGGTGGCGCCGGTGAGCCGCAGCGCGGTGGCGAGCGCTGCGCAGAAGAGCGGGTGGTGCCCTTCGGGGACCTGCTCGGCCCAGGTGAAGGCCTTGTCCGCCAGGTGAATGGCGCGAGTCCCCGCGAGTGCGCCTACCCTCTCGAGGTAGCCCTGGTGGGCGCTCTGCTCGAGCACCGGGACGCCAGCGGCGAGCAGCCGCTCCACTACCGGGGAGCGCTCGGCCGCCACCACCAGCGCCCGGTCGCGCTTCGCCTGCGCGAGGAGCGCCTCACCGGCCACCGCGCCGCCGCCGGGAGCGCGCAGGGTCAGCTGGCCGGGGCTCAGGCGGGTGCGCGCGTACTCGAAGAGCGCGTGGTAGTCGTCGTCGTTGGCCGGATCGCGGGCCGCCTTCTCGAGTTCCCGCGGGAGCGCGTCGAGCAGTGGCCCGTCGGCGAGCTTCCGCGCCAGCGCCATCACCCGGTTGAAGCCGTCATCGCGCTTCACGTTGTCGCGGGTGAGCGTGTGCTCGAACTCGCGGGAGACGATCTCCAGCGCCACCCCGGGCACCATCGGCTCGATGGTCTCCAGCAGGGTGAGCCCGCGGTTGTAGAGCGAGGTCGGCGCCGGGAGCCTCCGCGCGGGCCCGGCGACGATGACCGTGCCTTCTTCGCGGTGTTCGACCTGGAACGGCGCGTCGACCCTGAGCGGCTCGCGCACCAGCTTGGGCGGCGGGACCGGGCGACCGTCGCTGGGGCCGATGGCCAGCATCACCTCGCTGTCGGAATGCCGGCACCACTTCTTCACCGCGGCCTCGGAGTGTGCCGCGAAGGCCGCGTACTCGCTCGCGGTGGCGCTCTTGTGCACGGTGACGGTGGTGCCTTCGACGGGCTCGCTGAGCGCGAGCAGCTCGTAGCTGCGGTCCTTCTTGAACAGCACGCGCCACGACTCCCCGTCGCGCCCGGTGTCCACGGTCAGCACGTCGGGCCGGCAGGCGAAGACGCTGACGAAGCCGATGCCGAACTTGCCGATCTTGGTGAGGTCGTTCTCCTTGAGCGACCGGAACTTGGTCACCAGGTAGTCCTCGATGATGCGGCGGTTCATCCCTTCGCCCCAGTCGGTCACCGAGGCGGTGAGCACTCCGCCCTTCGCCGACGGGCGGTAGGCGAGCTGCACCTCGATGCGCGTCGACCCGGCGTCGATGCTGTTCTGGATGAGCTCCCGGTAGAACGCGAACGAATCGGTGAACTGGTGAACGAGCTCGTCGAGCACGTCGGCTGAGGCTTGGGCCGAGATCACGCGGGAGATTCAAGCAGGACTTCAGGAGTAACGGACGACGACTTGTGCGTTCCGCTCCCGCGCCCAGGCACGCAGCGGCTCGAGCAGCCCGGGCGTGCAGACGAACCGCCGCTCCTTGGCCGCCTGGGGTTCTCCCGGCAGCGGCGGAGGCGAGAGCGGGTCGCGGTTGCTCGACCGGGTGACCGTCTGGCCGGCGCGCTCCAGGGCGAGCGACAGCACCGCCTCGGCCCCGAGGATCTCCGGCACCGGCGCGAGCGCGGTGGCGCGCGCGTTGGCCTCGGTGGCGAAGGGCCCCAGCTCGCCGCGCACCACCTCTTCCACGGAGATGCCTTCGAGCCCGTTCAGCATGCGGGCCGCCACCTGGGCCGTTCCCGCGCACGCCTGCTGCACCGACCGCGCGAAGGCGGGCAGCGGCCGGGCGACGTCGTCGCGCGTGCCGAGCTCGAAGTGCGCGCCGCTGCGCGCCGACAGCACCACCGTGGACCGCACCGGGCACCCGGTCGCCTCGTCGAGGCGGTCGTGCACCACCAGGAAGCGCGTCTGCCCGCGCTCCCGCGCGATGAGGCGGGCGGTGACCTCCGACGGCGCAGGGAGCTCCGCGGCGGCGAGCGACAGCGAGTAGCTCGGCGAGGCGCTGTCGGCCTTGCCCCCCTTCTCGGCGAGCAGCTCCCTGGCGGCGCGCTGCTGCTGCAGCAGCTTCACCAGGCTCTCGCGCACCGGGAACCCCGAGCTCGCCACCAGCGCGACCGGAGGCGCGGTGCCCTTGGGGCCCCGGCGCCGCAGGAACGACAACCAGGTGACCAGGAGCCGCGGGTCGGGGAACTGCGCCCCGGCCCGGGACAGGGTGAGGAGCGCCTCGAGCTGCGAGAGGTGCGCGTCGAGCTCCACGCGCTACGCGACGCTGACGAACTGGGTGCCGCGCAGCTGAGGCGCCTGCGCCACGAACTTGAGCTCGGGGTGCTTCTCCTCGGCGTGCTGCAGCGCCCACTCGTCGCGGAAGAGCACCAGCGGCAGGCCGTCGCGGTCCTGCACCGTCTGGCGGTTGCCGTCCCAGTCGAAGGTCTTGGCCTCGAAGGGCTGGCCCACCACCCAGCGCGCCACCGAGTACGGCAGCCGGTCGAGCGTCAGGTTGGCGCCGTACTCGTGCTCGATGCGGTACTGGAGCACCTCGAACTGCAGCGCGCCCACCACGCCGACGATGGGGTCCTTCATGCCCATCTGCAGCTGCTGGAAGATCTGCACCGTGCCTTCTTCCGCGAGCTGCTCGAGCCCCTTCTCCATCTGCTTGCGCTTCAAGGGGTCCTTGGTGCGGCAGATGGCGAAGAACTCCGGCGAGAAGCGAGGCACGCCTTCGAATTCCACCAGCCCACCGGTCGCGAGCGAGTCGCCGATGCGGTACTGGCCGGGGTCGAAGAGGCCGATGACGTCGCCCGGCCACGCGTCTTCGATGGCGGTGCGCTCCGCGGCCATGAACTGGCTCGGCTTGGCGAGGCGCACCTCCTTGCCGAGGCGCGAGTGGAACGCGTTCATGCCCTTCTCGTAGCGGCCCGACACCACGCGCAGGAAGGCGATGCGGTCGCGGTGGTTGGCGTCCATGTTCGCCTGGATCTTGAAGACGAAGCCCGAGAAGCGCGGGTTGCTCGGCTCCATGACGCCGGTGAAGGTCTGCCGCGGCGCAGGGGTGGGCGCCATCTCGAGGAACACGTCGAGGAACGGGCGCACGCCGAAGTTGGTCATCGCGCTGCCGAAGAACATCGGGCTCAGCTGCCCCTTCTTCACCAGCTCCAGGTCGAACGGCTCGCCGCCGATGTCGAGCAGCTCGATGTCCTCGTTGAGCTTCTCGAGCTCGGCTTCGCTGAGCAGCGACTTGATGTCGGGCGACGCGAGGGGGATGCGCTTCTCGCCCACCTCGGTCTCGCCGTGGTCGCCTTCGGTGGAGAAGACGATGACTTCCTTGGTGCGGCGGTCGTACACGCCGCGGAAGTCGGGGCCCGAGCCGATGGGCCAGTTGATGGGCCAGGCGCGGATGCCGAGGACCTTCTCGAGGTCGTCCATCAGCTCCAGCGGCGCGCGGCCGTAGCGGTCGAGCTTGTTGCAGAAGGTGAAGATGGGAATGCCGCGCATGCGGCAGACCTTGAAGAGCTTGATGGTCTGCGGCTCGACGCCCTTGGCGGCGTCGATGAGCATCACCGCGGAGTCGGCCGCGGCCAGCGTGCGGTAGGTGTCCTCGCTGAAGTCCTGGTGGCCCGGGGTGTCGAGCAGGTTCACCGCGTGCCCCTTGTAGGGGAACTGCAGCACCGACGAGGTGACCGAGATGCCGCGTTCCTTCTCCAGCTCCATCCAGTCGCTGGTGGCGTGGCGGCGCGCGCGGCGGGCCTTCACGCTGCCGGCCAGGTGAATCGCGCCGCCGTAGAGCAGCAGCTTCTCGGTGAGCGTGGTCTTGCCCGCGTCGGGGTGGCTGATGATGGCGAAGGTGCGTCGGCGGGCGATCTCTCGCTCGAGCTCGGAAGACATGGCGGAGACGGGCTCTAGCAGACCGCGCCCGCGCCCGCGCAACCACGGCCGGTGTGGGTGCCCGCCCGCGAAGGCCCCAGGGCACGGGCGGTTAGGGCCTGGCACGCCGCTCGCTCTGGAGGTGGGTGTCCCCGCTGCACCCCAAAGTGAAAGGCACCACCGTGAAGAAGACCCTGCTGACCGCCGCCCTCGCCCTGTCCGCCTGCACCGAGAAGCCCGAGCCCACCGTCGCGCCGCTGCCCAAGGTGGCGGTGCTGCCGGTGGAGGCGAAGAAGCCCGACGCAGGCCACCTCGCCGTGGTGGAGCCGGTGCAGGCGCCGCTCGACACCGTCGGGCTCGCGCACGACCAGCAGGCGGTCGACCACCTCGCCCGCGCCAAGGGCCTGGAGGCGAGCGGCGACTACGGCGGCGCGCTCGCGGAGAGCCGCCGCGCGGCGTACTCGTTCCCCACCGACCCGGAGACCCTGAGCACCGTGGCCCGCCTGGCGAAGAAGGCGAAGGCGATGCAGGTCGCGGCCGACGCGTACGCCCGGCTCGCCGAGGTCCAGGTCGACGACGCGCAGCCGCTCATCGGCGAGGCCCGGGTGCTCCTGTCGATGAAGCAGTACGGGCCCGCGCTCACCGCGGCCCGCGGCGCCATCGCGCGCGACAGCGGCCAGCCCGAGGCGTTTCAGGCGGCCGGCCGGGCGTGTCTCTCGATGGACGACCTGCCCTGCGCCATCTCCAGCTTCGAGAAGGCGGTGAGCCTGGCGCCCGAGCACGGCTACGCGCTCAACAACCTGGGCCTCGCGTACCTGCGCGCGAACGAGAACGCCAAGGCAGTCGACGCGCTGGAGAAGGCCGCCGAGGTGCTGCCCTCGGTCGCCTACGTGCAGAACAACCTCGGCGTCGCCTACGAGCGCGCCCACCGCACCGACGAGGCGAAGCAGGCCTTCCTCACCGCCACCACGCTCTCGCCGAAGTACGTGAAGGCGCAGCTCAACGCCGAGCGCCTAGCGAAGGCGCCCACCACCGGTGACGTGGAGCCCGAGGTGGAGTTCCACCCCGGCCCCGACGTGGAGTGAACTGGAGCCGGGCGCGCGGTGTCCTACGCTGCGCGCCCATGAACTCGCTCCTTCGACTCGGCATCGCGGCGCTCGCAGTGGTGGTGTGGTCCTCGGCGTGCGCTGGTGGCGGCGGGAGCGCCTCGGGCGGTGGCTCGGGCACCTCCGGCGGCGGCACCGCGAGCTCCGGGGGCGCGTCGGGAGGCGGCTCTGGCGGCTCGAGCGGAGGCGGCACCGCGAGTTCGTCCGGGGGAGGCACAGGCGCCACCGGCGGCGGGAGCGGGGGCAGCGCCGGCGGCGGCACCGGCAGCTCCGGGGGCGGAATGGCGAGCGGGCTCGACGGCGGCTTCGCGGCCTTCGACCTCGACGGCGGCCGCATCAGCGGTCACTACGTCACCCCGTACTTCGACTCGATGAACAGCCCGACGACCTTCCGCGCGCGGTACTCGGGCACCGAGACCACCTCCACCGGCGTCCTGAGCCACAACCTCGGGCTGCAGTTCCCGGCGGCGCTCGGCACCTACAAGTGCGACGGCGGCGTCGAGGTGTACATGCAGCTGCAGGAAGGGTGGATCGCCAGCACGGTCGACGCCGGCCCCGACACGCTCGGCCAGTGGGACGTGAACAACAAGGAGTTCACCACCTGCACCATCACGCTGACCGACTTCAACGCGGTCGATGGCGGCCTGGTGCGCGGCACCTTCAGCGCGGTGATGTCGCCCGCGTCGGGGCTGCCCAAGCCCGACGCCGGCGTGCGGCTCAGCAACGGCACCTTCGAAAGTCGATACTTCACCCAGTAGCGGCGCGGCCCAGCCGGCGCCTGTCGCCGTAGTAGCCTCGAGCGCTCTCCTCGACACGGAGTTCCTCGATGAAGTCGATGGTTTCGGTCGTCGCCTGCGCCCTCGCGGCCTGCACCACCCAGCTGCCCGGCCCGGCTCCCGGGGACACTCCGTTCGCAGAACTCACCATCCTCTCTCCTCTCAGCGGCGAGACGCGGGCCGTGGTGGACTTCCAGCTGCACTTCGCTGGCTATTCGTTCGTCAGGGTCGCGGGAGCCACTGCGGCCCAGCCAGAGCGCGTCATCGCCCGCGAGGAGCAGCAGGCCAACCTGTCCTGTGACGGCGTGGCCCACACCTGCACAGGCCAGCTCCGGTTCCCGACGCTCAGCTCCGACGTCGAGGTGTGGGCCGAGTTCACCGACATGGCCGGGGCCACTTCGACCACGCCGCACCAGAAGGTGCACGTCAACAACCTCCCGGTGGTGCTCGCCACGCTCAGCCGCACGCCCACCAAGCTGACCTACCTGGTGACGGGAGAGAATCAGCTCGAGCCATCGACGCTGTCGGCGCTGCAGGTGACCCGCACGGTGCGCATCACCGATGCGGAGCTGGAGACCGAGCCGGCGCCCGGCTTCACCGCCAGCGTCACCGGCAACCGCCTCGCCGTCGAAGGTCCCTTCGTCGGACTGGCGACCTTCGACCTGGACTTCAGCAAGGTGACCAACCGCTACGGGACGCCGCTTCCCAACCAGCAGGTGGAAGTCCCCTACTTCGAGCCCATCACCAGGCCCGCGGCGAGCGACCCGATGTTCCCCGCGACGACCCCTCGACTGGTGCGCACCACCGCTGGCCCGACCGCCCTCCGAGACCTGGGCGCGTCCCGGCTGACCGCCACCGGCCTCACGGCGATCGCCAGCTGGACCGAGAGCCACGCGGGCTTCGTCGACCGCGCCGGCGTCCCGTACCGGACGCTCCAGGCGGCGGGCGCCACCACCGCCACCGTCGAGCGGTGGAACGGTTCTGACTGGGTAGCCCTGCCAGCGCTGTCACTGGAGGCCGCTCCGCCGGGCACGTCGAACGCCCTCTGGCTGGAATTCGATGCTGCGGGGACGCCCTTCGCCCTGACGTCCCAGGGCAACTTCCCGGGGTGCTCGGCCGCCAAGGTCTTCCGGTTCGACGGCAACGCCTGGGTGCTGGTCCACGCCGCGACCTTCACCACCCTCACCACCTGGCTGAGGCTGTTCCCGTTCCGCGACTCGGTCGCACTCTTCTACAAGGAGCGCACCTCGACCGGCGGCTTCGCCATCGGCCCCACCATGCTGGCCTACGCAGCCGGGGCCTTCGCCCCCGTGCCCTCACCGGCCCTGCCACACGAGGGCATGGTGGCTTTCGACCTGCCCATCCAGGTCGGTGCCGTGCAGAACGATGCGGCCGGGAATGCGGTGGTGAGCGCCGGCATGGCCGGCTTCGTCGACCCCACGCTGTTCGCCGTATTCGAGTGGAACGGTGCGACCTGGACGCTGCGCGACGACGGCAAGGGCGCGGAGTTCGCCCACGCGCGCCTGGGCCCGATGCCGTTCTACCGGCTCGGGCTCTCGGGCCTGTGGATCGATGCCTTCGATGTCGGCCCCAACGGCGACCTGAGGCTCCTGACGTACGAACAAACCGGGAACTCGCTGGACACGGTCCGCTTCCACGTCGGCGGGTACCAGCTGCCACGCGGAGGGACCTGGGCAGCCCTTCCAGGCACGCCAGGCCCGATCATCGCCGGCGGCCTGCGGTTTCAGTCCGTGCTTGCCGTCGCCGCGAACGACGTGTGGGCGGTCACCATCGAGGGTGGTGGTCAGAGCGCACATCTCATGCGTCATCAGTAGCGGTTCGCGGACGGGGCCCTGCCCCGGAACTTGCAACACCCCCCACCATGCCCCCTCGTGCGTGGTCCGGGAGACTCACCCCGCGTGTCCCCGCGCCCGCGGGTATGGTCGCACCGTTGGCCTCGACCCCGCCCCGCTGGAAGCTCTGGCTCAAGCGCCTCGCCACGGGGCTGCTCGCGTCCGTCGTGCTCGCGCTCGGCGGCGGCACCGGAACGTACTGGTACTTCTCCCGCGGCCTGCCGTCGGTCGAAGAGCTGCGCCACCACGTGCCCGCGCAGGTGAGCAAGGTCTACTGCCGCAACGGCGAGGTCTGCGCGGAGTACTTCGTCGAGCGCCGCACCTGGGTCGACGTGTCCAAGATGCCGAAGCACGTGCGCGAGATGTTCCTCGCCGCGGAGGACGCCGACTTCTACAAGCACCAGGGGCTCGACTTCACCGGCATGGCGCGCGCCTTCCTCAAGGCCCTGCGCCCGGGCTCCCGCGCCGGCGGCGCCAGCACCATCTCCCAGCAGGCCTGCCGCAACCTCCTGCTCACCCGGGAGCGCACGCTCTCTCGCAAGGTGAAGGAGCTCATCCTCACCCCGCGCATGGAAGCCGCGCTCACCAAGGACGAGATCCTCAACCTCTACGTCAACACCGTCTGGTTCGGACACCAGCGCTACGGCATCGAGGAAGCGGCGCTCTTCTACTTCGGCAAGCACGCCGCCGACCTCAGCGTGGGCGAGGCCGCGGTGCTCGCGGGCACCGTGCAGCTCCCGCACCGCATCAACCCGCTCACCAGCGTCTCCAAGGCCAAGCGCCGCCAGACCTACGTGCTCGGCCAGGCCGCCCGCCACGGCTTCATCACCCAGGCCGTCGCCGACGCGGAAATTGCCAAGCCCATCGTGCTGGGTCCCCGCCCGCCGCCGCCCGTCGGCGGCTACTACGCCGAGGAGCTGCGCAAGACGCTGGTCGCCCGCTACGGCGACAAGGCAGTGCTCGAAGGCGGCCTGCGCGTCGAGGTGCCCATGGACCCGCGCCTCCAGGCCGCCGCCGAGAGCGCGGTGCGCGCGGGGCTCGAGGCGCTCGACAAGCGCCAGGGCTACCGCGGGCCACTGGGCAACCTCGACCTCCAGCGGTGGACCGCGCTGCGCACGCTCCTCGAAGGGCGCGTCGCCGAGGCCGGCCGCCAGAAGCCCGACGAGGAGCTCGTCGCCGACCTCGAGCCGCTGCAGGCGCTCACCGTGCCCGACGAGGACCCCGACGTCGGCCGCCTCGAGCCGGAAGAGGTCGACGGCGACGAGCCCATTCCTTCCGACGACGAGCGCCGCGCCCGCGCGGTGCGCCTGATGCCGCTCGCCACCGCGGGCGACCTGGTCGCGCTCGTCACCGCCGTCGACGACGCCAAGGGCCTCGCGGTGGTGGACACCGTGGGCCGCGAAGGCCAGCTCACCTTCGCTTCCGTCGCCTGGGCCCGCCGTCGCTCGGGCGAAGGCGCGCTCGGCCCCGCGCCCACCCGCATGTCGGAGGTCGTCGCGCCCGGCGACCTGGTGCGCGTGCGGCTCGGCAAGGCGGTGCCCGCGAGCCGCCGCCTCGAGGCCACCCTCACCCAGCGCCCCGTGGTGCAGGGCGCGCTCGTCGCCATCAACCCCGCCGACCGCACCGTGCTGGCGATGGTCGGCGGCTACGACTTCGGCACCTCGGCCTTCAACCGCGCCACCCAGGCGCGCCGCCAGCCGGGCTCGTCCTTCAAGCCGTTCCTCTACGGCGCCGCGCTCGCCAGCGGGAAGTTCACCCCCGTCACCATCGTCAACGACGCCCCCGAGGCCGTGCGCGACCCCTGGACCGGCAAGACCTGGAAGCCGCAGAACTTCGAGAAGGGCGGCTTCGAAGGGCCGATGACCCTGCGCGCGGCGCTCACCAAGTCGAAGAACACCGTCTCGGTGCGGCTCATCGAGGCGCTCACGCCCCAGGTGGTCATCGACTTCGCCCAGAAGGCCGGCATCCGCAGCGAGCTGCCCGACAACCTCACCCTCGCGCTGGGCACCGGCGAGGTCTCCATGCTGGAGATCGCCAACGCCTACGCCACGCTCCACTCGCTGGGAAAGTTCGCCGAGCCGGTGATGCTCACCAAGGTGACCGACGCCAAGGGCACCATCCTCGAGGAGCACCACGCGAGCTTCGAGGAGGTCCTGCCGCCCGCCGCCGCCTACCTCACCACCTCGCTCATGCGCAGCGTGGTGGAAGAAGGCACCGCCACCGCGGTGCGCGAACTCGAGCGCCCCGCCGCCGGCAAGACCGGCACCGCGCAGGAGTACCGCGACGCCTGGTTCAGCGGCTACACCGCCGACCTCGTCGTCTCGTCCTGGGTCGGCTTCGACGACCACTCCTCCCTGGGCCCCAACGAGACCGGCGGCCGCGCCGCGCTGCCCCTGTGGCTGTCCTTCATGCGCGAGGCGACCCAGGGCGTGCCGGTGAGCGACTTCCCGGTGCCGCCCGGCGTGGTGCAGGTGCGCATCGACCCCGCCTCAGGCCTCCTCGCCGGCAAGGCGGTGCCCGGCCGCACCGAGAGCTTCCTCGAGGGCACCGAGCCCAAGCAGGAAGCGCCGCCCCCGGGCCAGGTCGACCCCAACGACTTCCTGCTCCACGACGGCCGCCGCAACTGAGGCGCAGTGTGACAAGAAGTCACCCGTGGCCGACGGCGCTCCGAAGCGGAAGTCGACGCTCTACCTCCAGGTGCTCGTCGCCATCGCCGTGGGCGTGGTGGTGGGCGCGCTGAAGCCCGCCTGGGGCGTCGCGCTCAAGCCCCTGGGCGACGGCTTCGTGCAGCTCATCAAGATGCTCATCTCGCCCATCGTGTTCTGCACGGTGGTGATGGGCATCGCCGGCATGGGCGACCTCAAGAAGGTCGGCCGCGTCGGGGGCATCGCCGTCCTCTACTTCGAGGTGATGACCACCGTGGCGCTCGCGCTGGGCCTCGCGGTGGTGACCCTGGTCGCCCCGGGCGACGGCCTCCACGTGCGCGTGGAGAGCCTCGACACCAGCGAGCTGCAGAAGACGCTCGACAAGCCGCACCCCCAGGGCGTCGTCGGACACCTGCTCGCCGCGGTCCCCAAGAGCTTCGTCGGCGCCTTCACCGAGGAAAGCGTGCTGCCGGTGCTGGTGCTCGCGGTCATCGCCGGCCTCGCGCTCGCCACCCTCGGCAACCGGAAGGAGCCGCTCCTCAAGGGCCTCGACCTCGTAGGCCAGGGCCTCTTCGCCATGGTCGCGGTGGTGATGCGCCTCGCGCCGCTGGGCGCCTTCGGGGCGATGGCGTCCACCATCGGCAAGTACGGCCTGTCCGCGCTGTCCAACCTCGCGCTGCTGATGGCGTCGTTCTACGTGACCTCGCTGCTCTTCGTGTGCGTGGTGCTGGGCCTGGTGCTGCGCCTGGTGGGCCTCAACATCTTCAAGCTGCTGCGCCACATGCGGGAAGAGCTGCTCATCGTCCTCGGCACTTCCTCCAGCGAGTCCGCACTGCCGCTGCTCATGGACAAGCTGGAAGGCCTGGGCTGCAAGGGCTCGGTGGTGCGGCTGGTGGTGCCCACCGGCTACTCCTTCAACCTCGACGGCACCTGCATCTACCTGACGATGGCGGCCGTCTTCGTCGCCCAGGCGCTCGACGTGCCGCTCTCGCTGGGCGAGACGCTCTCGCTCCTCGGCGTGCTGCTGCTCACCAGCAAGGGCGCCGCCGGCGTCACCGGCAGCGGCTTCGTCACCCTCTCCGCCACCTTGTCCTCGGTTGGCACGGTGCCGGTGGCGGGCGTCAGCCTCCTCGTGGGCATCGACCGCTTCATGTCGGAAGCCCGCGCGCTCACCAACCTCGTGGGCAACGCGGTGGCCACCATCGTCGTCTCGAAGTGGGACGGGGCGCTCGACCTCGAGCGCGCCCGGGCGGTGCTCGACCGCAGAGCGCTGCCTGCGCAAACCGCAGCGGCCGAGCAGAGCGCGCAGTAGAAGTCCGCGCATGACTGCTCAGAAGACCGTCGTCGTCACCGGCGCCTCCAGCGGCATCGGCGCCTCGCTCGCCAGGCTCCTCGCCTCGCAGGGTCACCAGGTGGTGCTCGCGGCCCGCCGGGAGACCGAGCTCGCCAAGGTCGCCCAGGACTGCGCGGGCAAGGCGCTGGTGGTGGTGGCCGACCTCACCCGCCGCGCCGACGCCGAGAAGGTCGCCCGGGCGGCCATCGAGAAGTTCGGCGGCTTCGACGTCTGGGTGAACAACGCCGGCCGCGGCATCTCCCGCATGCCGTCGCAGCTCACCGACGCCGACCTCGACGACATGATGTCGGTGAACGTGAAGAGCGCGCTCTACGGCATGCAGGCGGCGCTCCCCCACTTCCAGGCGCGCGGCGCCGGCCACCTCATCAACGTCTCCTCGATGCTCGGGCGCATCCCCTTCGCCCCCATCCGCTCCGCGTACAGCGGAGCCAAGCACTTCCTCAACGCGCTCACCGCCTGCATGCGCCAGGAGCTCGCCACCAGCCACCCCGGCATCCAGGTCTCGCTCGTCTCCCCCGGCGTGGTGGCCACCGACTTCGGCCTCAACGCGCTCCACGGCGGCATGGACTCGCGCAGCCTCCCCAACGCCCAGAACGTCGACGAGGTGGCGCAGGTCATCGCCCGCACCATCGAGACCCGCCGCGCCGACGTCTACACCCAGCCCGGCGCCGCGAAGACCGTGGCCGGCTACTTCGCCGAGGAAGACCTCGCCGTCGCCGAGGCCCGCCTGCGCATGAACGACCGCAAGTAGTTGAGCGTTCGCTCATTCAGAACAATCGAGTTCAGATACTCCTGATTTACTGAACCCAGAGACCGGACCACTGTCCTCCTCGCCAGGCACCTCCACCCCGCCTGGCTCTCGAGGAGGTCACATGTCGTCCCTGAAACGCTGCACGCTGTTCGTCGCGCTGTCCCTCGCCGCCTGCGGAGTCGCGCCGCAGGAGCCCGAAGCCCCGCCCACCGGCCAGTCGAGCGAGGCAGGCCTGCGCGTCACCCCGCCGACGCCCGAGCTCGCGATGCCCACCGAGGTCGCGCTGCCCACCCGGGAGAGCACCGTGGCGCGCGAGCGGCTCAAGCCCGCCACTGGCCTGCTGGTGCACGCCGACGTCGGCGTGGTGAGCATCGACAAGAAGTTCACCTTCGTCGCCGGCGTGCTCGGGTGCGGCTTCCTCCCCCTGGCCAGCACCCGGGGCACGGGCCAGTGCTACCAGCGCACCGAGGTCGACCTCCCGGTGCAGCTCGGGTACCCGATGCCCATCACCGTGTACGTGGTGGAAGACACCGACGGCGACGGCACGTGCAGCCAGAGCGACCGCGCCTGGAGCTTCGACAGCCAGACCTCGGTGCCCGCCTCCGGCCACTTCACCGTGCCGACGGGTGAGCTCAAGCCGATGAACTGGGTGCCCTGCTTCGCGCTCGACTGAGGGCAGGCCTAGACTCTCCGGGCATGCACACCCTCGGCCTCGCCCTCTGGCTCCTCGCAGGTGCGCCTCGCGTGACGGTCAGCGAGGTGCCCTGCACCACCGTGGACGACTGCTGGCTCGACGAGGGCGGCAAGCCCATCGCCCGCCCCAGGGCGAAGAAGGGCCGCGCGCTGCCCCGCGGCGACTGCGGCGGGAAGATCGAGTGGCTGCGCAACCGGCTCAGCTGCCAGAACAAGGTCTGCACCGCCGAACTCATCGGCGACAAGTGCTGACGTCGCGGAAGCAAGACGCTCCCCGGCCATTGGCTACAGTGACGCCGTGCTCTCCGCGCTCGCCGCCCTCGCGCTGACCGCCGCCGACGCGGGGGCCTCGAGCCTCGAGCCGCTCGCCGACGCGCTCGCCGCGCAGGTGGTGGCCGCCCACCCCGAGCCGCCCGTCGCCCTCGCCGTCAGCGCGGACGCCGCCGAGCAGGCCCGCACGGTCGCCTCGCTCCTCGCCGCCCGCCT
>JAIBBQ010000347.1 GCA_019694595.1 Myxococcaceae bacterium
CCACCCGACCAGGCCAGGAAGCGGACCTCCGCATCGAGCGCGTCCCGATGAGCGCCACCAAGGCTCTCCGCGCCGCCCTCGCAAAGCTCAAGTAAGCGGCAAACCCGGTTCACGACTGGTGGTGAACGCGTTCACGACCAGTGGTGAACCCGTTCACGACCAGTGGTGAACCCGTTCACGACCAGTGGTGAATCCGTTCACGACCAGTGGTGAAAGTCACTTCACGACTGGTGGTGAATCCGTTCACGACCAGTGGTGAATCCTCAGGCGGCGCGTCGAAGCGTCACCTGGGGCGAGAGGTGTCGGGCGATCGCCGCCTGGAGGCCACGCGCGGGACGACACGGATAGATCACCGGCGGGGTTGACCACCTGGTCAGCCGTTGCTACATGTGGCTGACCACCCGGTCAATGGAGTGTCCCATGGACAGCGTCATCGACGTGCAGCAGCTGGAATACCGCTACCCCGGAGCCACCACGGCGGCCGTGCGCGGGGTGAGCTTCGCGGTGCGCCCCGGTGAGGTGTTCGGGTTGCTCGGCCCTTCGGGGGCAGGCAAGAGCACGCTTCAGAAGGTGTTGACGCGTCAGCACCGCCGCATCGCCGGCGGGAGCGTCACCGTGCTGGGCAAGCCCATCGGCGCCTGGGGACAGGACTTCTACGAGCGCATCGGAGTGGGCTTCGAGCTGCCCAATCACTTCCCGCGCCTGACAGCCGGCGAGAACCTCGATTTCTTCGCCTCGCTCTACACGCGCCCCACCCGGGGCCCGCGCGAGCTGCTGGAGCTGGTCGGCCTCGAGCGCCACCTCGGCACCCGCGTCAGCGAGTTCTCCAAGGGCATGATGATGCGCCTCAACTTCGTGCGGGCGATCATGCACGATCCGGAGCTGCTCTTCCTCGACGAGCCGACCTCGGGCCTCGACCCTGTGAACGCCGCCCACGTGAAGGCCCTCGTGCGCGCGCTCCAGCGGGAGGGCAAGACCGTGGTGCTGACGACGCACAACATGACCGACGTGGATGAGCTGTGCGAGCGCGTTGGGTTCATGGTCGCCGGCGAGATGAAGACGCTCGACGACAAGCAAGCGCTCAAGGCGCGCTACGGCCGGCGTGAGCTCGTGGTGGAGCACGGGGCCGGGGCGGCCCCGCGTCGCAGCACCTTTCCGCTCGAGGGGCTCCACGCCGACGCGGGCTTCCAGGCCCTGTTGAAGGAAGGGCAGCTGCGCACGCTGCACAGCCAGGAAGCCACGCTCGATCGCGTCTTCGCCGCGGTCACGGGCACCGCGCTCACGGGCGGCGAGGTGACGTCATGAAGCGGCTCTTCGCGCTGGTGAAGTGGGACGCGGCGCTTCAGGCCCGGCACCACATCTTCACGGCCAACGTCGTGAGCACGCTGGCCTTCTGCGGCCTGGTCGTGTTGATCCCCAGCGCGTCCCTCTCGCCGCGCGTGGCCAGCTTTCTTCTGTTCGCCGACCCGGCGTTGATCGGCCTGTCCTTCGTGGGCGCCGCGGTGCTCATGGAGCGAGGCGCGCGCGTCAACCTCGCGCTCGGCGTGACGCCGATGAGCCCTTGGGAATACGTCGCTTCGAAGGCGCTCGTGCTGACGTGCTCGGGCACGGCGTCGGGCCTCCTGGTGGCGGCGACGCTCGCGACGCGCGGCGCGACGATGCGCTGGGGCCTGCTGCTGGTGACGCTGGTGGGCGCCAACCTCTTCGCCGTGCTGCTGGGCTTCGTCATCGCCGCGTTCGCGAGGTCGATGAACCAGCTGATGATGCGGCTGCTCCTCGCGACGATGGTGCTGTTCGCGCCGTTGCTCTCCCACTTCGGCGCCGCGCCCTGGTGGCTGTTCGCGCCTTTTCCGTCGGCGCCCATCTTGTGGGGGCTCGACGCCGCCTCCGGCGCGGACCTCGCGCTGGGCGTCCTCGCGCTCGCGGCCAGCCTGCTGGTGGCCTGGTGCGCGCTCGTGTTTCGCAGAGCCGTCGGGTCCGCCGCCGCGGCCGTCTTCGCAGCCACGCCCTGAAGGAAGGGACCCCCATGTCCGCCGTCATTTCCATCCTCCGTCTCGATTGGAAGGGCATCACCCGCGATCAAGTGCTGGCGCTGAACGCCTCGGTGTCGGTCGCGGTGGCCTTCATCATCTGCGTCATCGGACTGCTGCGAGCGGATGACCCTGCGTGGGCGCGCTGGTTCTCTCCGATGCTGGCCCTCTCGCTGCTCACCGGGCCGGTGTCGTGGGGCTTTCTCTTCGGCTTGTTGATGGTCGACGAGAAGGACTCCGGCGTGCGCAGCGCGCTGGCCGTCACGCCGGTGACGCCGGAGCGGATGCTGCTGGTGCGGAGCCTCTTCTCCACGGGTCTCATGGTCGTCTGGCCGCTGCTGAGCGTGTCGGCGATGAACGCGGCGTGGCGCGGCGTGCCGCTCTCCCTGCAGCAGTGGGTCCCTCTCGTGGGGGTGCTGTCGCTGGGCGCGCCGCTCACCGCGCTGACGGTGGCGGCCGCGAGCAACAAGGTGGAGGCCATGGCGCTGTTCAAGGGCCTCAACTTCCTCTCGCTGACCCCGCTGGCGCTCTTCCTCGTCCCGGCAGAGGCGAGCTATCGCAGGCTCTTCCTCGTGCTGCCCTCGACGTGGGGGTTCGAGGCGTTCGCGGCGCTCCGAGCGGGCCGACCGGCGACCGGCTGGCTCCTGGGCGCCGCTGCTTTTCACCTCGTGCTGCTCGCGATCGCGCTCCGCGCCTACACCCGCGCGGTCTACAAGGCGTCCTCGTGACCTCCATCGAAGTCAGCGCGAGGGATCGCATTCTCGACGCCGCCCTCATCGAGTTCTCCACCCGCGGCTACGAGTCGGCCTCGACCAACGCGATCGCCGCCGCCGCCGGCGTGGCGAAGGGCCTCGTCTTCCATCACTTCGGCAGCAAGGAGCAGCTCTTCGCGGAGCTCTTCGACGTCGAGTTGCAGCGCTTCGTGGACGGCGTGTTCACCGACCTCGACACGAGCAGCGCGGACTTGTTCGAGCGGCTCCACCAGCTCTCCATGCGGAAGATCAAGCTCGCGCAGCAGCGTCCGCGCGCCGCCGAATTCCTGGTCATCGCGCTCAGCGAGGCGCCCGCCGGAGTGCGCGCGACGCTCGCGGTGCGGCAGGCCGAGCTGATGCGCACGGCATGGCCGCGTCTCCTCGACGGGCTCGATCCGAGGCGCCTGAGGGCGGGCATCACGCTCGCCGACGCCGCCGAGACGATCGGGCTCTTGGCGGAAGGCTTGGAGAAGCAGGTCCTGGCGCTGCTCAAGGCGCGTGAGCTGACGATGCCGGAGGTGAACGCGCGGGTGTGGCGCCACTTCGAACGGCTGCGCGACGGCCTGTACCGCTGACATGACATGGGGGCGCAGCGCAGGTCGTCGCCGCCCACCTCCCGCACCACGACAGCTGATCTTGAGAGGGCACGCGCCGTGAGGGGCGGTTCACGACTGGTGGTGAATCCGTTCACGACTGGTGGTGAATCCGTTCACGACTGGTGGTGAATCTCGAGGCTTCCATCGAGCGGTCGCATCTGGGTAGCATCCGTGGCGCGCGGTGCGACTCTTTTGGCGCGCGGGGTTACTCCGGGCAGCTCGTACGTGGCCATTTATGAGGTGTGCTTGCAGTAACAGCAGGCGGTCACGGCGGGACCGCGGCCTCCGTCGGGGGAGTGATACGAGGGGGCGCAAGCCCCCTTGTAAAACCAAGATCGAGGAGAGATCTCGCCCAGCGGGACCGAGGTCCGCTGGAGGTAGTGACGCGCGCAGCGGATCGTCGCCCCGTCCCCGCGCTCGAGGCTTCCGTCGAGCGACCGCTTCTGGGTAGCATCCGCTCGATGAGGATCGATCTCGACGGGCTCTCGCGCGGGCGCTGGGCGGCGCTGCTCGGGATCGGGCTCTTGACGGCGTGCGGCGATCGGGGCGGGGGCGACGCGGCGCCTGTGACCACCGCAGCGCCGACCATCAACATCGGGATGGGCCAGCCCGCAGGCGGCGGTCTCGGCGCGGTGCCCGGCGGGCTCGCGGGACCTCAAGGACAGCCCGGCAGCGGCGGCCCCGGCGTGACGCCCCCCGTGCCCGCAGGCGGCGGGAATGCAGGCGCTGGACAGCCCGGCGGCGCGTTCCCCGGCGCAACCTCCAAGCCCGCGAGCGGCGGCCCCGCAGGCCCCGGCACGCCCGCGAAGGGCGGCTACACCACCGGCCGCTGACAGCGCGGAGCGTTCACGACTGGTGGTGAATCCGTTCACGACCAGTGGTGAATCCGTTCACGACCAGTGGTGAACCGCTTGCTCGGAAAGGCCCCTACCCTCGCTCGCCGATCACGCAGAAGCCATTTCCGAACGGATCACAGCAGAACCCCACGGGCATCGGCCCCTGGTTTCTGAACTCCATCTCGATGGCTCCGCCATGCGCCCTTACTTTCTCGAGCACGGCGTCGATGTCGACCACGTGGATGTCGAGGTGCACCGGAGTCCAATGCCGATCGTAATGGCGCGTCGCGGTCCCTGCCGAGGAGCTCTTCGTC
>JAIBBQ010000101.1 GCA_019694595.1 Myxococcaceae bacterium
ACCGCCTTCGCCATCGGCGCCGCGAAGGCCGCACGGTCGCTGGGCGCCAAGGCGGCGACCGGACTCGCCGCGGCGAAGTCCAAGCTGAAGGCGTCGACGTCGGGGCCGAGCGCGGTGACCGCGCGGGGCAATCGGGCGCTGGCCCAGGCACAGGTGCGGCTGGCAGGCCTGATCACGACCCGCCTCGACCAGCGGCTGGCGCACGCGCCGCCCCGACTGCAGATCATGGTGCGGGTGCTCGCCGGAGACCGGCGCATCCTCCACGTGGTGCGCCCGTCGGCCGACGACGCGGTGGCGCTCGCCCGGATCCTCTCGGGGGCGCTGCCCACGCACCACGGCTTCCTCACCGACGACGCGGTGGACCAGGTGGGCGCGGCGCCTCACCGGCTCTACACCGAGGCCGACGAGCCCCGTGACGACTCGTCCCTCGAGGCGCTGCTGAAGGCCAGGCCGGCAGTGCTCCCGATGCGGGGGATGATTCCTTTCCTGCTGCCCAGGCCGCGCCGGAGCGCGGTCGCCGCCAGGCTGCAGCTCCGCGGGCCGGTGCTCGAGCTGGAGCTGGAAGACGAATCGGGCTGCCGCGGCGTGCTGACCCGCGACGAGGCGGAGCTGGCCGCGGGGTACTTCCTCAAGTTGCAGCTCGATGGCCGGCTCTCGGTGAGCCTGGCCACCGGGCCTTCCTGACGGGCTGCCCGCTCAGGGCTTGGTCTTGACGATGCCCACGTCGGCGGTGCCGGCGATGATCGCCGAGCCGGTGAAGAGGTTCTCGCCGACCGGGCCGCCGAGCTTCGCGGACTGCAGGAGGATGACGTAGTTCTTGTCCTTGTCGGGGAAGGCGCTGCCCGGCACGGTCACCTGGGTCTCCTGCCAGGGCTTGCCCGGCGCGACCACCAGCTTGAGGAACTCGACCGGCGTCTTGGGCACGTTGCTGTAGGTCGGGTCGCCCTGCTTGCCGTCGCGGCTGATGGGCACCACCACCACGAACCCCAGGGGGCGCGTCTCACCGGCCGGAGCATCGGGCCGCACGAAGGCGAAGTCGGTGCCGGCCGCGAGGTCGATGAAGCCCGACGCGGGGTGGAAGGCGGCGATCTTCTCTTCCTTGGGGACCTTCTCGACGCGGCCGGTGAAGGTCTGCCCGTCGATCTTGGCGACGAAGTCGACGTCGGTGCCCTGCGCGTAGACGAGCGCCGGCTCGTCCTTCGACAGGAGCTGGTAGCTGCCGGCGCCGATCTCCTTGAGGGTCACCGTGGAGCCGCTCTTCACGGTGAAGGTCGCCTTCTCCACGCCCTTGGGCGGGGTGGAGATGTCGCCGCCGCTGCGGTCGCCCAGGTAGGCGATGGCCGCCGTCTGTTCCGGCACGGTGAAGCCGGCGTCGTTCACGTCGAAGCCGCCGGCGTCGAACATGAAGCCGCCCGCGTCGAACTGGGGGATCGAGGCGTCGAACCCGGCGATGTAGCTGGGCTTGAGCTCGATGGCCGGGGTGTGGAGCAGGGTGGCCACCATGACCTTGCTGGCGCTCAGGCCGTTGATCAGCCCACAGGCGGACAGCACCAGAACACCGGCAACGAGGATCTTTCGCATCATCATGGGGATGTGAGCATAACCCTTCTCGACCGTGGCTCCCTTCCCGATTCCATCTGCCGGTCGGCGATTTCTCCAGAAGTTCGGGGTGGCGTTCGCCTGGGCGATCGCCATCGGCGGGGGCCTGGCGCTGCTCGGGAGCGCGCCGGTACAGCGCGACGCCGGCAGCTCCCCCCGCTGGCACGAGCTGCCGCGACTGTGGCTGCAGGACCTGGAACAGCTCACGGTCGACTGGCGGCTCCAGGAGCTGGGCGCCACGCGGTCCCGCCGCGACGAGGTGGTGGTGATCGCCGTCGACGACGAGACGCTCGCCAGCGCCCGCGAGGCGGCGAACCCGCTGCTCGCCATGCAGCCGTGGCCCCGCGAGCTCTTGGGGGGCATCGCCGGCGAGGTGATCGCCGAGGGGGCGGCCCAGGTGTGGCTCGACGTGCCGCTCGACGCCGTCTCGCCGCGCACCTGCGTCAGCCCCAAGGGCGAACGCCAGCGCTCCGACGACGACGCGCTGGGGGCGTCGCTCGATGCGCTCGGCGGCCAGGTGGTGGTGCCCTTCGCCTGGTCGAGCCGCGTTCCCCGCGTGCCCGACCGCGAGCTCAAACCCTTCGTGCTCAAGGTGAGCGACGGGGGCGAGCTGCCGAAGGCGTTGCCGCTGGTGCGCGGCATCCTCGCCCGCCGCGAGCAGCCGGTGCTGGTGCGCGCTCCGGGAAAGTGGGAACTCTGGGTGGCGGTCGGCTCGGAGGCGCGCGCGAAGGACCTCGCCGCCGCGCTGGAGCTCAAGCCTCCGCTCACCGTGCGCCCGCGCACGCCCGCCGACGGCGAGGCCGAGGTGGACGCGCGCTGGCTGCTCGTCGAGCTCTCGCGCGTCGACGTGCCCGGGCTCGACCCCGACGCGCTCCCCCTCGCGCGATCCTTGAGCGTGCCGGTGGGCGCACTGCTCTCGGCCCAGCCCGCCTTCGGCGTCGATGCGCTGGTCGCCGACGACGACGGGCTGGTGCGAAAGGCCCAGCTCCTGGTGGCCGTCGAGCACGACGGGGCGAAGGTGATCGTCCCGTCGGCGGCGCTGGCGGTCGCCCGGCGGATCCTCGGAGGCGGAGCGCTGCACTTCAAGGACGGGAAGCTCCAGGTCGGCCGGCTGGAGCTGCCGCTCGACGAGCACGGCGCGCTGCTGGTCACCTTCGACGGCGCGGAGTCCAAGGGGCTCAAGGGCACCCTGAAGCGCTCGCTCCCGGCGTGGCGGGTCTGGCTCAACCTCGACGACCAGCAGAACGCGCGCGCCGTCAGGCACCACGACAACGAGCTCGAAGGGCGCATCGCCATTCTCACCGAGCGGACCGGCGAGGTGCGCACCGCGGTGGGGGCGATGAGCGCCGCGGCCTTCTGGGGCCAGGCCGTCACCCAGGTCCTGCACGGCGAGGCGCCGCCCGCGACCGACCGGGGGTTCGATCTCTGGCTGACCATCGCCTTCGCCTTCGCGGGCGCCTTCCTCGCGGTGGGGTGGTCGAGCCTCTCGCGGCAGCCCGGCTGGCTGGCCTGGGTCGGAGCCCTCGCGCTCGTCGGGAGCCTCCATGCCCTGGCCGCGCGCAACGCCTTCCTCTTCCAGCATCGGCAGGTGGCGATGGTGGCGCCGATCCTCGCGGCCACGCTCACCTTCCTCGGCGCCCTCGGGTACGCCGCACGCGTCGAGCGCGGTCTGCGCGAGTTCATCACCCGCACCCTGGGCCGCGCGCTCAAGCCCGAGGTGCTCGGCCACCTCGAGAGCAACCTGAGCCTGATGCGCCCCGAGCGCCTCGGCGTCGCGGTGCTGTCCGCGGACCTCGAAGGCTTCACCGCCCTCGCCGCGAAGACCGACCCGTCGAAACTGGTGGGCACGCTGCGGCGCTGGCTGCACGAGGTGACCCAGGAGGTGGTCGAGCGCTCGGGCCACCTCGACAAGTACCTCGGCGATGCGGTGATCGCGGTCTGGGGCGCCCCGGTGCGGCTCGAGCGGCCGGCGGTGCACGCCTGCGGGGCAGCGCTCGACCTGAAGGCCCGGTTCGCCAAGCAGAAGAGCGACCTCGAGCAGCGCGGCGGCGGCCCGCTGGAACTGCACGTGGGGCTCGACGTGGGCGACGCGGTGGTGGGCGAGATGGGCACCGAGCACCGCGTGAGCTACTCGGTGCTGGGGGCTCCGGTGGCCACCGCGGTGCGGCTGGCGCAGGCCGCGCGCTGGGCCAACGTGTGCATCGTGGTCAGCGCCGCCGTGGTGGCCCAGGCGAAGTCCGACTACGAGTTCCGGGCGCTGGAGCCGGTCGAGCTGCCCAAGCGTTCCGGCTCGCTCGAGGTGTTCGAGCTCGTCGGGCCCCGGGCCCGCAAGAGCTGACGTCGCCCGAGCCACAGCCACACCGCCAGCGGCAGCACGAGGATCACGGTGAGCACCTGCATCGCCTCGCGGGGCTGGAGGTGGGTGCGATCGAGCGCCCGGCCGGTGAGCCACGCGGAGATGGCCATCATCACCGTGTAGGCCATGAAATCGAGCGCGTAGATCCGCCCGCGGATGCGGTCGGGCGCCCAGAGCGCGATCAGCGAGCCCGAGAAGGTCCACTGGGTCGAGATGCCGGTGTGGGCGCAGGCGAGCAGGAAGGCCGCCAGGGGGAGCGAGGTGGCGAACGAGAAGGCCGCGTAGAAGACGATGGTGGTGACGAACGACACCGTGATCGCCCGCTGCAGCCAGACTTCCCCGTCGCCGCCGAGCCTCCGGGCGATCAGCGGCCCCACCACCGCGCCGACGCCGCGCATGCCGAGCAGCACGCCGATGGCCGCCGTGCCTCCGCCGGCGCTGGGGAAGCCGTGCTCGCCGAGCACCGCGTAGAGCAAGATCGCCCCGCCGCCGGCGATGCTCCAGCCGCTCTTGACCGAGAGCACCCGCAGGAGCCGCGGGTCGTTCTTCACCAGCCGCAGCGCTTCCCGGAAATCGGCCAGCCCCTCGCGCAGCGCCGCGCCGCCCGGCCGCGCCACGAAGGGGATCTCCGCGCGGCTGATGAAGTACGCCGAGAGCAGGAAGGTGGCCGCGTCGGCACAGAAGGCCGCGTCGCGCCCCAGGAGCTGGGTCACCGCGCCGCCGGCGATCGCGCCCACGCTGAGCATCGCGGCCCAGGTGCCCGAATGGAGCGTGTTGGCGGTGACGATCTCCTCGGGCGCGACGGTGGACGCGATCGACGCCTGCTCCGCGGGGTCGAAGAAGGTGCTCAGCGTCATCTGCAGGAAGGTGAGCAGGTAGACCAGCCAGACCTGCTCGGCCGAGTTCACCAGGCAGAAGCTGAGCACGATCACCGCCCGGCCCACGTCGCAGCCGATCATCACCGCGCGGCGGGGCACGCGGTCGGCGATCACCCCCGCGAGCGGCGAGAACAGCGCCCCGGGCAGGAAGCGGGTGGCCAGCATCAGCCCCACCGCCTCGCCCTGGCCGGTGTACTCGTCGAGCAGCTGGTAGAGCGCGATGAGGGTGAACCAGTCGCCGGCCAGGCTCACCAGCGCACCCAGCCAGATACGGCGGTACGCAGGGCGTGCCTTGAGGAGTGGCCAGTAGCCGAAGGTGTCTCTCACGGTGCGCGCGCTGCCATAGCAGGCCTTCGCCGCCGTTTTGCGGGTGGAAGCGCCGGGCCAGTCGTGAGAGGAAGCGCTGCGCAGTCCACCGTCGTCGTTCGAGGAGACGCCATGCAGCTCAAGGACCTGAAGATCATCGTCACCGGCGGCGCCCAGGGCATGGGCGCGCACTTCGCCACCCGCCTCAAGGAAGCCGGCGCCCAGGTCGCGGCCGGCGACGTCAACGAGGAGGCGCTCAAGGCGCTGCCCGCCGGCATTCACCGCCGCAAGCTCGACGTGTCCAAGGAAGACGAGTGCGCCAGCTTCGTCGCCTGGGCCCACGAGCAGATGGGTGGCCTCAACGGCCTCATCAACAACGCCGGCATCCTCCGCGACGGCCTGCTGGTGAAGAAGGACAAGGCGACCGGCCAGGTCACCAAGCTCACCGTCGATCAGTGGAACGCGGTGATCGGCGTCAACCTCACCGGCGCGACCCTGATGGTGCGCGAGACGGTGGCCAAGATGGTCGAGAAGGAGCAGCGCCCGGGCGTGATCGTCAACATGTCGTCGATCGCCCGGCACGGCAACCGCGGCCAGTCGAACTACGTCTCGGCGAAGGCGGCGCTGGCGGCGAACACCGTCACCTGGGCGCGCGAGTTCGCGTCGTTCGGCGTGCGCGTGGGCGCCATCGCCCCGGGCATGATCGAGACCCCGATGACCCAGGGCATGAACCAGAAGGCGCGCGACGCGCTGGTCGCCAACATCCCCGTGGCGCGCATCGGCGTGCCGGAAGACATCTGGGTGGCGGTGAAGTTCATCCTCGAGTGCGACTACTTCAACGGCCGCACCATCGACGTCGACGGCGGCCTGTCGATGTAGCCGCTGCGGTGGGCCCCACGAGGCGTTAGGGTCTCACCACCGCGATGCAGCAGCCCTTCACCAAGTACCACGCGCTGGGGAACGACTTCGTCGTCGTCGACCGGCGCGCGACCGGCATCGACCTGAGCCCCGAGGAGACGATCGCCTGGTGCGATCGCCACCGCGGGGTGGGGGCCGACGGCGTGCTCGCTCTCTTGCCCGCGCCGGGCGCCGCGGCGCGCATGGTGGTGCACAACGCCGACGGCAGCGTGGCCGAGATGTGCGGCAACGGCCTGCGCTGCGTGGTGAAGCACCTCGCCGACGAGCAGCGCACCCAGCCCGAGGAGCTCGCGGTGGAGACGGGCGCCGGGCGCCTGGTGTCCTCGCTGCGGTACGAGAGCTCGGGCGAGGCCAGGGAGATCACCGTCGACCTGGGGCGCGTGCACCTGGCGGCGCCGCACCTGCCGCGGGCGCCGGGCGGCGGGCCGTTCCTCGAGCAGAGCTTCGAAGGCCGGCTGGCGAGCGCGGTCAGCTTGGGCAACCCCCACCTGGTGTTGCTCGACGCCGGGCCGGAACAGGCGAAGACGCTGGGGCCAGGGCTCGAACGGCACCCGGCGTTCCCCGAGCGGACCAACGTCGAGTGCGCGGTGCCCCGCGGCGCCGGCCTCGAGGTGGTGGTGTGGGAACGCGGCGTCGGGCTCACCCTGGCGTGCGGCACCGGCGCGGCGGCCACGGTCGCGGCCTGGGCCCTCGCCGGGCGGCTGGCCTTCGACACGTGGATCGCCGTCGACCTCCCGGGCGGCCGGCTCGAGGTGAAGGTGCTGGGCGACCTCTCGCATGCCTACCTGCGGGGCGGTGCGGTGCGGGTGTTCCGCGGGATCCACGAGTGAGCGACCCCGAGCGCCGTGCCCTCGAGGATCGCTGCCTGGCGATCGCGTCGACCCACGAGCTCGATCAGCTGCAGGAGCGCATCCTCGAGGAGTTCTGCGGCCTGACCCGCGCCCAGAGCGGGGCGCTGTGGGTCGCGGGAGAGCGCGGGCCGCTGCGGCTGCGCGCCTTCCGGGGCCTGGTCGATCGCCGGCAGCTCCCGGAGACGGTGGATCCGTCGCTGGTGCAGCTCATTCCGTGGCGTTCCGGGCCGTCGCTCCTGGTGCCGGTGGTGCAGGGCACCCAGGTGGTGGGGCTCGCCCAGCTCGCCGACGCGCTGGCGCCGTTCGACGAAGCACTCTTCAAGCCCGCCCACGCCATGGCGCAGTTCGCGGCCGCCGCGCTCAAGGGGGCGCTCAAGGTCGCCACGCTGCAGCGGCAAGGCCTGCGCGATCGCGACACCGGCGCCTACACGCTCTCGTACTTCGCCGATTACGCGACCAAGGAGATCTACAAGGCCAAGCGCTACGGCCGGGCCTTCTCGCTGCTCACGGTCGCGCTCGACAACCTCACCCAGGTCCGGGTGCGCCAGGGCGTGGAGGCGGCCCGCACGGCCCAGCGGGCGACCCTGCGGGTGCTCTCGCGCATGGCCCGCGACGCCGACGTGGTGGCGCGCGCCTCGGAGCAGGAATTCCACGTGCTCCTGCCGGAGACGGACTCCTTCGGTGGGCTGATGTTCCTCCGCCGGGCACTCGCCGCGCTGCGCGAAGACCCCGAGAGCAAGGACCTCGAGGCCAAGCTGCCGCTCGGCGTGAGCGCCGGGGTCGCCACCTTCCCCCACGACGGGGAGGACTTCGACGAGCTGCTCGAGCGCTGCCACCGCCGCATGGACGAGCGCCGGCGCTCGCTCCACCGGGCGCTCCGGCTCGACGGGTTGCCGTTCTGGGACGAGGTCGAGCTGCTCCTGGGCAACTCCAAGAGCCCCAAGCTGCCCGAGACCGAAGGCGAGCCGTCGCGCCGGGGGCGGGTGGCCGAGGTGCTCTTCGACGAGCTGCAGACCGAGCTCGCGCGGGAGCTGGCGCGGGCGCCGTCGACCCGGGGCTTGCTGTACCTCGGGGTCCCCGAGGTGCGCAGCGATCTGCCGCTGGTGCACGGGCTGGCGGGCGCGTCCGCAGAGCTCAAGGCGAACATCTTCGTCATCGGCCGCCGGGGCGATCTGGGCAGCCACCCGGTGGTGACGCCGGTGTTCCTCGAAGGCGACGATCGGCTCGGCCGCCACGAGTTCCTGCTCTGGGTGGGCGAAGGCTCCTCCTACGTGCTGCTGCAGCGGCGCGGCCGAGGCGTGACGTGGGGGTTCCACTCGTCCGACCCCACGCTGGTCGAAGGCATGGTCTCGCAGCTCCAGCAGCAATACGACCTGCAGCCCTGGTGACGCGCGATGCCGAACACCCGCAAGATCCTCATCGCCGATCCCGACCTCGCCACGGTGCGCTCGCTCGCGCGCGGGCTGCGGCAGCAGGGCTACCAGGTGGCCCACGCGCAGGACGGCTCGCGGGCGCTGGAGCTCTCGGTGCTGCGGCACCCCGAGGTGATCCTCTTCGACGAGGACTGCCCGCTGATCGACGCCCGGCGCTTCGTGCAGATCCTCCAGGCGAACCCGCGGACCGCAGACATCCCCGTGGTGCTCACCATGCGGGGCGCCGACCCCGATCGCGCCCGCGCCTTCCGCGAAGGGTTCCTCGCCAAGCCGTTCAACCTCGACGAGGTGCTCGCGCGCATCGATCACCTCTGCCGCCGCGTCGAGGCGGCACGCGAGCTCAAGGGCGACGCCCGGGAGATCGAAGGCGGCCTCGGCCAGCTCCCGCTCGCCGACCTGCTGCAGATCCTCTCGATGAACCGGCGCACCGGGCGCCTGGTGCTGGGCAATGGCGCCGAGCGCGGGGAGATTCACCTCTCGCAGGGCAGCCCGGTGAACGCCCACACCGGAGAGGCCGAGGGCGAGAAGGCGCTGTTCCGGCTCATCGCCTGGAAGGAAGGCACCTTCGCCTTCGCGCCCGGTGACGCTCCGCTGAAGAAGCGCATCCAGCGCTCGATGGAAGACGCGCTCCTCGAAGGCGCCCGCCAGGCAGACGAGCGCGCCCGGCTGCTCGACGGCGCCCCGGCGCTCACCCAGCGCCTCTCGGTGCAGCCGGAGGCTCCGGCGCCGGTCGACCCGCACCCGGTCACGCTGGCGGTGCTGGAAGCGCTGCAGCAGCCGCGCTCGCTCCTCGAGCTGCTCGACGTGGTCGACGCGCCCGACCTCGAGATCCTCTCCGCCGCCCGCTCGCTCTTCGAGCGCGGCGTGGTGGCGGTGTCCACCGCGCCAGGGTCCGGCCCCGAGGTGCTGCTCACGCCCGCCGAGGTCCACGCGCTCCGCGGGCGCCTGCTCCACGGCCGGCCGACCCGCTCGGCGCTGGTGGTGAAGGTGGTGGTGTGCGGGTCGACGGCGAGGGCAGGGCGCGCGGTGCTCAAGGGGCTCCCCGGGCTGGTCGCGGTGGCCACCGAGCCGGGCTGCCTGCGGAGCGGGTTCGGGACGCTGGGGCGGCTCGAGGTGAGCGACGCGCTCAAGCTCGACTTCGTGATGCTCCCCACCGCGGAAGCGGCCCGCCCGCTCTGGCGCCCGTTCACCAGCCAGGCGCTCGGAGCGCTGGTGGCCGACTCGGCGCCCGCGACCACCCGGCTGGCGCGGTTCCTGGCCTTCGAGCTCAAGGTGCCGATCTCCCTGCTGGTCGGGCCCGGGCTCGCGGAAGGCGATCAGCTGCCGGCCGAGCTGCGCGGTGCACCGGCGGGGGCCTCCTTGGTCGAGCGCGACGTCGCCGGCGCGGTGCGCACGCTCCTGCTCGCCGCGCTGCGCCCGGTGCTGGGCGAGGCCCACGGCACGGTGGTGCGGCCCGACGCTACCGCCGACCCGCTCACGCCCTTCGGCGGCGCGCGCTGACGCGTCAGAGCGCGGTGAGGTCGAGCGCGTCCCGGGCGCCGGGCATCGCGCAGAGCAGCTCCAGCTCTTCGGGCTCGAAGCGCGTCACCCGCCGCCCCTTCACCGCCGGCAGCGCGAGCTCGATCTCGATCGCCCCGTCGACCCGCCGGGCCTTCGCCGCCCCGCCGTCGCGGCTCAGCTTCGCCAGGACCTGGGCGAACGCCCGCAAGCGCTTGCTGATGGTCAGCGCCTGGCGGCCCAGCGGGTTGTCGAAGGCGTGGAAGTGCTTGTTGCGGGACATCGGCGCGCCGGCCTCGTGCAGCCGCTCCACCAGCTGGCGAACGAATGGGTCCATGGCGCGGGAACAAGGGTACCATCGGCCGCGTGAAGCGGAGCGTCGCCCTCGTCTGTCTGTGGCTCCTGGCCTGCAAGGACCCGGAGACCCAGGCGAAGGAGCAGCACGCCGCCACGGTGGCCGCGTTGACCGCCCAGGCCAGGGCAGAGCTCGAGGCGGGCCGGGGCCCCGCGGCGGGAAACCTGGTGGCGCAGCTGATCGCGCTGGAGCCGGAAGAGATCGAGCCCCACGTGCTGATGGCCCAGGCCCACGCGCTGATGGGCAACGCGCCGGCGGCGCTGCTGTCGCTGGGGAAGGCCGAGCAGCTCGCCAAGGAGCCGCGGCCGGAGCTGATGCACCAGCGGGCCAAGCTCCTGCTCGGGCTGGGGCGGAGCGCCGAGGCGATGGACCTGCTGCTCAAGCTGCGCGACTCCGACGCGCTCCAGGACTCCGAGCTCCTCGAGCTGGCGCGGCTGCAGCTGCGGGCCCGGCAGCACGACGCGGCGATGAAGACGCTGGCGGTGGTGCAGACCAAGAGCCCGGACGACGCCGACGCCAAGGTGGTCGAAGCCGAGATCCTGCTGGCGACCCCGGGCTCGGAGATCCTCGCGGCGAAGCTGATGGACCGCTTGCTCAAGCAGGACCCGTCGCTGGTGGCGGCGAGGGAGCTGCGCGCGCGCTACTTCCTGCACCAGGGGTACCCGGACCTCGCGCTGCAGGACCTGGCGGTGCTCCCCGAAGGCAAGCGCACGCCGATGGCGGCCGAGCTCACCGCGCGCGCGCTGCTCGCCCAGAAGAAGGTCGACGAGGCGGTCGCCGTGCTGGAGCCGCTCACCCGGGAAGGATCCACCGAGGCCGAGCTCATCACCGCCCTGGCCGAGATCCGTCTCGATCAGGCGGACATCTCCGCCGCACGGGAACTCGCCGATCGCGCGCTGGTGCTGCAGCCGCAGCTGCCGTCGGCCCTGGTCCTGCGCGGCCGGGCGCTGGAGGCCGATGGCGAGGCGTCGCAGGCCGAAGATCAGTTCCGCATGGCCGTGAGCCTCGACCCCAGCTACGCGCCCGCACTGAGCGCCTTGTGGCCCCGCTACCTCGAGCGCGGCGAGAACGGCGAGGCGCTCGCCTGCCTCGAACGCCTCGACCGCGCGGGCAAGACGAGCCCCAAGGAGCAGCTCGCGCTCGCCCGGCTGGCCGCGGACACCGGCCACGACGTGGACCGCGCCAAGAAGCTCGTCGAGGCCTTGCTCAAGTCGGCCCCGAAGGACGGCGAGCTGCTCAAGCTGCGCGCCCGGCTGGCCAAGCTCGGCCGGCCAGCGGGGACCGGCGGGATCCAGATCATCCGCGGTCACTGACCGCTGGGCAGCCCCCGCGCGCGCAGCACCACGGCCTTGAGCGCCTGCCGCCCCGTCCGCGGCCCCACCGCGACCGCGAGCAGGCCGCGCCGGGTCAGGTACTTCCGGGCGACGCGCACCAGGTCGCCCCGGGTGACCCGCTCGATCTTCCGCAGCCGGCTGCTGAAGGACTCCGGCGTGCGGAAGAGCGACTCGGCCGCGAACCAGCCCACGAGATCGCCCGGCGAGTCCTGCAGGGTCTCCAGGAACAACCGCGAGCGGCGCTGGGCCCGCCGCACCTCGTCCTGGGTGATCTGCCCCCGGGTCAGCGTGCCCAGGGTGCGCAGCACTTCCTGCACCGTGGCCGCCACCTTGCCCGGCGCGCACGCGCCGTCGACGTCGAACGAGCCGCAGTCGTCGAAGCCCTCCAGGCTCGCGCCGACCGAGTAGGCGAGGCCCAGCCGCTCCACCACGTTGTACGGCAGCCGCGACGACAGCCCGTCGTCGAGCACCCGCCGCAGCACGCCCAGCGCGGTGAAGTCGTCGTGGTCTTCCGCCACCGTGGGGAAGGACAGCCGGAAGCTGGTCTGGGACTCGTCGAGTTCCACGAAGCGGAAGGTCGGCCCGCGCGGCGGCTCGGGGGCGCGCGGCGCCTGCACGCGAGGCCCCGGCGGCAGCGCGCGGAAGGCACGGGTCGCGGCGCCCAGCACCGCACGGTGGTTGACCGGCCCGGCCACCGCCACCACCACGTTGCCGCTCACGTAGGCCCGGCGGAAGTGTTCGTCGACCTGGCGCTGCGTCAGCGCCCGCACCGAGTCCGCGGTGCCCGCGATCTTGAGCCCCAGCGGGTGGCGCCCGAAGCGCAGCTGCTTGGTGAGGTTCTCGGTGTCGATGTCGCGCCCGGTCTCGTCGACCTCGTCGAGCATCTCCTCGAGGATGATCTCCTTCTCGAGCGCGAGGTGGCTCAGGCGCGGCCGGGTCAGCATGTCGCCCAGCACCTCGAGCGCCACCGGCACGCCCGACGGGTGCACCGGCGTGTAGTAGTACGACAGGTCGCGCATGGTGACGCCGTTGAGGTTGCCCCCCACGGCCTCCACCCGGGCGTTCATGCGCACCGTGTCCCGGAACCGCCGGCTGCCGCGGAAGAAGAGGTGCTCGAGCAGGTGGCTGACGCCGCTGTTCGCCGCCGTCTCGTACCGGCTGCCGATGCGCACGTAGACGGTGACCATCGCCGAGTGGAGATGGGGCGTCTCCACGGTGACGACCGGCAGCCCCGACGGCAGCTCGTCGCGGTGGACCTTGAAGCTCATGCGCGTTTGACCCTGATGGCGAAGGTCGCGCCCGGCCGCCGGTCGAGCAGCTCGAGCCGCCCACCGTGGGCCGCGACGATCTGCGCCGACAGCGACAGGCCGAGCCCGGTGCCGTTCGACTTGGTGGAGAAGAACGGCTCGAAGATCTTGCCGCGATTCGACGGGTCGACGCCGGCGCCGGAGTCCTGCACCTCGAGCACCGCCCACTCGCCGTCGAGCGCGGTGCGCACGGTGAGCGTGCCGCCGCCGGCCATCGCTTCCCGGGCGTTGCGCACGAGGTTCAGCACCACCTGCCGCAGCTGCCCTTCGTCGATCGACGCGTACACCGGCTCGGGCGCGAGCTCGCGCACCACCTTGACCTTGGAGCGCTCCAGCTCGGCGGCCGAGAAGGCGAGCACGCGCTCCACCACGCCGTGCAGGTCCTCGGTCTGGAGCGCCGGCTGCGGGAGCCGCGCCAGCCGCAGGTAGTCCTCGGTGAGCTCGGTCAGCCGGTCGACTTCCCGGGTGACGCTGCGCAGGAGCCCGGTGGCTTCCTCGGCCTGGGCCGGGGTGTCGAAGTGCGCCGAGGCCAGCTGCTCCTCGAGCATCTCGGTGTTGAGGCCGATCGACGACAGCGGGTTTCGCACCTCGTGGGAGATCTGCGCCGCGAGGCGCCCCACCGCGGCGAGCCGCTCGGCCTGGAGCAGTTCCTGCTGCTTCTGCCGCAGCTGGGCTTCGCGTTCCCGCAGGCTGCGCGCCATGGTGTCGAACTCGCGGCCGAGCAGGGCGATCTCGTCTTCGCCCTTGAGCCCGATCTCCGCCGAGTAGTCGCCCTTGCCGATGCGCGCCACGCCCAGCGTGAGGGTGCGGATGGGGCGCAGGCTGCGCGCGGAGACCACGAAGACCACCAACCCGACCGCGATCGCCGCCACCGGCAGCAGCACCACCAGGAGCCCGGTGCGCCGCTCGCGGTCCTGCGCGCGGGCCACGCGCTCCGCGATACGCGTCTCCAGCGCGGCGTGGAGCAGGCGAATGCTGACCCCGATCGAGTTCTCGGTGCCGCGCATGCGCTCGACGCGGGATGCGGCGGTGAGCGGATCGAAGCTGTCGAGCTCGAGCACGCCGTAGGCCGCTTCCGCGACCTGCTCGTAGTCGGTGTACCGGGTGCCGAGCTCCTTGAGCTTCTGGGACACCCCGGCGAGGAACGCCTTCTCGTCGTCGGGCGCGAAGCCTTCGAGCTGGGCCGCGGTCGCCTGCGCCGCCTCGAGCTTCTCGTGCATCAGCGGGGGGAAGTACTTGCGCGACAGGCGAATCAGCGCGCGCCGGGTCTCGACGCTCTTCTCTTCCGACAGCCGCTCGGTCTCGCGCTCGCGGCTCTTGTGGAAGGTCTCGATCGCCGCGGTGTCCTGCGAGAGGTGCAGGTAGCCGTCGCCCAGCAGCTTGAGCTCGACCTGTCCGCGGTGCATCTCTCCCACCGAGAAGAGCGAGACCGCGCCGAAGGTGACCAGCACCACGGCGTAGCCGAGGACGATCCGGGTGGCGAGGGAGAGGCGCAAGCGGCACCTCTTACAACGGCTGGGCCCACGCGGAAGTCCCCGGGATAATTGACGCAGTGGGCAAACGGTCGCTACGGTGCCCTCGCCGAACCGGCCGGCCTGTAGCGAACCAACGCCCAACGAGCGACGTCTGACCACCCTGGTGAAACTCCCCCTGATCCTGCTGTTGATCTCGTCCGCGGCGCTCGCCGACAAGCCGAAGCTCGTCTTGTTGCCGCTGGTTGCGGGCGAAGGCGCGTCCGACACCGCCGCTGGGAAGTTCACCAGCGTGCTCACCGAGGAGTTCAAGGGTCGAGACGACGTGCTCACCCTGGTGCCCGCGCCAGCCGCGGTGCGCGCGGTCAAGGCCGGCCCCAAGGGCGCATCGAACTCCGCCAATGCGGAAGCGAACGCGTGGATCGAGGCCGGCAAGACGGCGCTGCGCAACAACGAGCTCGAGGCCGCGGCGGACAAGCTCAAGAAGGGCATCGACGCCGCCATGGGCGACCCGGCGTCGGCCGACGTGCCGCTGCTCGTCGAGGCGTACGTGGGGCTGGCGGCAGCCCAGTTCCGCCTGGGCAACCAGAAGGACGCGTCGACCTCGCTCGCCGGGGTGGTGCGCCTGTCCCACGACTTCCAGCTCAACAGCGACTACCCGCCGGTCTTCGTGCGCGAGCTCGAGAAGGCGCGCCACAAGCTCGACAAGCTCCCCCGCACCAGCCTGTCGATCGAAGGCCCCGCGGGCAGCACGGCGTACGTCGACGGCCGCGACCTGGGCATGGTGCCGGTGGTGGAAGAGAACCTCCCGTCGGGCCCGCACCTGGTCAAGGTGGAAGGGCCGCGCGGCGAGCGCTTCGGCCAGACGGTGGAGCTCAAGAGCGGCATGTCCAAGGTGCGCGCCTCGTTCGGTGGCGACGGACCGGCGCCGGCCGGGGTGGGCGACCCCCGCCTGGCCTCGGTGATCGACGCCGCCTTCGCCGACCGGTTCCTCGGCTGGGTGCAGGCCGCCGGCGCGGAGTTCGCGGTGGTGGGCGTGGTGTACCGCACCGGCGAGCAGCAGCTCACCGGCGGGCTCGCGGTCTACAACCTGAAGACCAAGGGCTTCTCGGTGCTCTCGCCGCTGGGCTTCGACGCCGAGGTCCTCACCGCCAACGTCGAGGCGTTCCGCTTCGCGGACGAGATCCAGAAGCGCATCGACAACTGGCCGGGGAACGACCGGCTCCCGGCGAACCTGGTGACCAAGCCCACGGTGAAGGCCGGCTCGGCCGCGGTCGCGGTCAGCGACGTGCCCTTGGTGGTGCCGGAGCGCAAGGCGGTGAAGCCCAAGGTCACCGTCGATGCGCCGCCGGAGGTGCCGCCGGTGGCGGTCGTGGAGCAGCCGGTGAACGACCTGCCGCCGGACGAGGTGAAGAAGGGCGTGCCGGTCTGGGTGTGGGTGGCGGGTGGGGTGGCGCTGGCCGCCGGAGCCGCGGTGGGCAGCTACTTCGCGATCTCCTACGCGACCAAGCCGGTGTCGGGCACGGTGACCGCGTCATGGTGAAGCGCGCGTGGATCCTGGCGCTGGCGCTCGTGGCGAGCTGCGCCCCCAAGGAATTCAAGTTCCAGATCCAGATCGTCACTGCGGCCTGCGACCCCAAGCTCGACCCCTTCATGGGCGTGCAGACGCTGCGAGTGCGCGTCTCCGGCGATGGGCTCGCGAAGCCGCTGGAGGCGATCTCCCCCATCAACTCCAGCAGCCGGGAGATCAAGATCCCCGACATTCCCGCGGGCACCAACCGGGTGGTCGAGGTGCGCGCTTACGACGGCGACCCCAAGGGCGGCGGCAAGGTGGTGTCGATCGGCCGCTCGCAGCCCTTCAAGGTCGACGACGTCATTCCCGACAACTTCGACGGCGTACCCAAGACGCTCACCGTGTTCCTGCGCCGGGTGAACGCCTTCACCCCGCCCAGCACCTCGAGCGACCCCAAGACCTGCCAGAAGATGGGCGCCGCGCGCGCTGGCCACACCGCCACGCTGCTCCCCAACGGCAAGGTCTTCATCGCCGGTGGGTACAACATCAAGGCCGGTACCCCCGAGCAGCAGTCGCTCGACTCCACGGAGTTCTTCGACCCCCAGTCCGGGCAGTTCACCGCCGGGCCCCGCATGCTCTACGGCAACACGCCGATTCCCAAGGCGTTCCACACCGCCACGCTGCTCAACACCAACCAGGTGCTCCTGTGGGGCGGCGAAGAGTACGTGGGCACCACCAACCTGGTGACCACCAAGGCGGTGGAGCTGATCTTCGACGCCGATTCCAGCACCTACACCAACGCGCCGATGGCCAAGGGGTGCACCAAGTACGCGCGCACCCGGCACGTCGCGGTGTCCGACGAGAACGGCAAGGTGCTCTTCGCCGGCGGCTTCTACAAGCAGACCGCGTCGGGGCCCACGCTGCTCCAGGACAAGGTCGAGTGGTTCGACCCCCAGACGGCCGCGTGCGGCGTGGTCGACGGCGTCTCGCTCCCCCGGAAGGACGCCAGCGGCATCGCGGTGCTCCAGGGGCAGTACGTGGCCATCGCCGGCGGCGCCGACACCACCCAGCTGCGCAACGAGCTGGTGTTCTTCAAGTACTCCGGCTCGGCCTTCCTGCAGCAGGCAGTGACGCCCCAGCCGCGCCTGACCGAAGGGCGGCGCTCGGCGGGCATCGCCACCCTGCGCAACAGCGAGCAGATCCTCGTCGTCGGCGGCTACTCGGACATCGCCGATCCCAAGCCCCTGGCGTCGTCGGAGATCGTCACCACCAAGACGTCGGGAGTGGGCGCCGGACCGTCGGTCGGGCTGCGCGGCGACCCGTGCACCATCGGCCTCAACGACGGCACCGTGCTGATCATCGGCGGGCGCACCGTCGACGGCGTCGGCGCACCGACCCGGAGCGACGCCACCACCGTGCTGGTGACCGCGGACATGAGCGGCGGCGTGAGCCCCCGAGGCGGGCCGGATCTCGCGGTGCCCCGGTACGCGCACACGTGCACGCTGCTGCCTGACGGGAGCGTGCTGGTGCTGGGCGGGATCAACGAGACGGCGGCGGTGCCGCCTGCGCCGGGGACCAATGAGATCCTCAGCGATGCGTACATCTTCACGCCGTCGCCGTCGAACGACTGAGCGCCCCTGAAGGGGGTCAGTCGGTGACCCGCACGTGAGGACGCGCCAGCACGGGTTCGGGTCCGGGTGCGTTCACCGGGCCTCGGACGCCCCGGGCGGGGACGGAGGCTGGCGCGGGGCCCGGAACGGCTCGGGGAACGGCAGGGGAGGCACCGCAGCGCGGATACGCAGCGCTGCGGCAGAAGCCCCCGGCGAGCCACCCTGACGGGCGCTCACCGGGGAACGGCTGCGCATCAGGCCGTCGCGGGCGGGGTGCTGGACGACGGGTCGGCGAGCACCGGAGACGGGGTCCCCGGGGTGGTCTGCTCCGACGGCGCCGCCTGCTGCGCCTCGAGCTTGGCGCGGGCCTGGGCCTCGGCCTCCAGCTCGGCCTGCACCTTCTCGTCGACCGACTTGTCGCTCGCCATCACCTCGTCGGCGGTGAGGACGATGCGGTCGCTCGACACGCCAGCCTTCTTCTCGAGGTCGCGGATCGCGCGCACCATCAGGTCGCGCTCGAGCAGCAGCCGGTTCTGGCGCTTCTCGATGGCGCGGAACTTGTCCGTCGACAGCTTCGCCTCGGCCTGCGCGTTGCGGTTGTGGCGGGCCTGGAGGTCGATCTTCGTCTTGAGCGAACGGACTTCCTTGTCCAGCTCCACCGCGCGGGCGCGCTCCTTGGTCGCGGTGCTCTCGGCCTTGGCGATGCGCTCCTTGTCGGCGTCCGACAGCTCGCGGATCACGCGCTGCGGGGGCGGCTCCGGGGCCGCGACGGGCGCAGGAGCGGCGACCACCGCCGGCGCGGGCGCGCTGGCCTGGCCACGGCGACCCTTGCCTTCGTCGCTCTTGAGCTTCTGGATCTCCGCCAGCGCGGTCGCCAGCTCGGCGCGGGTGCTCTCGAGCTGCAGCGACGCCTGACGCTCGACCTCGGCGCGCGCCTTGGCGAGGTCGTCGCCCGTCTTGCCCGCCTCGCGGTCGTCGAAGAGCTTCTTCTTGAGCGCCTTGAGCTCGTCCTTCAGCTCGTGGTGCGCGTGCTTCAGGTCTTCCAGCTCCTTGCGCTTCTTCTCCAGCTCCGCCTCGGCCTTGCCGGAGCGCGACTCCTCGCGCCGCTCGCTGGGCGCCGCCGACGCCGCCGGCTGGTTGGCGCCGCGGGTGACCTGCGCTTCCTTCTTTCCGAACAGGAGGAGGTAGAGGCAGAACACCAGGGCAACGGAGACGAGTACCAGCGCGATGGCCATGTGAAGCTCCCGAAGGGGGGAATTGCTGAAAGGGCGCCCCTATAGGTGAAGGTCGCCCCCGGCAGCAACCTCTGGCCCCCTGCCGCTAGAGGAAGAACCGGTCGGCGATGCCCTGGGTGCGCTGGAGAATCGCGCTCCACCCGGCGATCTCGTCCACCGCGTGCTCCACCTGGGGCGGGGTGAGCCCCAGCGCCGAGAGCGACCCGGAGCAGGCCACCACCCGGGCCAGCGGGCTCGCTCGCACCACCTCGAGCAGCGCCTGGGCGCTCGGCTGGCCCCGGCCTTCCAGCCGCTCTCCCGCCGCACCACCTTCGGTCAGCTCGAGCCCACCGCGCGCCAGCCGCTCCAGCGCCCACCAGAAGAGGTAGACCTGCGTCGGGCGGCCCTGAGCCACCGCGGTCGCGGCGATCGCCAGCGCCTGGTGGAGCGCCTCGTACTCGCCGCGGTGCACGAAGATCGCGATCGGAGCCACGCCGCTCGATACCCCAGGCCGACCGTTCACCACCAGCACCCGACGGGCCAATGACATTCGTCAGTTGGGCCAGATGCCCAAGGTAGAAATCACCGAGTGATGACTGGTATCTCCCCGCGCCCCATGCCGGACGACGCCACCGCGAAGCGGAAAGACGCGCACCTCGATCTCTGCGCGACGGGCGACGTGGCCCCGCGCGAGAACGACACGCTCCTGTCCTGCGTGAAGCTGGTGCACTCGGCGATGCCGGAGCTCGCGCTCGACGAAGTGCAGCTCACCACCACCTGGTTCGGCAAGGCGCTCAAGGCACCGATCCTGGTGACCGGCATGACCGGCGGCTCGGAGCGTGCGGGCCAGGTGAACCGCGATCTCGCCCAGGCCGCCGAGGAGATCGGCGTCGCCTTCGGCGTCGGCAGCCAGCGCGCCATGGCCGAGCGGTCCGACCTCATCAAGACCTTCGCCGTGCGCGACGTGGCCCCCAACACCGTGCTCCTGGGCAACATCGGCCTGCGGCAGGCCGTCGCCCTCGGGCTCGACGGGGTGCGCAAGCTCACCGATCTCATCGGCGCCGACGCGCTCGCGCTCCACCTGAACCCCGGCCAGGAACTGACCCAGCCCGAGGGTGACCGCGACTTCCGCGGCGGCTACCGGATGGTGGAGCAGCTCGCCAAGGCCTACCCGGACCGCTTCCTGGTCAAGGAGACCGGCTGCGGCCTCGCGCCCGACGTGGTGAAGCGCCTCACCGAGTGCGGCGTGCGTCACCTCGACGTGTCCGGCCTCGGCGGGACCTCGTGGGTCCGCGTCGAGCAGCTGCGCAGCGACGGCCTGGCGCGCGAGGTCGGCGCCGAGCTGTCCGGCTGGGGCGTGCCCACGGCGGCAGCCATCGCCCTGGGGCGCCGCGCTGCCGGGGCCCATGTGACCCTGGTCGCCTCGGGCGGCCTGCGCACCGGGCTGGACATGGCCCGCGCCATGGCCCTGGGGGCCGATCTGGGAGGGGCAGCGCTCCCGCTGTTCCGGGCCCAGCAGCAGGGCGGGGTGAACGGGGTGAAACGCGCCCTGGAGTTGCTCGTCACTTCCCTGAGGCAGGTCCTCGCCCTGTGCAGCGTCAGGACGGTGGCCGAGCTGCGGCGGCGACCATTTGTCGTTACGGGAGAGTTGAAGGATTGGCTCACTGCGTTGTAGGGGAAGTCGAAGGTGTGGCGCGCGCTTGCACGCTTCCGGAGCGCGAAGAACGAAGGGCAGGTCTCATGGCCGAGCGAGGGGTCGTTCCAGTGGATCAGGTCATCACGCCGTGGACGTCGAGGCTCTCCGGGTTCCACAAGCTCCCGGTTGCGGAACGCATCGCCCAGGTGGTGCGGCTCTGCCGCCTCACCCCCGAGGAGGCATCCCGCCTCGGCGGTGAAGACGCGCTCTCGCTCGAGATCGCCAACCAGATGATCGAGAACGCGGTGGGCACCTTCCAGCTGCCGCTGGGGCTGGGGCTCAACATGCAGGTCAACGGGCGCGACTACATCGTGCCCATGGCCGTGGAGGAGCCGTCGGTCGTGGCGGCGGTCACCTTCGCCGCGAAGATCGCCCGCGAAGGCGGTGGCTTCACCGCCGAGGCCGACGACGCTCTCATGATCGGCCAGGTCCAGGTCACCAAGTACGGCGACCCCACCGAGGCCACCCAGAAGCTGCTCGCGCACCGCGACGAGCTGCTCGCGCTCGCCAACAGCTTCCACCCGACGATGGTGAAGCGCGGCGGCGGCGCCAAGGACATCGAAGTGCGCGTGCTGCCGGCCCCCGAAGGGCCGCAGTCCGAGCCGCTCCTGGTGCTGCACCTGATCATCGACACCCAGGAGGCCATGGGCGCCAACCTGATCAACACCATGGCCGAAGGCGTGGCCCCGATGGTGGAGCAGATCACGGGCGGCCGGGTGTACCTGCGCATCCTCTCCAACCTGTGCGACCGCCGTCTGGCGCGCGCGACCTGCCGCATCCCGGTCACCGCGCTGGCCGACTTCGACCTGCCGGGCGACCAGATCGCCGAAGGCATCGTGCAGGCGAGCCGCTTCGCGAGCGCCGACCCGTACCGCGCCGCGACCCACAACAAGGGCGTGATGAACGGCGTCGACGCCGTGGCCATCGCGCTCGGCCAGGACTGGCGGGCCATCGAGGCGGGCGCGCACGCCTTCGCCTCGCGCGACGGCCAGTACCGGCCGCTGTCGACCTGGAAGATCGAAGGCGAGGAGCTCGTCGGCCGCATCGAGCTGCCGCTGGCGCTCGGCACCGTCGGCGGGCCGATCAAGGTGCACCCCGGCGTGCAGGCCAACCTGCAGGTGCTGAAGGCGACCACCACCCGCGAGCTGGCGATGGTGATGGCCGCGGTCGGCCTCGCGCAGAACCTGGCGGCGGTGCGCGCGCTGGGCTCCATCGGCATCCAGAAGGGGCACATGGCGCTGCACGCCCGCTGCGTGGCGGTCACCGCCGGCGCCCGGGGGCCCTGGGTCGAGAAGCTGGCCAACCTCCTGGTGAAGGCCGGCCACGTGAAGGTCGACAAGGCCCGGGAAATCCTGAGCTCGCTGTCGCAGGAAGAGCTCGCCGCGGCGACGGGAACCGGCTGAGGTGTCCGAGGTCCGCAGTCCGCAGGTGAAGCGCGCCATCCTCGGGGCGGAGGTCGCCGCGGGGTTCGGCCCCGGGAAGGTGATCCTCCTCGGGGAGCACGGCGTGGTGTACGGCGAGCCCGCTCTCGCCGCGCCGCTGCGGGTCGGCGTGCAGGCGGTGGCCCGGGCGGCCGAGCGCTGCTCGGTGGTCTGCCCCCGCGACCTGTCGCCGGTGCACCGGCGTGCGCTGGAAGAAGCCTTCGCCCGGGCGGCGCTCCTCACCGGGGCGCCCAAGGTGCAGGTGTCGCTCAAGAGCGATCTTCCGGTCTCCATGGGCCTCGGCAGCTCCGCGGCGCTCTCGGTGGCCGTGGCGCGGGCGCTCATCGCCGCCGCGCCCCCCAGGCCGGGCCGCAAGGCGAGCGAGCTCGAGGTGGCCCTGGCGATGGAGAAGGTCTTCCACGGCACGCCGTCGGGGGTCGATCACGCCACCAGCGCGTGCGGCAACCCGGTGCTCTTCAAGCAGGGCAAGGTGAAGCCGCTGGTCGCCAAGCGCCCCATCGACGTGGTGGTGGTGCTCCTCGGCGATCGGCCGTCGACCAAGGACACGGTGCGCGGGCTGCGCGAGCGGCAGGCGCGCTGGCCCGACCGTTACCGCCGCCTGTTCCGGGAGATCGGCCACGTGGCGCGGGAAGGCGCCGAGGCGGTGACCTCGGGCGAGCTGGAGTCGCTGGGCGACCTGATGAACCTGAACCAGGGGCTCCTCTGCGCCCTGCAGCTGTCCAGCGATCGCATCGACGCCATGACCCGGGAGCTGCGGGCGATGGGCGCCCTGGGCGCCAAGCTCACCGGCGCAGGCGGCGACGGCGGCGCGGTGATCGGCCTCTTCGAGGACGCCGCGGGCGCGGTGCGCACCCTGAGCAAGAACGGCGTCAACTGCTTCGCCAGCCGGTTGGCCGGGTGACTGCGATGAAGGCCACTGCGGTCGCGCATCCCAACATCGCCCTCGTCAAGTACTGGGGGAAGCGCGACGAGGCGCTGATCCTCCCGCACCAGTCGAGCCTCTCCGTCACCCTGGCGCCGCTCTCGGTCCGCACCTCGGTGGAGTTCGGCGCGGGCGCCGACGCCGTCCGCATCAACGGCGAGCCGGCCAAGGCGCAGGAGCTCGCGCGGGTGATTGCCGCCATCGACCTCGTGCGCGCCCAGGTGCGCGGTCTGGGCGGCGCGGTCGTCGATTCGCAAGGTGAA
>JAIBBQ010000102.1 GCA_019694595.1 Myxococcaceae bacterium
CGGTGGATCCGCTACCGGCGGTGGAGCCGCGAGCGGCGGCGGTGGCTCGACGGCTGGCGTGGGCGGAGGCGACGGGACCTCGGGCGACGGCGGCGGCGCGAGCGCTTCCGGCGGAGGGAACGACACCGGCACGGGTGGGGGCACCCAGGGCGGCGGCGAGCCGCCGCCGCACGGCTGCGCGACCACGCCGGGCGTGCTGGGGGCCCTGGCGCTCCTGGGCGGCCTGCGCCGGCGGCGCTGAAGTCCCGGGCGCTCCAGGGCGCCCAGGAATCGACCCTCGGGCGCCCGAGGGGTAGGCTCCCGGCCTGCTGCACCCCTTCTTCAGGCCGGTCGTTCGCCGCACCCTCACGCACCCATGACCTTCCGCTCCGTTCCTGCCCGCGCCTTCGCGGCCGGCCTCTGGCTGGCGCTCGCCGCGTGCTCCCGTACCGAGGTGCTCCAGTGCGACGAGGGCCTCTCGAACCCCTGCCCTGACGGCTTCGTCTGCGTCGCCAACCGCTGCATCACCGACCCGGGCGGCGGCACCTGCGGTGCGGGGGAGACGGCCTGCGCCACGGGGTGCACCACGCTGGCCAACGACCCGCAGAACTGCGGCGCCTGCGGCAAGGCCTGCGCGGCGGGCCAGGTCTGCCAGGCGGGCAGCTGCGCCTCGCAGTGCAGCACCGGCCTCACCAACTGCAGCGGTCGCTGCGTGGACACCCGCACCGACCCCACCCACTGCGGCAGCTGCGCCGGGCAGTGCGGTTCCAACGAGCAGTGCCAGGCGGGCAACTGCGCGTGTGCGGCGCCGCTGCAGCGCTGCACCTCCGACGGCGCGTGCCACAACCTCGACTCGGAAGTGAAGAACTGCGGCGTGTGCGGCAACGCGTGCCCGGGCACCCAGCTCTGCCAGGCGGGCCGCTGCGTCACCCAGTGCAGCGGGAACCTCACCCGTTGCGGCACGGCGTGCGTCGACCTGGGCAGCGACCGCTTCAACTGCGGCGCCTGCAACAACACCTGCGCGGCCGGACAGACCTGCAGCGCGGGCAGCTGCAAGAGCCCCTGCGGCGCCGGCCAGACGCTGTGCAACGGCCGCTGCGTCGACGTGCTCCAGGACCCGGCGAACTGCGGCGCGTGCAACGCCGCCTGCCCGCCGTCGGCGACCTGCCAGATGGGCAAGTGCGCGCTGGTCTGCCCCACGGGTCAGACGGTGTGCAACGGAGTCTGCACCTCGCTGGGCTCCGACCCGGCGAACTGCGGCGGCTGCGGCACCAAGTGCGGCGTCAACCAGGTGTGCAGCAACGGCGCGTGCACCACCACCTGCGCGGCGGGGCAGACGAACTGCAACGGCGCCTGCGCTGACCTGAAGTCCGACGTGAAGAACTGCTCGGCGTGCGGCAAGGCCTGCGGCACGGGCCAGAGCTGCGTGGCGGGCACCTGCCTGTGCCCGGCCGGCCAGCTCTTCTGCAACGGCCGCTGCGTGGCGAACGACGCGAGCAACTGCGGCAGCTGCGGCAACGCGTGCGTGCCCGGCCAGCCGTGCACCAACGGCAGCTGCGCCTGCCCGGCGAACCAGAAGCTCTGCGGCACCACCTGCGTCGACGTGACCTCGAACCCGCTCAACTGCGGCGGCTGCGGACAGGCGTGCGGCAACGGAGGCGCCTGCGTGGGAGGCACCTGCCAGTGCGTTCCCGGCACCACGCTCTGCAACGGCGCGTGCGTCACCACCGGGTCCGACCCCAAGAACTGCGGCAGCTGCGGCACCGTCTGCCCGACCGACTCGATGTGCGTCATGGGCACCTGCGCCTGCAACCCGGGCAAGACGTCGTGCGGCGGGGCCTGCGTGGACACCGCGACCGACCCGGGGAACTGCGGCGCCTGCGGCAAGACGTGCGCGGGCGGCCAGAAGTGCAGCGCAGGCGCGTGCGTGTGTCCGACGGGTCAGAGCCTGTGCAACGGCAAGTGCATCGACACCCAGGCCGACCCGAGCAACTGCGGCGGCTGCGGCATCGCCTGCCCGAGCGGCCTGACCTGCGGGGCGGGCGTCTGCCTCAACGCCTGCCCGACGGGCTTCACGCGCTGCGGCGCGGTCTGCGTGAACCTCACGTCGGACTCGGCGAACTGCGGCACCTGCGCCAACAGCTGCGGCACGCAGGGCACCTGTGTTTCGAGCCAGTGCACCTGCGGCGCCGGCCAGACCCGCTGCGGCAACACCTGCGTGCAGCTGCGCAACGACCCGGCGAACTGCGGCGCGTGCGGCAAGGCGTGCGGGGCGGGCCAGGTCTGCAACTTCGGAACCTGCCAGGCGAGCTGCGCGCCCCAGCTGACGCTGTGCAACGGGGCCTGCACGCTCCTGCAGATCGACCCGGCGAACTGCGGCAGCTGCGGCAACGTGTGCGGGACGGGGAACTTCTGCGGCAACGGACAGTGCGTCTGCAACCCCGGCTCGGGCAAGGTGAGCTGCAACAACCAGTGCGTGTCGCTGCAGGACGACGTGAAGAACTGCGGCAGCTGCGGTCACGCCTGCGCGTCGGGCGAGGTCTGCGCCAACGGCAGCTGCGCGCCGTCGTGCCCGTCGGGCGAGTCGGTGTGCAGCGGGGCGTGCGTGAACCTGCAGAACGAGACGGCGAACTGCGGCAGCTGCGGCCATGCCTGTGCGACCCAGGAACAGTGCGTGGGCGGCATCTGCTACTGCACGGCGGGCCACGGGGTGTGCGGGGGCGTCTGCCGCGACCTCCAGAGCGACCGCAACAACTGCGGGGCCTGCGCCAAGCAGTGCTCGCTGAACCAGGTCTGCGTCGCGGGCGCCTGCACCTGCTCGGTGGGGCTCACCAGCTGCAGCGGCGTGTGCCGCGACCTGACGAGCGACCGCAACAACTGCGGCACGTGCGGCACCGTGTGCCAGGGCTCGGCGGCGCAGATCGGCTGCCTCAACGGCGTCTGCACCTGCAACACCGGGCTCACCAAGTGCGGCAACAGCTGCAGCGACGTGCGCTTCGACCGCAACAACTGCGGCGCGTGCGGCGTCGTCTGCCCGGCGACCCAGGTCTGCAACCTGGGCATGTGCGCGTCGCCGTGAGCTGTCTGCGCGAGGGCGCTGCCCGCGCAGACGGCGGGGCCTTCGCCCCGTCCCACGGGTGACGGTCAGAGGGCTCTCGCCCGGGCCCGCACTCGTTTCCTTCACGTCTCGAAGACCGCGCCCTCCTGGTGTCTGCGCGAGGGCGCTGCCCGCGCAGACGGCGGGGCCTTCGCCCCGTCCCACGGGTGATGGCCACGGGGCTCTCGCCCGGGCCCGCACTCGTTTCCTTCGCGTCTCGAAGACCGCGCCCTCCTGGTGTCTGCGCGAGGGCGCTGCCCGCGCAGACGGCGGGGCCTTCGCCCCGTCCCACGGGTGATGGCCACGGGGCTCTCGCCCGGGCCCGCACTCGTTTCCTTCGCGTCTCGAAGACCGCGCCCTCAAGAACCACGCAGCGCAGGCGCGCTCTCGAGCGGGCTGAACCGAGGGCGTTCTTCCCCGCGCCGGCCGCGAGGCCCCCGAAGACCTTCAGCTGGACGGGGCGGGCCAGGCGAAGCCGGCCGAGCCCCGCCCCGTCGCGGGCGGAGCCCTCGCGACGGACAACTACTGCTCGCGGATCATGGCGGTGCGCAGCTCGGTGGTGACTTCGCCCGCCTGGCGCTTGAGCCACAGGCCCTTGGGCCCCGGCAACATCTCCACCAGGCTCACCGGCCCCGCCTCGAACATCTTGGCGAGCAGCTGCACCGCGTGGAACGCCGAGAAGTCGATGCACATCGGCTTGGGCTCCGACGGGCTGCCCGCGAAGACGTGCCTCGGCAGGTCGAGCCGGTGCCGCAACGTCGCTCCGGCTTCCAGCACCTGCGCCACGCTGCGCGCGTGGAGCAGCCCCTGCACTTCCTTCGGTTCCACGTACCAGCGCGCCCGCTGCAGCACTGCCTCGCCGATCTCCACCCGGGGCGTGCGCACCCCGATGCGAATCGGCGGCATCTCGCACGGCGCCGGAGCGAAGACCCGCAGGTGCGGGTGGTCGTCTTCCCCCGCGTACAGCGTGATGGGCCCACGCAGCCCCAGGAGCTTCGGCTGCTCGCCGTCGAGCACCACCTCGAGGTCCGCCACCGCCAGCGTCTTCTCCGGGTCGTCCTCGCCACGGCCGCTGATCTCGATGAACGAGCCCGGGAACGCGTTCGACACCAGGCCCTTGTGCCGCCGGCGCCGCAGCACCGTCGCCATCTGCGCCTTGCCCCCCCAGGGCGAGAGGTCCTTCGCGAAGGCCGCCTGCAGCGCCGCCATGTCGGGCGCGAACTGGTTCTGCGAGCCCCACGCGTAGACGTACGGGTGCACCTCGCCGATGACGAAGCGCACCTCGCCCGACGGCAGCTTCTCGAGCATCACGTCGGGGCTCGCGAAGCGCCCCGCCCCGGTCCGGTCGATGAGCGGCGCCACGTCGTCGAACGACAGCCGGGCCACGTTCCCCTGCGTCCTCGCCTGCACCAGCGCCGTCAGCTTCGAAAGCCACGCCTTGGCCGGCGCCAGGCCCGGCTCGAGCACGCCCTTGGCCACCTGGCCGTCGAGCACCTCGGCGAAGTGGAGGAAGCGCATCTTCCCGCCGTTCGCCTTGAGCACCACCACCGCCTGCGCCTTCACCGCGTCCACCCGCAGGCGGCCGTACGTCGAGCCGAGGTCGAGCAGCGGGCTCATCGCGCGCTCGAGGCGCTCCGCTTCCACCGGCGCCATCGACAGCGGCTGCAGGTCGCCCAGGCAGTCCTCGTAGAGCACCGTGCGGTCCGCGTACATCTTGCCGCCGGCACGGCGGGCATCGAGGCCGGTGAGCTGGTGGAACTGCGCTTCCGCTTCCACCTGCACCTTGCGGCGCGTCGCCAGGTCGCCCTGCGCGAAGGCCTCGAGCCGACCCGCGAACGACGCCAGCGCGTCCTTCCACTTCTGCGCCGGCGCGCCGTCGGGCAGCCGGGTGCGCAGGTCCGCCAGCGCGTCGCCCACCGTCGACAGCGGCTCCAGGTCCCGGCGCACGAAGCCCTTGCGCTCGAGGAACGTCAGCGCCTCCTTGAGCTCGGCCTCGGTGACCTGCGCCGCCTTCGCCAGCGCGGCGCCCGTGCGCCGCCCGTCGACGTGGGGAAAGACCTTCGCCGCCGTCGGCGTGAGCTCCACCGCCGCGCCGTCGGGCCCGACCCCGGCCTGGCCCTGGGCCCGCGACACCGCCACCCGCCGGGGCGTCACCAGCTCGCGCAGCGCGACGTCGGACGCGGCCGCCTTGGCGAGCGCGGTCACCGCCCAGAACGCCGCGAAGGCCTGCCGCTTCACCACGCCCCGCTCGGTCTCCGGACCGAAGGAGAACGGGCCGGCGGCCTCCCGGACCACGCCGTAGGCCAGCGGCCCGAAGAAGCTGGTGGTCTCGTTCTTCGCCGAGAGCCGCTGGAGAAAGGAATACAGCCGCCGCTCGAGTGCGCGCTCGTGGGAGTCGGGCGCAGGTGTGGGCGCCTCGTCGAGCTTCTTCTCGGTGGTGTCGAGAAACCCCGGAGACAACAGGAAGAGGGCCTCGCGGGCGTCCGCGCGCTTGAAGTGCTGGCGCAGCCGCGCTCGCACGCGCTGGAGCGCCTGGGCGCTCTCCGTCTCCAGCGCCTCGCGACCGCGGGCCACGGTCGCGTGCGCCGCGGCCAGGGCCTGGAACGAAGCGGCGAGCGCTGGTGACCAAGGGCCATGGGGAGCCTCGACGCTCTGGCGGTGCCCCAGCCGGCGCCGGAAGCGGGACAGCGCTCGCAGCGCCGCCTTGTCCTTCAGCGGCGCGAGGCGGGCGACCTCGGCCTTGAGCTGCGTCTGGAGCAGCCGGGCGCGCACGCCTTCGGCCTCGGCGACGGCGGCGGCGAGCCCGAGCGCCAGCTCGCCCGCGCGTTCCATCGACACTTCATCGAGCAAGGCGAAAGGAAACCCTGCGCGGCGCAACAGGAAGTGCGGCACCAGCTTCCAGCGTGGCGTGGACAACGAAGCCCTCCCTTTGCGTGCGCGTGCCCCGGACGGAAGTCTTTCACATCCCGCTGCATCGATCTTCCACATCGCGAGCCATCGGGTAGGCTGCGCACCGACTTGCGAGGTCTTCCCCGCCCCAGGGTGCGGGTCCGGGCAGACCAGCGAAGCCTCCACGGGGAGTTTCGAAGATGATGCGCCACACACACTGGGGTTTGACCACCGTTCTCCTGGCCGGCGCTGCGCTGGCGCAGTTCCGGGAGCCGCCCAAGAGCGAGGCCGAAGCGCTCGCCGTGCAGGCCGAGGAGCTGGTCACCAAGGCCGCCGAGAAGCTCGCCAAGGGCGACCGCGCAGGCGCCCAGGAGAAGTACGGCGAGGCGTTCGACACCTTCTCCCAGGCCCTCGACTCCGACCCCAACCTGGTCCGCGCCGCGACCGGCCTGGGCATGACCGGCGCCCTGCTGGGGAAGAACGACATCGTCCTCAAGCGCCTGAAGCCGTTCGTCGACAACCACCCCGACGCCGACGAGCCCGCATTCCACCTCGGCGTGGCGGCGTACAAGCTGCGCCAGTACCCGCTGGCGATGTCGCTCTTCGAGAAGGTCGCCCCCAAGGACACCCCCGAGTCGGCGCCCTTCCTGCTCTCCCACTACTTCATGGGCGCGTACTACGTGCAGACCGGCCGGGCGAACCGCGCCGCCGAGGAGCTCACCCGCTACCTCCAGGTGCGCCCCAAGAAGCTCGCCCAGGCCGACGGAGAAATCTACGTGCTGCTCGGGCAGGCCTACCTGAACCTGCGCCGGCCGAACGAGGCGCGCACCGCCTTCACGTACGCGCAGGCCGGCCGCCCCGAGAACGTCGCGGTGCAGCTGGGCCTCGAGTCGGTGCTCGAGCTCGAAGGCAAGCCGAAGGAAGCCATCGACTTCCTGAACGCCTTCGCCGCCCGCCAGCCCAAGCTGCCCGAGCCCAAGGAACGCCTCGGCCGCCTGCTGTTGCGCGAGAAGGACGTGCCCCGCGCCGAGGCGCAGGCCAACGAGCTGCTCAAGCTGGGCGAGACGCCGTCGGCGCGGCACCTGATGGGCGACGTGAAGATCGCCAAGGGCGACGCCAAGGGCGCCGAGGCCGACCTGCGCAAGGCCGCCACGCTGGCGCCCACCTCGATTCCCGTGCAGGTGAGCCTCGCGCGCTCGCTGCTGATGCAGAAGCGCAACGACGAGGCGGTGCAGCTGCTCGAAGGCGCCGCCGCCAAGGACCCGTCGCCGGAGATCCTCGCCGCGTACGGCACGGTCGCCCGCCGCGCCGGCAAGTTCCAGAAGGCCATCGAGGCCCACGAGAAGGTGGTGGCCGCCTCGCCGGATCAGCCGCTCGGCCACATGCTGCTGGCCGCCGACCGCTACGCCACCGGCGAGTGGGACCCGTGCATCGACGAGTACACCGCGGCGCTCAAGCTCGCGCCGGAAGAGCCCCGCGCCAAGCACTTCCTCGCGCTGGCGCTCAACCACCGCGCGCGCGCCCGCGCCGAGAACACCCGGCTGGAAGACGCGGCACGCGACCTGCGCCGCGCGATGGACCTGGAAGCCACCCCGCTCACCGGCCTCAACCTGGGCGCGGTGCTGCTGGCGCAGAAGAACCCGGCGGAAGCGCGGCCGGTGCTCCAGCGTGCGAGCGAGCTGCCGGGCGCGACCTGGCGGCACCACCTGGTGCTCGGCTACGCCGCGCTCGCCGCGAGCGACGCCGCCGCGGCGGTCAATGCCTTCGAGCAGGCGGCCAAGCTCACCCAGGACGACCCCGCCCTGAGCGAGATCTACGCCGGCTGGTCGCTCGCCAAGCTGGAGCTCGGCGAGTTCGACGCCGCGCTCGCCAAGCTCAACGAGCCCGGCAAGTCGAAGGGGGCGCTCGCGGTCATCCAGGGCAACTTGCCGCTCGCGCTGGTCAAGCGCGCCCTGGGCTCGGTGCGCGCCGGTGACGTCGAGAAGGCCGACAAGGACCTCGAGGCGGTCGACAAGCTGCGCACCGCCAAGGCGACCGACACCACCCGGCTCATCGACCTCGCGCACGCCATGGCCGACCTCGAGCACGGCAAGAGCGACAAGGCGGTGGCCGGCTTCAAGAAGTCGCTCGCCGGCGCGTCGTTCGCCGCGCCGACCGCGGTGGGCTACCTGAGCGCCTACGCCGAGTACCGCCGGGGTGAGATTCCCACCGCCCGGAAGCTGATCATCGCGGCGCAGAAGACCGCCGGGAAGCCCGAGAAGGAATGGGCGGTGGCGCTGATGCGGGCGGTCGACCGCCGCGACGGCGAGCTGTCGACGCTCAAGGGCAACCTCCCCCAGGCGGAGCGGGCGCTCAAGCAGGCCTTCGAGGCCGAGCCGCTCAACCCCTTCGTGGTCGCCAACCGGGCCACCGTCGCCTACCGCAAGGGCCAGAAGCCGGTCGGCCTCAAGGGCTGGGAACAGGTGCAGGACGCGATCCCCGAGGCCGCGCTCAACCTGGGCATCGACGCCCAGGACAAGGGCGACGCCGCCAAGGCGGTCAACCAGTACGGGCGCTACGTGGCGGCCAACGGCTCGCGCGCCGCCGCGGTGCGCGAGTGGATCGACCGCCTCACCGCCATCTACGGCGTGAAGGCTCCGGAGATGACGCCGGCCCCGGCGGAGGGCGCTCCGCCCACCGAGGCCGCCGCCGAGCCGGTCAAGGGAGGTGCGCGATGAAGCGGCTGATGCTGGTGCTGTCGATGCTGGGCGCCTCGGTGCAGGCCGCCGAGCACAAGTACACCGTGGGCGTCTTCCTCCCCACGTCCATCGCCGACGGTCAGGCCCGCTTCGAGTTCGCCGAGGCGCTCGCCAAGGGCCTCTCGGGCCCGCTGGGCCAGCCGGTGGCCGGCAAGAGCTTCGCCAAGTTCGAGGACTTCACCAAGGCGGCCAGCGACGGCACGCTCGACCTCGCGGTGGTCGACGCCTGGGCGCTCGCGCAGGGCAACCTCAAGGGCGAGCCGGTGGCGCTGGGCAGCATCGCCGGGCAGACGCACCGCCGCTGGGTGGTGGTCGCGCGCAGCGGCAACTTCGTGAAGGAGCTCAACGGCCAGAAGCTGGCGGTGCCCAAGGGCGCCGCGGGCCAGGAAGCGAAGTTCGCCACCAACGTGGTGTTCGCGGGCGACTACCAGGCGAACAAGGGCTTCAAGCTGGTGCCGGTGCCCGCCATCGACTCCGCGCTCAAGGCGGTGGAGTCCAAGTCGGCGGCGGCGGCGCTGGTGCCCCAGGGCGACCTGCCCAAGGACTTCAAGGTCATCTACCGCTCGCCGCGCATTCCCGGCGCGGTGGCGCTCTCGCTGCGCGGCGACGCGGCCGCGGTGCGCAGCGCGCTCCTGAGCAGCGGCGGGGCGGCGCCCATCACCAAGTTCGTCGAGGTGAAGGCGCAGGAGCTCGAAGACCTGAAGAACCTCTTCACCAAGGGCCCCCCCAAGCGCATTCCCGCGGTGGCCGAGTCGCCCACCCTGCGCCCCCCGGTGGAGCCCCTCGTGGACATGAAGAAGGTCGGGTACGTGCTGCCGGACTTCCTCGAGCAGTTCGACAGCCCTTCCGAGAAGCCCGACGACTAACGGCGCGCGCTCGTGTCATGGTGGGGCCTCGATGCCGGGGCCTGATCCATCGGAGCTCGCCAAGGTCTGCGAAGCGCACCTGCGGGCCCACGGGCTCACGGGCGAGGTGGCGTTCGACGCCGCGAAGGACCGCCTGCGCATCGCCGGCGCCGGGCCGGTGGTGCACTTTCTGTCGCTGGGTGGGCTGCGCCGCGAGCACGACGATGCCCCCGAGTGGGAGCGCGGCCGGGTGCTCGACCGCTGGCTGTGGAGCTTCTTCCCCGAAGGCGCGCCGTCGAAGGAACGGGTGCTGCACCGGCTGCTCCCCCGCCTGCGCGACCACGTGTACTTCGCGGTGCTCGACCGGCAGATGCGGGCCCAGCTCGACACGCCGGAAGAGTGGAAGGCGGCGACGGTGCCGTTCCGCGCGCTGTCCGACAGCCTGTGCGTCAACCTGGTCTTCGAGACGCCCACCTCCATCAGCGACGTGACCCAGGAACGGCTCGACGCCTGGGGCCTCGACTTCGAGGACGCGCTCGAGCTGGCGAAGCAGAACCTCGGCCGGCGCTCGCAGCTCAAGCTGCAGCGGCTCGAGCCCGGCCTCTACACCTCGCCCTTCGAGGACGGGCACGACCCCGCGCGGCTGTTGCTCGAGAGCACCACCGAGGGGCTCGAGCTGCACGGGGCACCGGTGGCGATGGTGCCCAGCCAGGCGGCGCTCCTGGTGGCGGGAGAGCACGACGGCAAGGCGGTGCAGCGCCTGCTCGAGCTGAGCAAGGCGCTCCTGCAGGACGCGCGCAGCCTGTCGGGGGTCGTCTACCGGCGCGAAGGCACCGCCTGGGTCCCCTGGCTGCCCGAGCCGGGGCACCCCGCGCGCGAAGGCTTCTTCGTGCTCTCGCTGCAGACGCTGGGCAACGCGTACGCCCACCAGAAGGACCTGCTCGAGGCCTGGCACGAGGTGACCGGGGAGACGTTCCTCGTCTCGCGCTTCTCGGCGTACCGCGGCGACGACGGCGGCATCTTCACCGTCACCCAGTGGCAAGACGGGGTGAGCTGCCTCATCCCCAAGGCGGACCGGGTGGAATTCGTGCGCCTGCTGAACGACGACGAGGCGCAGGTGTGGCGGGTCGACTGGAAGGTGCTCGAGGCCACGGTGGGCCAGCTGCTCGCCACCATCGGCGAGACGCCGGTGCGCTTCCGCACCCTGGGCTTCCCCACCGACGCGCAGCTCGAGTCGATGGCGCAGCAGTCGGCCCAGCAGGGCTGAAGCCCCGCTCGCGCTCAGCGGGCGGCGCGCACGCGCTCGAGGAGCGACTCGCTGCCCCCCACCTCGGCGACCCAGGCCTCGAAGCGCTTCGCGTCGGGCCCCTTCCACTGCAGGTCGGCGAGCGACTCGGCGAGCGGCACGTCGCGCCGCAGGGTGGCCAGGGTGCGGTAGAGCACCGCGTCGTCGCGGTGGGCTTCCAGCGCGGCGGACATCTTCTCGGCGGCGCGGGGCGCGTCCTTCCACTGGGCGCTGGAGCGGGGAATGTCCTCGAGGTGCGGGTAGTGGGCGAGCACCTGGGCGGTGCCCTTCTCGCCCCACCCGTCGAGCCCGGGGATGCCGTCGGCGGTGTCTCCCACGAGCGCGAGGAAGTCGGGCACGCTCGACGGCGACAGCCCCTTGTCGGCCTTCTGGGTGGCCTCGGTGATGAGCTTCTGGCGCATGCGGTCGACCTGCACCACCGCCTCGCCTTCGAGGCACTGCCCGAGGTCCTTGTCCGGGGTGAGGATGCGCACCTGGGTGACGCCCTTGGCCTTGGAGTACCTGGCCGCGGCGGTGGCGAGGGCGTCGTCGGCCTCGAAGTCCTTCATGCTCCAGACGGTGACGCCGAGCGCGCGCACGGCGGTCTCCACGTCGTCGAACTGGGCGCGCAGCTCCGGGGGAATGCCGTCGTCGGTCTTGTAGCCGTCGAAGAGCTGGTTGCGGAACGAGACGATGGGGTTGTCGAAGGCCACCGCGAGGTGGGTGGGCTTTTCCTGCGGGTCGAGCAGCAGGGTGAGCAGCGACTGCACCACCCCCACGGTGGCCTTGAGGTCCTTGCCCTGAGGCGAGGTGTGGGGGGGCCGCTTGGCGAAGTGGGCCCGGAACAGCTCGTACGTCCCGTCGACGAGGTGCACGCGCATGACGCGCCTGGCTAGCAAAGGAAGCGCGCGGAGGCCGGAATTTCGGCCTGCGACGGCTGTCGGCTCTCCATGGGTCTCGGAGATCTGTTCCAGCCTGCAGCACCCTGTGCGGGTCGCCTTCCAAGGCCGCGCAAAAATTCGCCTTTTTTGTCCCGGGGGTGTATCTCACCGGGGCTGCCCCCGATCTGATCGGAGAACGTCCCCATGTTCGACTGGCTCCACACGCTGTTCTCGCGCGACCTGGCCATCGACCTGGGGACGGCGAACACCCTCATCTACATCCGCGGCGTGGGCATCGTGTCCAACGAGCCGTCGGTGGTGGCGGTGCAGCAGGACACGCGCGGCGGCAAGAAGGTGCTCGCGGTGGGCAAGGAAGCGAAGGAGATGCTCGGGCGAACCCCGGGCAACATCGTCGCCATTCGCCCGATGAAGGACGGCGTCATCGCCGACTTCGAGATCACCGCGGCGATGCTCAAGTACTTCATCCAGTCGGCGCACGGCCGGAAGATGCTGGTGAAGCCACGCATCATCATCGGCATCCCGTCGGGCATCACCGAGGTCGAGCGCCGCGCGGTGCGCGAGGCGGCGGAGAGCGCGGGCAGCCGCGAGGTCTACCTCATCGAGCAGCCCATGGCGGCGGCCATCGGCGCCGGCCTCCCCGTCACCGAGCCGTCGGGCAACATGATCGTCGACATCGGCGGCGGCACGAGCGACGTGGCGGTCATCTCGCTCGCGGGCATCGTCTATTCGAAGTCGGTGCGCATCGGCGGCGACAAGCTCGACGAGGCGATCATCCAGTACGTGAAGCGCAAGTACAACCTGCTCATCGGCGAGCGCACCGCCGAGACCATCAAGATCGGCATCGGCACCGCGTACCCGACCGACGAAGTGATGACGATGGAGATCAAGGGCCGCGACCTGGTGGCGGGCGTGCCGCGCACCCTGTCCATCACCTCCGACGAGATCCGCGACGCGCTCGCCGAGCCGGTGAACGGCATCGTCGAGGCGGTGAAGATGACGCTCGAGCGCACCCCGCCCGAGCTCGCGGGCGACATCGCCGACCGCGGCATCGTGCTCGCCGGTGGCGGCGCGCTGCTCAAGAACCTCGACACCCTCCTGCGCGAGGAGACCGGCCTGCCGGTGTTCCTCGCCGAGGATCCGCTCTCCTCGGTGGTGATGGGCGCGGGCAAGGCGCTGGAGTCGCTCGATATCCTCCGGCAGGTCTGCCAGACCGCGTAGTCGATGAGCACGCCCGCCCGGCCGTGGACGGTGACGCCCCACGGCAGCCTGGAGCCGCAGGACGTCGACCTGTGGACGCTGAGCAGCGCCGTCCCCACCATTCCCAACCTCTCGCGCACCATGCACGTGGTGAAGCGGCGCGACGGCTCGCTCCTGTTCCACAACGCGGTGCCGATGGACGACGCCACCCGGCGCCAGCTCGAAGGGCTGGGGCGCTTCGGCCTCCTGGTGCTCCCCACCGACAGCCACGCGCTCGACGGGCCGGCCTTCGCCGACAAGCTCCAGGTGCCGGCGTACACGCCCCGGGCGGCGCGCGCGGCGCTCGAGCGCCTGCAGCCCATCGCCGGCGACGCCGAGTCGCTGCCGCCCGACGACGCGGTGCGCTTCCTGCCCCTCGCCGGGGTGAAGAACGGCGAAGGCGTGCTCGAGGTGAAGAGCCTCAGCGGCAAGACGCACCTGCTCTTCTGCGACGCGGTGATGAACACCGGCAAGATTCCCGGGCTGATGGGCTTCTTCATCGGGCTCTTCATGGGCATGGGCGAAGGGCCGCGCTGCATTCGCTTCTTCCGCCGCCGCGTGGGCATCAACCTGGCGGCGCTCGCCGACGATTTCGAGGCCCTGGCCAAGACGCCCGGCCTCGCGTCGCTCCAGGTGAGCCACGGCACGCCGGTGACCCAGGACCCGGCGGGCGCGCTGCGCACCATCGCCGCCAGCCTGCGCTAGCGCGCTTCAGTCGGTGAGCACGACGTCGACGCCGTCGTGGGCGGGCGGCTCGGCGGTCGGGTCGACGAACAGCCAGCGCAGGAGCGCGCGGTAGAAGCCGAACAGCGGCATGCGCGCCGCCACCTCGTCGCGCACCCGCTCGCGCTTGGACTTGAACGAGGCGTGGCTCTCGCGGGTGAGGCGCTCGCGCTCGTGGAGGAAGTTGGACAGCGGCTGCACCTGCACCTCGAAGGTGCGACCGGCCCAGGCGACGACGCTCTTCATCGCCGACCAGCCGCTGCGCTTGCGCGAGTCGTGCTCGAGGTAGTTCTTCACCTCGAGGAACTGCAGCGCGCGGTGCTCGGCGTCGGTGGGCAGGTTCCGCGCGCGGAGCATGGCGTCGTCGAAGCGCAGGGCCTCGAGCGTGCGGTGGACCTGCTCGGCGTCCTCGGGGGTCCCCACCACCACCTTCACGCCGAACACGTCCTTCACGTAGCGGCCGAGGTGGCGCAGCTGCTTGTCCTTGAGCACCAGGCGGTCGAGCTCGAAGATCTCGTCGGCCACCTTGTTCCAGATTTCCTCTTCCGCCTTGATGCGGGTGAGGAGCCGGTAGACCGAGAAGGCGTTGGGCTCGGCGGCCTCGTACTCGACCACGTTGCTGATGAGGCTCGCCCTCAGCCAGCCGCGCTGGTCGGCGATGGCCAGCCGCGCCAGCACGCGGTTGCCGAGGTCGATGTCGGTGCTGCCGGTGACCTCGTCCTCGGTGACGTCGACGGCGAGGGTGAAGCGCTCGCGGGTGCGCTCGATCTCCCCGATGACCACGCTGCGGCGCTGCACGCTGCCCAGGAAGCGCTCGGCGAGGAGGCTGGCGAGCAGGTGGAGGTCGCGCTCGCCGCGGCGAATCATGCTGCTGAACTCGGCGCGCGCGCGGGCGACCTCCGCGCGGGAGAAGGCGAGCCGGGCCGAGGCGACGCCGCCGTCGAGCGCCCGCCGGTGCTCCTGCAGCGTCACCACCAGCGCGTTGAGCCCGGGCGCCTGGGACACCATCCACAGCGGGGAATCGAGCGACGCCGAGGGCACGGCGGTGGGCGCGGACGGAGGCGGCTCTTCGTCGGACATCGAAGGCGCACGAAACGCAGGCGGCGACCGATTGTCCAGCGCGATTGGCCCGCTCAGCGCGAGTACGGGTGGCCGTAGAGGGTGAGCGTGGTGCCGCCGTCGAGCGGCAGCGCCTCGAGCGCATCGCCGCAGGTGGACTGCGCCCACTCGAGCCGCTCGACGACCAGGGGCCAATCGGCAGGGCGCGTCGCCGCATGGAGCGCGAAGACCGCGTCCACCAGGGGCTGCCAGCGCTCCGGCCCGGCGCTGCTCATGTTCACCGCGGTCTCGGTGCAGGCCGCCTGGGCGCGGGCGAAGGCCCTGGACCGGGCGAGGACCTGCTGGCGCTCGCGCCGCTTCGCGAGCGCGCGGAACTCGGCGGCCCGCGGGGAGTGGCGCGCCTCGAGCGCCTGCGCGGCGGCGCTCGCCAGCCGCGTGACCTCGGTCCAGCCGTCGTCGTCGCGCCGCACGCCCGGGAGCCGGACCACCAGCACCTCGCCGCCGTCCCGCGCGGTGCGCATCGAGGAAGCGTCGAGGGGCACCAGGCGCACGGCGAGGTCGGGCACCGGCGCGCCTTCGTTGAAGGAGAAGATCCAGGTGGCCAAAAGGAGCAGGTGCCGGCGGTCGCCGACGTCGTAGCCCTCGAGCGTCACGTCGTTCCTGGCCAAGGAGAGGTCGAGCCGCGCCACCACCCCGCCGTCGGCAGAGAGCTCGAGCCGCCGCTCCAGCGGCTGCCGCCAGAGGTCGCTCCCACGCAGCTGCGCGAGGCCGTCGCGCTCCAGGGCCGCGATGAAGTCGGCGCTCAGGGGGGACGGGAACAGCCGCCCGTCGAGCCGCAGCCGCACCGGGCGCAGGCTGGCGCAGCCGGGGTCGCCCCAGTCGAGCGACCCGTCGTTGCGCATCGCGGGCCAGACGAGGCCCCCGTCCTCGAGCTGCCCACCCTCGACCGGTGGCGGTGGCCACCCCAGCGATTCCCAGCGCTGGCCTCCGTCGCGGAGCGAGTAGCGCCCCCGGCTGGTGGTGGTGCCCCCTTCGTCCTGGGAAATCTGCGTCCACACCTCGAGGTCATTCCCGCGGCGGCAGGCCGCGACGCCGAAGTCGTCGGGCGACGCCGCGCGGGCGAGCGACGACACCGCGAGGCTCAGCACCCACGAGACGAGGCGGCTCGAGCGCATGCCGGGAAAGGACTGCAACCCGGAGGCCAGGACGGCGCTGCTACTTCCGTCGCCGCTCGAGGGCCGCGTACGAGAGCTGCTGGAGCCGCGCGTCGAGCGCCCGGCGCGCGCGCTCGAGCGCGTCGGACTGCCGCAGCAGCTGGTGGCCCACGTTGGCGCCCACGCACAGCGCCGCGACCTCGAAGGCGAGCTGGTCGACGTCGGTGGTCCTGGGGAGTTCCTTGGCCTCGACCGCGGCGCCCAGCGCGCCCTTGATGACCGCGTCGCGCGCCTCGACCGCGGCACGAAGCGCGTCGCGCACCTCGCCCGGCCGGTCGTCGAACTCCAGCGCCGCCGCGGTGAAGAAGCACCCGCCCCGGTCCCGCCGCCGCTCGAGGTAGGCGAAGTACCCGTCGGTGAAGGCCCGCAGCTGCTCGACGCCGGGCGGGTGCTGGAGCGCCGGCGCCACCACCTCTTCCTGGAACTGGGTGAGCGCCGTCTCCACCGTCGCCAGCTGCAGCGAAAGCTTGGAGCCGAAGTGCGCGTAGGTGCCGCCCTTGCTGAGCCCCACCGCGTCCGCGAGCCGGCCGATGGTCAGCCCCTCGAGCCCTTCCGTCGCGCCGAGCTGCACCGCCACGTCGAGGATTTCCCGACGCGTCCGCTCTCCGTGACTCAGCCGCGCCGCAGCCCTGCCCATGCCCGTCACCATGCCACGAATCTTACGGTCGTATTGGTAAAAATACGGTCGTTTGACAAAACAAACGACCGTGCGATATCCATGTCTTTATGCTCGAGACACCCGTCACCACCCGCAGCGGCCTCACCCTGTCCAACCGGCTGGCCAAGGCCTCCATGACCGAGTCGCTGGCCGACGAGCGGGGACAGCCCACGCCCGCGCTCATCCGCCTCTACGAGCGCTTCGGGCAGTCGGGCGCCGGCCTGCTCCTGACCGGGAACGCGGTGGTCGACGGACGGCACCCGGTGCGCTCCGGCGACGTGGTGCTCGACGGGGGGAGCGACCTCGCGCTGCTCGGCCGCTGGGCGCGCGCGGGAAAGGCCCACGGCGCCAAGGTCATCGTGCAGCTGAACCACGCCGGACGGCAGACCCCCGGCTACGTCGCCGCCCACCCGCTGGCGCCTTCGGCGGTCGCCGCGGTGAAGTTCATGAACAGCTTCGGCGCGCCGCGGGCCGCGAGCCTCGAGGAACTCGCCGACGTGGTGAAGCGCTTCGGGGACGCCGCCGCGGTCTGCGCCGCCGCCGGCTTCGATGGGGTGCAGGTGCACGCCGCCCACGGGTACCTCCTGAACCAGTTCCTCTCGCCGCTCACCAACCGCCGCGAGGACCGGTACGGGGGCAGCGTGGAGAACCGCGCCCGGCTGCTCCTGGAGTGCGTCCGCGAGGTGAAGCGCCGGGTGCCCCGGAACTTCGCAGTGGCGGTGAAGCTCAACACCTCAGACTTCCAGCGCGGCGCCTTCACCGAGGAGGATTCGCTCGAGGTGCTCCGGCTGCTCCAGGCCGAGGCGCTCGACTTCATCGAGCTCTCGGGGGGCACGTACGAGCAAGGCGCCAGCTTCGGAGACTTCGGGAAGGAGGCGCGCCACGCGCCACGCGAGGCGTACTTCCTCGACTTCGCGCGGAAGGCCCGCGAGGTCGGAGACACGCCCTTGATGCTCACCGGAGGATTCCGGTCGCGCGCGGTGATGGAGGGTGCGCTCGGGGAAGGGGCGTGCGCCATCGTCGGGCTCGCGAGGCCGATGGCGCTCGACCCGGAGCTGCCGAGGAAGGTGCTGGCCGGGGAGGTGACCGCCGCGCCGAGGGCGCCCAGGACGATCTGGAGGAGGCTCGATGGGTTCGCGGAGATGGCGTTCTATTGGTGCCAGCTCGTGCGGATGGGACAGGGACTGGAGCCACAGCGCGAGCTCGGGCCGCATGTGGCGATGTGGAGGTATCTGGTGACGGACAGAAGGCTTGCGGGGAAGCGACGCGCGCGCTTCGCGGCAGGGGGGAAGGGTGAGGTGCGGGGACCGGCGTTGCTCGCCGGATAGGGGCGAGGGAGCGCCAGGACGGGTTCGGGGTCGGGTGCGTTCACGGGGCTTCGGAGACGGAACGGACGGAGTGGACGGAATGAAGGGAACGGGAAGAGAAACGGGAAGAGAAACGGCAGGACGACAGGAACTCAGGACGCAGCCGCGCCTCGGATCCCCCGCTCAGAGAGAGCCCACCGCCGCCCAGCACAGACCGTGCGCCACCGCCGAGGCAACCAGCGAGCGCTGGGTGAGCGCGAGGGCGCCGTAGACCAGGCCGAAGCCGGTCTTGCCCAGCAGCGCCAGCGGCGACGGGTTCAGGTGGTAGAGCGCGAAGAGCACCGCCGTCAGCACCAGCGCCGCCGCCGGCCCCATGTGACGACGCAGCGCCGGCATCAGGTTGCCGCGGAAGAGCGACTCCTCGATGAAGGCCGCCTGCAACCCGATGCACACGAAGACCAGCCGCTGCGGCCAGGAGAACGACGTCACCTGCTCCACCAGCTCGCTCAGACTCACCCCCACCGCAGTGAGCAGCCCCGCCGCGATGCCGAGACACGCCAGCGCCCCCAGCACCCCCAGCCCGAGCTGCCGCCCCAGCCGGTCGCCGTGCCAGCCGAGCTCGCGCCACGTGCGCCCAGGCCGCTCGACCGACGCCCACCAGACGAGGCCCGCGCCTCCCATCACCGCACAGAAGGCCAGCAGGCCGAACAGCACCGCCGACGGCGCGTAGAGGTCTTCCGGATCCGGCACCAGCCGCGGCGCCAGCACCATCTGCGTCAGCACGAAGACCACGAGGATCTGCACCGCGACCAGGGCCAGCGAGCGCTTGACGTTCATGCCCTCACAACGCCCGCCCCGCGACAGCGTGACAACGCCACGCGGGAACGCCGCAACTGCCCGTCAGGGCTTGGGATGCGCCGACAGGAAGCCCCAGACCAGCGGCCCGAACGTCGTGTCCAGCGTCGGAATGTGCGAGCCGCCGGTCATCGTCCACAGCTCCGCCACCCCGCCGTCGGCGCAGCCCGCGAAGGCCTCCCGCGTCGTCTCCGCGCCGGTCACCGCCTTGTCGATGTCCAGGGCGCCGCCGCTGCTGGTCAGACTCGCCGCGCAGCCGAAGCGCTTCGCGAAGACCGCCACCGAGTCGCGCGCCGACGGGTAGTCGCCCGCCGTCTGGAAGGTGAACGGGTTCTGGATGGTGCCGCCGTCGTAGTTGATGAGCGAGTCCTGGGTGCCGTGGATCTGCAACACCGCCAGCGGCTGCGAGGGCTGGCACTTCGCCATGTCCTTCCAGTTGGCGCCCGCCAGGCTCGCGATGCCCGCGATCTTCTCCGCGTGCTCGCACGCGTAGCGGTGCGACATGAAGCCGCCGTTCGAATGACCCACCAGGTACACCCGGCGCGGATCCACCCGGTAGCGATCCGCCAGGTCGTCGATGATGGCCCCCACGTACGCCACGTCGTCGACCCCCGTGCCCTCGTAGTCGCAGCAGGCGTCGGTCGCGTTCCAGTAGTGGGCGTTCACCTTGTTCACCTTGCCGTCGGGCGTGGCGAGGATGAAGCCCTTCGACTCCGCGGTGGCCGTCAGCCCGAAGTACAGGTCCTGGTTGATCCCCGTCGCTCCGTAGCCGTGCAGCAACACCACCACCGGCGACGCCGTGCCCCCGTCGTAGCTGCGCGGCACCACCACCCGGTACGGGCGCGCCGCGAGAATCGTGCGCTGCGCCTCGGTGAGCCCTCCGTCGACCGCGGCGCTGCCGCCGCCCGACGCCGACCCGCCTCCGGAAGACGCGCCACCACCGGAAGACACGCTGCCGCCGCCACTGCCGCCAGTGCCGCCGCCGGAGCTTCCCGACGGGGTGCTGCTGCACCCGAGGACGACGGTGACGACGACGAGCGAAGCGGCGACGCGGAGCATGGCGACCTCTCGAAGAAGAGGCCGCTTCACTAGCTCCCGGTCCAGCCGCGCGCCAGGGGAACGGCCCTTGGGGGAGTGGAACGCCCGGGGTTACGGCGTCCGCTTCGACTGGAGCTGATCCCAGTTCACCTGGGCGTCGATCATCTCCCCGCGCGCCGCCTCGAGCTCGCGCTGCCGGCCGTTCACCCGGTCGACCAGCGCCGCGGACGGGGCGCCGCCGAAGATGTACTTCGCCACCAGGTCCACCTTGCGCGCCCGGTAGTCGTGCGCCGCCTCGTTGAACTTGCCCGCCTCGGGGTGGGTCGAGACCGGGAGCCCCTTCACCATCTGCAGCATGGAGACGAACGGGAAGAACTGCTTGTCCTCCGGCCAGTCGGCCGGCCGCTGCACCAGGGTGCTCCAGTCGCCGATGTGCGGCACCGGGTCGTCGCCGTTGTTCGCCACCGCGTAGGCGCTCGAGCCCCAGGTGCTCTCCGGGCGCTGCGGATCCAGCCGGGCGATGAACCCGTCCTTCCCCTGCCCCTGCACCACCTCGCCGGGGAGCTCGCGGAAGCCCGGGAGCCCGCACAGCAGCATCGCGTCGACGTGGTACTTCGAGCCCGGGGTGCGCAGCTCCCCGTAGTGCGGGCGCAGCGCCGCCTCCGCCACCGCCGCCCCCAGGCTCTCGCCCAGCACCACCAGCCGCGGCACGCTCTCGCCGCGCGCGCGGCGCTTCTCGAGCTCCTCGTTCACCGCCACCAGCAGCTGCTCGAACTCGCGCGTGGCCTCGGGCACCTCGGGCGCCGAGTTGGTCGACGGCTGGTCGTTGTACTGGAACGCCAGCGTCGCCACGTCACCGTGGGCGAAGCTCTCCACCGCGTTGACGCCCACCGGCTCCACGAAGCCGCTGCCGGTCCCCGCGGTGAGAATCAGCGTGCCGCGGTCGAAGGCGCTGGTGCCGTCGGCCCCCTCGCGCTTCGCAGCCTCCACCAGCGCGGACACCCGCGCCTCGATGGTGGCCCCGTGCGGGAGCGACGCGTACAGGCGCTTGGGCTCCACCGCCGGCTGCCCGGTCTCGGCCTCGACCTGCGCCGCGGTGCGGCCTCCGCTCAGGAAGCGGCGGCCCTGGTGGTCGAGCTTCGCGTAGTCGAGCGACGGCGGGGGCCGCGACGAGGGGGTGAGCTGATCCGCTCCCGCGACCTCCAGCGGCCGCGCCGGCAGGTGCGCACCGTCCTCGTACTTGGAAGTGATGGCGCTGAAGTCCGCCGGCGGCTGCGCGTTGAGCGTGGCGGCGGTCGCTTCGACGCGCGCCATCGCCTTGGGGGCGCGGCTCGCGGCCAGCGAGTGGAGGAGCTTTCCGACGAGGGACATGGGTGCCGCCTTTCGAGCCACACAGCATATCTGCTAGCTGGCTCGCCCATGCGACGAGCCCTGCTGGCGTGTGGCGCCCTGGTGATGCTGACCGCTTCCGGCTGCGCCTTCTTGAAGCAGTTCCTCAGCACCGCGTTCCAGACCCCGACGCTGGCCTTCAAGTCGCTCGCGCTGCGCGACGCGTCCTTCGAGGGCATCGGGGTCGACCTCACCTGGCTGCTCAACAACCCGAACTCGATGGGCCTCAACCTGGCGGAGGTCGACTACGCCTTCTTCGTCGACGAGAAGCAGGTGGTGGCCGGCTCGCCGCCGCGCGGCTTCCAGGTGGCCGCCAACGGCCAGAGCGACCTGCTCTTCCCCGTCGGCCTCAAGTTCGCCGACATCGCGCAGGTGGTGCAGACCTTCCTCACCAAGGACACCGCGCACTACCGCGCGCAGGGCCACCTGGGCATCGACACCCCGCTGGGCCTCATCAAGCTCCCGCTGGAGAAGGACGGCGACTTCGAGGTGCCCAAGCTGCCCACGGTGCACTTCGAGAACCCGAAGGTCACCAACGTCGGCATCCAGGGCGCGACGCTCGAGTTCCCCCTGTCCATCGGCAACCGCAACTCGTTCCCGCTGCCCATCGCGCAGATCACCGGCGGCCTGTCCATCGCCGGGAGCCAGGTGGGCACGCTGTCGACGGGCAACCTGGGCGCGCTCGAGGGCAAGGGCGTGAAGCAGGTGACGCTGCCGCTCACCGTGAGCTTCCTCGGCGCCGCGGGCGCGGTGGTGAACGCCGTGCGCGGTGGCCAGTCGCAGGTGGCCTTCAACGCCCAGGTCCAGTCGGGCGGCATCCAGCTGCCGCTCAACCTGAACCAGGCCGTGAACTTCGTGAAGTAGCGCGGCGGCCTAGAACGGGAAGTCCTGGTACTGCAGCACCTTCCAGGCGCCGGTCTTCTCCTTGGCGACCAGCAGGCGGTACTCCGTGTCTCCGTCTTCGGAGATGCCGTGCACGCCGTACTCCAGGCTGGCGAACTTGGACGCCGGGGTGAACTCCGCCACCGCCGCCGCCCCGAAGTTCTTGAAGAGCCGCTCGAGCTTGCGGCCCGAGGCGTCGTCGTCGGCGTTCTCGCGCTCCTGGGCGCCGACCTCGTCCATGTCGGCCTGGAAGCTGGTGGCCGCGGCGTCACCCTTGGTGCCCTTGAACTCCTTGATCATCTCCGCGTCGGTGAAGCCGTCCCAGTTCGTCTCCGCGCGCAGCACGTCGGCGAGCGAGGTGTTCGACGGGTAGCTGGTGACGGAGACGTGCTTGCCGTAGTCGCCGATCTCCGGGATGTCCATGGCGGCGATCGCCTTGGTCAGCGACGCGTTGGTGCTCGAGGCCTCGGGCTCCACCTTGCCGCGCATCCACAGCATGTCGGTGACCAGGTCGCCCGGCAGCTTCTCCATGTCCTTGAGCGAGAGCTTGCCGTCGGCCCCCGCCGCCGCCGTCGACGCGCTGCGCACGTAGCGGGCGCCGCTGTCGATGACCACCTCGACGCTGGCCGACTTGCGGCCGGTGCGCTCGAAGAAGTTCTTCGCGTTGTCCGCGAAGGGCCCGGTCATCTGCGCCACCTTGGTGGCGGTGAGCGTCTTGCTGTCGCCCGCCGCGGAGCGAATGGCGGCCGCGAACCCCTTGGTCCACGCCTTGGCGGCGGTGTCGACGGTCGGGTT
>JAIBBQ010000103.1 GCA_019694595.1 Myxococcaceae bacterium
GCGGTGGTGGCGAAGAAGATCTCGACCAGCCGCCGCGACACGTCGCTCACCACCAGCTCGCCGAAGGCCTGGGCCTCGGCCTCGAGGCCGGCGGCCTGCCCCTTGTCGAGGCCCAAGCGGATCACCTCCAGCGCCTTCTCGGGGGCGGGGTACTGGCCGCGGGTCTTCTTGAGGAGCACCTTCCTCGCCTGGTCGAAGAGCACCTTGCGACCGAGCGGGTTGTCTTCCAGTGCGAGCTCGGTCCACGCCTCGCGGTTGGCGAGCCCCTTGAGGATTCCGGCGACGCCCTTGCCTTCGGGGGTGAAGCCCCGGCCGCGCTCGGGGGCGAGCGTGCCCGCGGCGAGCTCCTGCGCCCGCTTGAGCGCGACCTGGCGGAGGATGGGGGCCGGCACCACCTCGTCGACCACGCCGAGCTTGAGCGCCTTCTTCGCCTTCAGCGTCTTGCCGGACAGGATGAGGTCGAGCGCGGCCTGCGCGCCGATGAGCCGGGGCAGCCGCTGGGTACCGCCCGCGCCGGGAATGAGCCCGAGCTGCACCTCGGGGAGCCCGAGCGAGGTCTTCGGGCTGTCGGTGGCGAGGCGGTAGTCGCAGGCGAGCGCCCACTCGAGGCCCCCGCCGAGGCAGGCGCCGTTGATGGCGGCGAGCACCGGCTTGGGGAACGCTTCCAGCCGGTCGAAGCTGGCCTGCGCCTCGCGGGAGATGCGGCTCGCCTCGGCGGCGGTCTTGATGGCGGTGACGAAGTCGATCTTCGCCCCGGCGACGAAGCTGTCCTTCTTGCCGGAGGTGAAGACCACGGCCTTGACCGCCGCGTCGGAGGCAGCGCGGGTGAGCAGCGCCTCGAAGGCGCGCCCGGTCTCGGGCGAGAGCGTGTTCACCGCCTCGGTGGGGTCGTCGAAGGTGACGACGGCGACCTCGCCTTCGAGCTCGTAGCGGAACGTCTCCTCGGTCTTGCCCATCACGCACGCTCCAGGACGATGGCCGCGCCGAGGCCGCCGGCGGCGCACACGGTGCACAGCGCGGTGCTCTTGTCGCGCCGCTGCAGCTCGCGCAGCGCCTGGGTGACGATGCGCGCGCCGGTGGCGGCGAAGGGGTGGCCCAGGGAAATCGACCCGCCGTTCACGTTGAGGCGGCTGCGGTCGACCTCGCCGACGGGTCCCGCGCGGCCGAGCTTCTTGGCGAAGGCAGGCGACGCCAGCGCCTGGATGTTCGACGCCACCTGGGCCGCGAAGGCCTCGTGCATCTCGACGATGTCGATGTCCTTGAGCGACATGCCGGCGCGATCGAGCGCGATGGGCGCGGCGTACGCGGGGCCCTGGAGCAGCTGGTCGGCGGGGTCGGTGGCGGCGAAGGCCCAGGAGCGCAGGTAGCCGAGCGGCTGCTTGCCGAGCGCCTTGGCGCGCGCCTCGCTCATCACCAGCAGGGCCGCGGCGCCGTCGGTGAGCGGCGAGGCGTTGCCGGCGGTGACGGTGCCGTACTTGCGATCGAACACCGGCTTGAGCGCCAGCAGCGCGTCGAGCGTGGTGTCTTCGCGCACGATGTTGTCGGCGGCGGCGGTCTCCTCGTAGCGCGGCGGCACCGGCACGTGCACCACCTCGCCGTCGAACTTGCCGGCCTTCCACGCGGCGGCGGCGTTGCGGTGCGAGGCGAGCGCGATCTCGTCTTGCTCGCGCCGGGTGATGCCGTTCTCCTTGGCCATCTTCTCGGCGCTCTCGCCCATGGTCATGCCCGTCGAGTACTCGGCGATGGCGGGCGGCACGGGGATGAGGTCCTTCGGCTTGAGCCGCTGGAACGGGCGCAGCTTCTCGGGCAGCGAGCGGGCGCGGCTCGACTGCACCAGCGCCTGGGCGAGCGGGCGGCTGGTGAAGATCGGCGGGTCGGACATCGACTCCGTGCCGCCGGCGATGGCGACGTGCGACTGGCCGAGCGCGATGGCGTTGCCGGCGTCGACCAGGGCCTGGAGGCTGGTGGCGCAGGCGCGCACGGCGGTGTGGGCTTCGATGCGGCGGGGCAGCCCGGCGGCGAGCACCACCTCTCGGGCGATGCTGGTGGCGGTCAGGGTGGGGATCACCTGGCCGAAGACGCACTGGTCGATCTCCAGGGGGTCGACGTCGGAGCGCTGCACGAGTTCCTGCACGGCGATGCGGCCCAGGTCGAGTGCGGTGAGCCCGGCGAACACCGTGCCCGCCTTCACGAACGGGGTGCGGACCCCGGCCACGATGGCGACCCGGTGGGGTCCAGTCGATGCAGCCATGACGCCTCCTGACGCGTGGAGCAGCTGCGCGGCAGATACACGCCATTGATTCTGAAATCAACAAAACCTGACGCAGCGCGGCAACCGCTCGGGCGGCGGCTTCAGCGCGCGCGGCGGCGGCGGGCGGCGCGGGTCTCGCGCACCAGGAGCTCGAGCTCGTCGAGCTTGAGCTTGAGGTCGGCGAGCGCCGCGGGGTGCTTGTCGGCGCGATCGAACAGGCGCAGCACCTCGTCGACACGCTCTTCGACTTCCTGGGCGCGCTCGGGAGAGATGCGGCGCAGGAGCAGGTCGGCGCCGGTCTCCATCAGCACGCGGGCGACCGCGTCGCGGCTCTCGAGGGGCTCGTCCTTGCGCTGGCCTTCACCCTGGATGACGCGCAGGCGCGGGCGGAGCGTGAGCTCGAGCTGCCGGGAATCGTCTTTCATGCGCGCCACGGTAGGTCCGGGCAATCGGCGGTAAAGCTTTACAGCCGGCTGCAGCGCCCATCATGGCTGTAGCAGCGGGTCGCCCGCAATCGCTCCGGAGCCTGATTCTCGGCCTCGGAGCGATCGCCCGGCGACCCCGCCGCCGATCTGCGACACTCCCGCGTCTGGTGCCGCGCCGGGTGCTCATCGTCGACGACTCGATGCTCGCGCGCGAGTGGCTGCGCCGATCGCTCGAGTCCACCGGGGCGCTGCAGGTGGTGGGCGAGGCGAAGACCGGCGAGGATGCGATCGCGCTGGCGCGCGAGCTCAAGCCCGACCTGGTGACGATGGATCTGCACATGCCGGGCATGGGCGGGCTCAAGGCGATGGAGCGCATCGTGCTCGAGCGCGCGGTGCCGGTGGTGGTGATCTCGGAGCGGACCAACCCGGGCAAGAGCGACATCAACTCCGAGGCGATGGCCAAGGGGGCGATGGAGCTGGTGGCGAAGTCCGAGGTCTTCGGGGGCGACGAGGCGGCGCTGTCGGCCTTCGTGCAGCGCATGGCGCAGCTGGCGAACGCCGATGCCCCGAGGCCGCGCCCGTCCCCTCCCCCGTCGCCCCGGCTCGTCGAGGGGCGGCCGCCGCCGCTGATGGTGGGCATCGGCGTGTCCACCGGAGGGCCCCGGGCGCTGGCCAAGGTGCTGGGGGCGCTGACCTCGGCGCTGCCGGTACCGGTCGCGGTGGTGCAGCACCTGGCGGCCGACTTCTTCGAGAGCTTCCTCAAGTTCCTGTCGGAGACGGCGCAGCTGCCGGTGCGGGCGCCGACGCCGGGCGATCGTCTCTTGCCTGGGCACTGTTACCTGGCGCCGCCGGGCTTCGACCTCACCATCGATTCGTCGCTGCGGGCGGGGCTCAGCCGGCCGCGGCGCGACGTGCTCCACTGTCCGTCGGTCGACGCGCTCTTCAGCTCGATGGCGCTGGCGCTCGGTGCGCGCAGCGCGGCGGTGCTGATGACGGGCATGGGGGCCGACGGCGCCGCGGGGCTGCTGCACCTGCGCCGGGTGGGTGGTTTCACGGCGGTGCAGGAGCCGTCGACCTGCGCGGTGGCGGGCATGCCACAGGCGGCGCTCGACCTCGGGGTGGTGGACGAGGTGGCTCCGCTCGACGCCATCGCGGCGATGATCAAGCGGGTGGCCGGCCCGCCCACGGGGCTGCCGGTGACGGTGCAGCCGCCGAAGCCGAGTCCGTCGGCGACGCTCCAGGTGCCGGTGCGGCAGAAGATCCTGGTCTGCGACGACTCGCCCATCTTGCTGGAAGCGACGCGCATGGTGCTCGAGGGCGCCGGCTACGACGTGGCGACGCTGGACAACCCGCTCATGGTGGCGATGCGCCTGCGGCGCGAGCGGGTCGACCTGGTGCTGCTCGACGTGAACATGCCGACGGTGAAGGGGCCCCAGGTGGTGGAGGTGCTGCGCTCGCACGGCCTGGCCGACGTGCCGGTGTTGCTCTTCTCGGACCTCGACGAGCGGGAGCTCGAGGTGCGCGCGCGCGAGTGCGGCGCCAGGGGCTTCGTGCGCAAGTCGGGCGCGGCCGAGGGGCTCCTGCGCACGGTGCGGGAGACGCTCTCGACGCTGCGCGGCCCGTCGCCGCGTCAGTGATCGTCGCTGCGCCCGAAGAGCAGCTGCATCAGCGCTTCGTCTTCGCGGTGGCTGAACACCGTCACGTGGTCGCCCGCCTGCAGCGCGGTGGCGCCCTTGGGCGCGATCAGCGCGTCGCCCCGCACGATGAGCGTCACCGCCGCGCTGGGGGGAAACGGCAGCTCGGCGAGGGTGGCGCCCACCACCGCGGCTTCCGGCGTCAGGTAGTAAGTGCGCAGCGCGCCGTTGACGAGCTGGGTGCTGGTGATCTCCAGCGCCGCCGGGGGAGCGGGGGGCGCGTGGCTTTCCAGCCCGAGCTTCCGGGTGACCCACCCCACGGTGGCGCCGGGCACCACGGCGTTCACCACCACCACGAAGAAGACGACGTCGAACAGGCGCTGCGCGCCGGGCACCGCGGCGAGCACCGGCACCGTGGCGAGGATGATGGGCACCGCGCCTCGCAGCCCCACCCAGCCGACGTACACGGCTTCCTTGAACGAGAAGCCGAAGGGCAACAGGCAGAGCACCACCACCGCCGGGCGCGCCACCAGGGCGAGCCAGAGCCCGAGCGCGAGCCCCTGCGGAGCGACCTCCGGGAGATGCGACGGGAAGACGAGCAGGCCGAGCAGCAGGAACATGAGCACCTGGGCGAGCCAGGCGAGCGCGTCGTGCACGCGCAGCACGCCGGTGCGGTAGCGAATCGCCCCCGCGCCGAGCAGCATCGCCGCCAGGTACACCGCGAGGAAGCCGCTGCCGTGCGCGAGCGTGGGCACCCCGAAGGCGAGCAGCGCGAGCGCCAGGGAGAGCACCGGGTAGAGCCCCGCCGCGGGGAGTCTCGCCCGGGTGAGGACCCAGCGGCCGCCGAGGCCGAAGGCGAGCCCGAAGCCGGCGCCGATCGCCATCTCGACCACGGCCTGGAGGCCCAGCGCCGGCCCGACGCGCTCGCCGCCGACGGCCACCGCGGTGAGCGCGGTGGTGAGGATGACGGCCATGGGGTCGTTGAGGCCGGACTCGAGTTCCAGGGTCACGCCCACGCGGCGCTCGAGGTGCACGCCGCTGCCGCGCAGCACCGAGAACACCGCGGCGGCGTCGGTGGAGCTGACGATGGCGCCGAGCAGGAAGGCCTGGTCCCACGGGAAGCCGAGCGCGTGGGCCGCGACGCCGGTGAGGCCGGTGGTGCCCAGCACGCCGAAGGTGGCCACCGCGGCGGCAGGCCACAGCCCTTCCTTCACCGCGCTCAAGGGGGTGTTGAGCCCGCCGTCGAAGAGGATCAGCACCAGCGCTGCGGTGCCGAAGCGGAAGGTGAGCGCGTAGTCCTCGAACGCGATGCCGAGCACGCCGTCGGAGCCCGCGAGCATGCCGACGCCCAGGAACAGCAAGGCGACCGGCACGCCGAGCCGGGGTGCCGCGCGGCTGGCGAGCGCACTCACCCCGAGCAGGAGCCCGAGGCCGGCGAGCAGCAGTGCGGTGGAGAAGGGCTCGTGGGTCGGCACGAGGAGACTGGGGTGAACGGTGGAGGGGATGCGTCGACGTCACCGACGCGGCGGGACCTCGGAGAGTACCCGCGGGCGACCGCGTGGTGCCAGCGCACCACCCTTCAGAAACACGAAAGGCCCCCGGTTTCCCGGAGGCCTTGTCGGAGTGCCCAGGGCGGGATTCGAACCCGCACACCTTTCGGCGCCACCCCCTCAAGATGGTGTGTCTACCAGTTCCACCACCTGGGCAACTGCGGTGCTGCACCTAACAGAAAACGAGAACGGTTCCAGCCCTCAAATCACGGCGTCTTGGGCGCCTCGCCGGCCGGCGCGGCAGGGGCGGCCGGAGCAGCCTCCACAGGGACCGCGGTGCCGGTGCCGCCGAGGGCTTCCGCCTTGGGGGCCTCGGTGCCCGAGGGCACGGCGGGAGCCGCGGGGGCGGTGTCGGCCGGAGCGGGGGTCGGCGCGGGCGTGGTCACGGTGACACCCGACGTCACCGAGGTCCGCAACCCGACAAACGACAGACCGAGCGAGGTGATGAAGTACCCCATGGCGCAGACGGCGGTGACCTTCCCGAGGAAGGACACGGCGCCGCGGCCGCCGAAGGCGCTGGTCGCCGCGCCGCCACCGAGGGCCGCGCCCATGCCGGCATCCTTTCCGGGCTGGAGGAGGATGACGAAGATCATGAACACGCAGAGCAGCACGTGGAGCGACGAGAAGAAGATCAGCATGACAGCCCTTCGTGGGGAGTGAACCGAGGGCGGCTCAAAAGCACACCCGGTTCGCCAGGGTCAACCCTTCGCTTTGACGATCGCGGCGAAATCGGCCGCCTTGAGACTGGCGCCCCCCACCAGGGCCCCGTCGATGTCGGGCTGGGAGAGGAGCTCGGCGGCGTTGTCGGGCTTCACCGAGCCGCCGTACTGGATCCGCACCTCGTCGGCGGCGGCGCCCCAGAGTTCCTTGAGGAGCGAGCGCACGTGGGCGTGGACTTCCTGGGCCTGGCGGGAGGTGGCGGTCTTCCCGGTGCCGATGGCCCACACCGGCTCGTAGGCCAGGGTGAAGGTCTTGCCGACGTCGGCGCCGATGCCCGCGAGCGCGCCCTTCACCTGGCGGGAGACGACTTCGAGGGTGCGGTTCCCTTCGCGTTCCTGGAGCGTCTCGCCCACGCAGACGATGGGCAGGAGCCCCGCCTTGAGCGCGGCGTGGACCCGCTTGTTCACCGTCTCGTCGGTCTCGCCGAAGAACTGGCGGCGCTCGGAGTGCCCGAGGATGACGTGCCGGGCTCCGGCCTCGCGCACCATGGGAGCGGACACCTCGCCGGTGAACGCGCCCTGCACCTCGAAGTGGCAGGTCTGGCCGGCGACCTCGAGGTTCGACCCTTCGAGCGCCTGGGCCACCGGGTGGAGCGAGGTGAACGGAGGCGCCACGGCGATCTGCACCCGGTCGCGGACCTGGGCGAGGAGCTGGCGCAGCTCGCGGGCGAGCGCCACCGACTCCGCGGTGGTCTTGTGCATCTTCCAGTTGCCGGCGACGAAGGTCTTGCGGGGCATGGTCACTCCAGCGCGGTGATGCCGGGCAGCGGCTTGCCTTCGAGGAACTCGAGCGAGGCGCCGCCGCCGGTGGAGACGTGGGTCATCTTCTCGGCGAGGTGGAAGTCGTTCACCGCCGCCGCGCTGTCACCGCCGCCGATGACGGTCTGGGCCTTGGTGTTGGCGGCCATGGCCTCGGCGACGGCGCGGGTGCCTTCGGCGAACTTGGCGACCTCGAAGAGGCCCATGGGCCCGTTCCACAGCACGGTGCGCGCCCCGAGGATGTGCTGGCGGTAGAGCATTCGCGTCTGCCGGCCGATGTCGAGCCCCATCTTCCCGTCGGGAATGGCGCGACCCGGGACCTCCTCGGCGGCCGACTTCTCGTCGGGCGAGGTGCCGACCACGTGGTCGACGGGCACCACGAGCTCGACGCCGAGGCGCTTGGCGCTGTCGAGGAGGCGGGTGGCGAGCGCGAGCTTGTCTTCTTCGACGCGGCTCTTGCCCACCGCGACGCCCTGGGCCTTGAGGAACGTGTAGGCCATGGCCCCGCCGATGAGCAGGGTGTTCACCTTGGGCAGCAGGTTGTCGATGACCTTGATCTTGTCCGACACCTTGGAGCCGCCGAGCACGGCGACGAAGGGCTTCTCGGCGCCCTTGAGGAGCTTGCCGAGGTGCTCGAGTTCCTTGCGGATGAGGAAGCCGACGGCCTTCTCCTTCACGAAGGCGGCCATGCCGGCGGTCGAGGCGTGGGCGCGGTGCGCGGTGCCGAAGGCGTCGTTGACGTAGACGTCGCAGAGCGAGGCGAGCGCGCGGGAGAAGGCCTCGTCGTTGGCTTCCTCTTCCTTGTGGAAGCGCAGGTTCTCGAGCACCAGCACCTGGTTGGGCTTGAGCTCCTTGGCCATCTTGGCGACGCCGTCGCCGGTGCAGTCGTCGGCCTGCAGCACCTCGACCTGGCCGCCGAGGAGCGCGCGCAGCTTCTCGGACGCGGGCAGGAGCGAGAGCTTGGGGTCCGGCCCCTTGGGGCGCCCGAGGTGGGAAGCGACGATCAGCCGCCCACCGGAAGCGATCACCTTCTTCAGCGTGGGCAGCGCCTCGCGAATGCGGGTGTCGTCGGTCACCTTGCCGGCGTCGTCCAGGGGGACGTTGAAGTCCACCCGGACGAAGACCCGCTTGCCGGACAGCTCGAGCTCCTCGATCGTCTTGATGGCCACGCGCGGTTCCCTCGCTACTGCTTCTGGACGAGGTACTTCGCCACGTCGACCATGCGGTTCGAGTAGCCCCACTCGTTGTCGTACCAGGCCATGACCTTGGCCAGGGTGCCGTCGATGACCGAGGTGTTGGTGGCGTCGAAGATCGCCGAGTGCGGGTTGTCGTTGTAGTCGATGGAGACCGTCTGGGCCTCGCTGTACTCGAGCACGCCCTTGAGCGGGCCTTCGGCGGCCTTCTTGAACGCGGCGTTGATCTCTTCCGCGGTGGTGGCCTTCTTGAGCACCACGGTGAGGTCGACCAGCGAGACGTTCGGGGTGGGCACGCGCACCGCCATGCCGTTGAGCTTGCCCTTGAGCGCGGGCAGCACCTCGCCGATGGCCTTCGCGGCGCCGGTGGTGGCGGGGATCATCGAGAGCGCGGCGGCGCGGGCGCGGCGCAGGTCGTCGTGCACCAGGTCGAGGATGCGCTGGTCGTTGGTGTAGCTGTGGATGGTGGTCATCAGCCCGTGCTGGATGCCGAAGGTGTCGTTGAGCACCTTGGCGGTGGGCGCGAGGCAGTTGGTGGTGCACGACGCGTTGCTGATGATGTGGTGCTTCGCGGGGTCGTAGCTGTCGTGGTTGATGCCGAAGGCGACGGTGAGGTCGGGGCTCTTGCCGGGGGCGCTGATCAGCACCTTCTTGGCGCCGGCCTGGAGGTGGAGCGAGCACTTCTCCTTGTCGGTGAAGCGGCCGGTGCACTCGAGCACCACGTCGACGCCGAGCTCCTTCCACGGCAGCTTGGCGGGGTCCTTCTCGGCGGTGACCCGGTACTCCTTGCCGTCGATGAGGAAGCCCTTCTCGCTGGTGCTGACGGTGCCCGGCCAGTTGCGGTGCACGCTGTCGTACTTGAAGAGGTGCGCCAGGGTGGCCGGCTTGTCGAGGTCGTTGATGGCGACGATCTCCACGTCCTTCTCTTTGCGGCTGAGCGCGGCGCGCAGCACCATGCGGCCGATGCGGCCGAAACCATTGATCGCGAACTTGACCGCCATGACGAAACCTCCGGGAGAGAGTGACTCGAGGGCGCGCAAGGTACGGGTGGGGCATCGGCGCGTCAACGAACAGCGACAGGGCCTTTCGTGCAGTACAAGGGGCCCGGTGGAGCGCAGGCCGTGCTGACGGTGGTGCTGGCGGTCGCCCTGGCGGCGGCCGATGGGGGCGTGGGCGCCGAGGCCCTGGGCCTCACCGACGCGGGGACCCTGCCGACCGACGGCTGGCGCCTCGAGCTGGAAGGCAACCGCGCAGTGCCGGAAGAGGTGTACCGGCTCATCCTGGGGACCGACGAGCTCTTCCACGGGAGCCCGGCGCAGGCGCAGCAGCGGACCGAGGCCTTCCTCAAGCGGGCGGGCTTCGAGCTGGCGACGGTGGTGGCGACCACCGAGGGTGGGACCCTGACCCTCCACGTCGACGAAGGGCGGCTCAACAAGCTGGTGGTGCGCGGGCCGCTCACCCTGCCCCGCCTGCGCATGCGCATCTTGCTCACCGCGGACCGGGAAGCCTTCAACCGGCCGCAGCTCGAGCGGCGGCTGGACCAGCTGGTGGAAGAGGTCGGGGGCCCGAGGCCGCGGCTGGAGCTGGTCGAGGTCAGCGTGCCCCACCACGTCGGGCCCCAGCTCGACACCTCGATTCTCCCCGAGGCGGAGGTGCTGCTGGGCGGCCGGCGCCGCTACGAGCTGCACCTGGTGTTCCCCGACGACGAGTGGCCGCGCGGTCTCGCGCTCGACGTGCGCGTCGGGTACTACGACGGGCTCGAGCTGGGGCTGCGCCAGCAAGGTCAGGGGCTGCTGTTCGGGCAGGACCGCTGGCGGGCGCAGGCGAGCGTCGGACTGGGCGTTCGCCGCGAGCTGGTCACCAAGGCCCCGTACTTCGCCTTCTCGCGCGCCTTCATGGAGGCCTTCTGGGCGACGCCGCCGGTGGGCCCGGTGCGCGTCGACGTGTCGGTGGAAGGCGAGGCGCTCGGGCGGCAGCGGCCGGACCTGGCGCTGGAGAACTACCAGGCGTTCACCGGCGTGGCGCGCATGGGCGTGACGTGGAACTTCCAGCCGACGAGCCGGCTGTCGCTGGTGGGTGGCGCCCGGCTGCGCGCGATCCGCGGGCTGGTGGACCAGGCGGGCAACGAGGTGGCCGCGCCGGACCAGCCGCCGCTGCGGGGCTTCATCGGCGGCGAGTTCCTCTGGGTGGTGAGCATGGACCCGCTGCGCAGCGACCGCGGTCAGGAAGTCGGAGCGCAGGTGCGGCGCTACCTCGACAGCTTCGACCTCCGCGGCCCGGGCGTCGGCGAGGTGCGGGCCTGGTGGCGGCTGCTGATCCCGCTCGGCTGGCACGACCTCATCTTCCAGGCGCGCGGGGCCTGGCTGTGGGGCGACGTGGTGTTCCACGACGAGGAGCCCATCGCCGGGTTGCACCTGCGGGAAGCGCCGGGGGCGCCGTGGTCGCGCGCGGCGGGCAGCGGCTCGGCGGAGTTCCGCTTCTCGCTGGTGCGCGACTTCTTCAAGGTGGGCGCCTTCGTGGACATGGCGGGCTACGGGGAGATCAACCGCGAGCTGGGCACGGTGAAGCCGCGCTTCGGGGCCGCGGTGGGCCCTGGCCTGCACGTGCTCGCGGCGGACATCTTCCAGATCGACGGCTACGTGGCGGTGGGCTTCCTCTCCAACGGGCAGAAGAGCGTCGGCGTGCAGCTGCGGCTCCTCAAGGTGTTCTGACGGCGGTTTGACGCCGACCCCGGCCCCGGGCGAGGAAGCGCTCCATGGGACGGTTCCTCGTGCTGGCGCTCGTCATGCTCTCGGCGTGTCTCCAGCCGGTGGACGGGGCGGCGCTGGTGGTCTCCAGCTGCAGCGGCGACTGTCCGCTCGGTCCGTGCGGGACCTGTGATCGGACGGACGGTGGGCCAGACGACGCGCTGCGCGTCTACTCGTGCCTCAAGTCGAACCTGCCGCTGTGCACTCCCTACACCGCACAGGCGTTCCAGACCTCGGCGCCGCCTCCGGGGGCCAGCGGGGGCAGCTACTGCTTCACCACCACCGAGGTTCCGTCCCGGACCATCGGCGTCGAGGCAGCGGACGCGGGCGCGGCAGCCCACGACTGCACGTCACCGGACGCCGGCGCGCCCTGCCGCACGCTCTGCCCCAAGCGAAAGCACTACACCGTCACCGGCGGAAGCGACGGCGGCTGAGCGCAGCCACCGCGAGCAGGACGAGCCCCGGGCCCGACGTCGCACAGCCACAGCCGCCCTTGGCGTGGCCGTCGTCGAGCACGTCGGAGATGGCGGGGAGCACGATGGGCAACTGCCCCCCGTCGGGCAGGCCGGCGTCGGCGGCGCCCGCGTCAGGCAGCTCGGGCCCGGCATCGGGCACGTCGGGCCCCGCGTCGGGGCGGAGGCCGAAGTAGTCGAGCACGCGGGCCATGACGTCGAGCCGCGCGGGTCGCGAGGTGACCGACTCGAAGGGGAAGCCCAGGTAGACGAGCGCGTGGTCGGCCGCGACGCCGGCCGCGCCGCCGTCGGGCCGGCGCGCCACCACCGCCGCGGCGCCCTGGGCGGCGAGCACGTCGCTGGCGCCCGTATCGGAGCTGCCCTGGGTACCGTCGTCGAGCGCGAGGCCGGGGATGCCTTCGAGGAACTCCCCCGCCGAACCGACGACCTGAAGCTGCGCGGTGCTCCCGGCCGACTGCGCGCGCAGCACCGAGCTCAGCGCGCCCTTGTCCTCCGCCGCTCCGGCGGCGAGCAGCCGCGCGGCCGTGGCGCCGGTGACGAGCAGCGGCTTGCCGCTCTGCGCGTAGGTGGTGAGCGCGGTCCGCTCCGCCGCGTTGAGCACGCTGGAAGCGGAATGCCCCCGCCCCGAGAACCAGCCGACGAGCGCGTAGCCGTCGAGCTTCACCGCCCCCGAGGCGACCGCGTCGGAGCTGGCGCCGTCGAAGCCGACCTTCGCGGCGTCGAGGGCCTCGCCGGGCCGGCGCAGGAGCGCGCCGTCGTTGAGCCGCGGGAGGATGATGCGCAGCACGTTGCCGAGCGTGTACGCGGACAGGTCGTCGCTGCGCGCCATGGCCGCCTCGAGGCGGTCGAACGCGCTGACGAGGAGGGCGGTGCCGTAGCCCGCGAGCGGCGCTCGAGCGCCGACCACCACGGACGGGAACGACTCGCCGCCGTCGTTGAGCGCGGTGACGCGGAAGTAGCGGGCCGCGCCCGAGGGCAGCGTCAGCTCGAGCGAGGTGCCCAGCGCGGGGACGCCTTCGTCCCAGCCGAGGCCGTCGGCGCTCTGGTACACGCGGTAGGTCTTCGCGGCGGCCCCGCCGACGCCCTGCCCGTCGACCGCGGGCGCCTTCCACGAGACGCGCACCTTGCCCCCGGCGGTGTTGACCGCGGAGACCTCCGTGGGCGGCTCGGGGGAGAACTGCGGCGCGGCGCCGTCCTTGTCGGCGAAGTAGCGCACGATGCCCTGGGCGATGGCGCGCGCGGCGAGGTAGCGGAACGCCGGCTCCTTGAGGTGCGTGGCGTCGGCTGCGGCGTCGTGAAAGGCGATCTCCATCAAGATGCCGGGCATCTCGTCGTTGTGGGTGGGGTTGATCTCCCCGAAGTACGCGGAGTGGATGCCGCGGTCGTTCCAGCTGGGCTGGTTCCACCCGGCGCTGGCCTTGATGTCGTTGATCAGCTCTCCATGGACGTACTGGGCGAGCTTGTCGCTGCCGGGCACCCCGGTGAACTGGTACGTGCCATCGGGCGGGTTGGGCCCGTAGACGTAGATGTCGGTGCCCACCGCGGCGGCGTTGAAGGCGTTGGTGTGCCACGCGAGGTACACCGCGTCTTCGCCGGGCTCGTGGACCCAGGCGGAGAAGCGCGAGCGGGTGACCACGTCGTCGTCGGGGTCGTCGACGCGCGCGTCGTAGACGCTGGTGGGCGCCCCGGCGTAGTGCGCGTGGTAGCGCGAGCATTCTTCGAAGCGCGGGCGCCCCGAGCGGCCGCCGCCGCGGTCGGCGACGCCCATGCCGCCGCCGAAGCGCACCGCGTCGAGCGAGACGGTGCCCGTGTCCTTGGAGTCGTTGAGCACCTCGACGGCGAGCGCGCTGCCCTTGCGGAAGTAGAAGCGGCCGAGGAGCACCCAGGTGCTGCCGTGGCGGCGCTGGTTGACGCGGAAGTGGGTCTCCCCACCGGCGTGGTGGACCACGTAGTGCGCGTCGGTCACGCGCGACGACAGCGCCGCGAACGAGACGTACGCGTTGTAGAAGCCGTCGGCGGGGAAGGCCGCGGTGTAGCGCGCGCTCGCGGTGGCGCTGGCGGCCACGGCCATCAGGCGGTTCTTTCCCAGCGAGAAGGGGTTGGTGCCGTCGGGGAGCGGCACCGGCGTCTGGCCCCACCCGGCGACGGTGGAGTCGGAGAACAGCGTCGCGGTCCCCACTTCCTGGTACCCGGCGGTCCCGTCGTCGACCACCACCAGGTTGGGGTTCAGGTCCGACTCGCGCACGGTGAAGACCTGGGCGCCGGCGTTGAGCAGCATGGGCACCAGGAGCTGGTGCACCGTCTCGGTGGAGACGAGGTCCTCGACGATGGCGTTGGTGGTGGGCCGCTGGGTGCGCCAGGCGGTGACCGCCTGGGTCCAGGTGAAGCCGTGGCCCGCCGACAGGTACACGGTCTTGCCGCTGAGCGCGCCGGAGGCCACCTGGTGGGCGGTGGGCTGGCTGCCGACGCGCAGCGTCTCGGGACGCTCGCGGCGCACCGAGGCACCTTCGCCCGGACGCCACGGCAGCTCGCGCGGCTTCCGGGGCACCGGGGCGATGGGCGCGCCCGGAGGCTCGAGGCCGCAGTCCTCGGCGAAGCCGAGCTGCCCGGAGGCGAGCGCCAGCAGCGCTGGGACCAGGGCGAGCATGGGAGCGGTGTAGCCCAGAGCGAGGCGTCAGCGGGAGAGGCGACGGGCGAGCGGCCCCAGCACCAGGAGCCCGGAGAGCACCCCGGCGACGTGGGCGCCCCAGGCCACGCCGGCGATGCCCGCGGCCCACATGGCGTACTGGAGCAGGAACCACAGCACCACGAAGGCGCCCAGCGGCACCTCGAAGGGGATGCGGCGCAGGAAGGCGGCGAGCACGCGCGCCTGGGGCTGCACCCACGCGCACACTCCGAGCACGGCGGCGATGGCGCCGCTGGCGCCGCCGACGTGGGTGCCTTCGACGGCGAGCGGCCACTCCGCGAGGAGCGTGAGCGGCAGCAGGGCGAGGAAACCGAGTGCGTACACGCCGCGGTGGACGCGCTTCTCCACGCCGCGACCGAAGGCGATGAAGAAGCCGAGGTTGCCGAGCAGGTGTATCCACCCGAAGTGGGCGGCGCCGGCGGTGAGCACGCTCCAGGAGAAGCTCCCGGAAGGCCAGGCGAGCACGTCGGGGCCGAAGTTCTCGGGGTCGACCTTGCCGGCGAGGAAGATGGCGGTGAAGGCGAGCGCGAAGGCCCAGGTGACGATGGGGGTGGCGTCGCCCTCGAACTTGCGCACCACGGGGATGCCGGCGGCGAGCAGCACGGCTTCGCCGTTCGAGAGGTCCTGCACCACGAGGCCCTGGCGGTCCTTGAGCTCGCCGGCGAGCGCCTGACCGAGCTCGGCGCGGTCTTCCTTGGCGAGTGACTGGTAGGCGGCGTTGCGCTTCGCGGTGCGCAGGAAGTTCTGGAGCGTGCGCTCGTCCTGCACCTCGAGGAAGACGCGCTCGCAGTCGGGGCAGCGCTCGATCCACTGTTCGGCGGTGCTGATGCGCAGCGGAGTGAGGACCCGGCGACAGTCGGGGCACTGGCGCGGCTTCACGTAGGCGAGCGAGTCCTCGCGGGACTCCACCGCGAGCACCCGCTTGGCGCCGGGGCAGCGCAGCTCGAGTTCCTGGTCGGTCAGCCAGCGGGCCTGGCAGCGGCCGCAGCGCTGGGTGCCGTCGGGGGCGACGGTGAGGCTCTGGCCGTCTGCGGGGCACGGGCCCATGCCGTGGGCGTAGCACCTCGGCCGCCGTCGCTGTGCTACCTCTGAGCGCCGTGAGCCCTCCGCCGTTCCAGGCGCCGAAGCCGAACACGTTCCTCGCGTCGGCGGGCTACGCGTGGAGCGGGCTGATTCACACCGCGGTGCACCAGCGCAACATGCGCATGCACCTCATCTCGGGGCTGCTGGTGGCGCTGGTGGGTTCCGGCATTCCGCTCGGGCTCGCGGAGAAGGTGACGCTGGTCTTCTGCGTGCTGCTGGTGCTCTTCGCGGAGATGCTCAACTCCGCGCTCGAGCAGCTGGTCGACCTCGCGGTGCAGCAGTTCGACCCCAAGGCGAAGTTGACCAAGGACATCGCCGCGGCGGGCGTGCTGGTGCTGGCGGTGGGCACGGTCGCCATCTTCGCGCTGGTGCTGGTGCACAACGCGGACGCGGTGACCGAGAACCTGCTCGCGGTGCAGCGGCAGGTGCTGGTGGGCGTGCCGCTCACGGTGGTGTCGGGTGCGCTGATGCACGAGCGGGCGCGGCCGGGCGCGGTGAACGTGCTGCTCGGGGTGGTGGGGTTCGCCTTGTGGGCGGTGACGCTCACCTGGAGCACCAGCGCGGTGTTCTCGGCGATGGCGTTCGGGTTCCTGGTGGTGTCCGCCGCGGCGGCGCGCGCGCGCAGACTCCAGAAGTAGCAAACCCGGCACCAGGCCGGGTTCTTGTACCGCGTCCCCCGAGGGGGCCAAGCGCCGGTACCAGCCCGGAGCCTGCGCCCCCCATGATGGGGGATTGTTCAGGCGCTCTGCCGCAACTGAGGCTCGGCGACCTGCACAGCCTTGGGCATCTCCTTGAGGTCCTGAGTCACCAGATCGATGAGCTCAGTGGAGATGTCGAGAATCTGGTTGGGAGTGTAACCACCCGCGCGCAGCTGAGCAAAAAAAGTCCGGGCCAGAATCTTGGTCCCCTTCTTGTCAGTGCTCATGGGCAGACCCCCAAACGGCGAGAGAGACATCATGGAGGGGTTCTCTACATGGACCATGCCACCGCCAAGGGTGACTCAAGCCCTTGATCTGGCTGGCTCTGAGTCGACCCCACCCCACCCCCAACTGCGAAGCCGGGCGGATCAACTGCGTAGGTGGCTACGCGCCAGCGAGGCGTGGACCGGACCCTTTCAGAGTTTGTCGTCGAACAGCTTGCGACGTTGCCACCCGCTCACCTGGGTCTGCCCGAAGGGGGGCGACTTCCAGGTGACGGAGTAGACCTCGAGGGCGGTGATGGTGCGCCCTTCCGGCCAGCCTTCGCGGCGCGGGGTGCGCATGAGGAAGTCGCGCACGTTCCGCCAGTGCGGCGTCCACCCGGGCATGCGCGCGTGGAACTCGCACCACTGCTGGTCCATGAAGAACGGGCCCTGGTTTCCCGGCTCGAAGTCGGGCGCCGCGCCGGTGAGCGGATCGAGGTGGCTGCCGTCGCTCAGCGTGGCATCGACGACGAGGCGCGCGTCCTCGAGCGGCAGGCCGGGGGCGAACATGCTCCAGCCCTGGAGCATCTGGGTGTGGCGGACGAAGTCGTCGAAGGCCTGAGGGCGGCCGCGGGGCTTGGCGGCCTCGGCGATCTTCCAGCTGTCGAGCATCACCTGGGTGACGACGATGGGGAACAGCAGCATCGGCCCGGCGATCTGCACCGCGAGGCGGGCGCGGCGGTGGAGCGGGCCTTCGGCCACCTCGGCGCGCGCGACGTCGCGCTCGGCGCCCAGGCGGGCCAAGGTGCGCACGGTCCACCGCGCGAGGTCGCCCAGGCGAGGCCAGGCGAACGGCCAGCTCACCAGGAACCCGAAGGGCAGCGCCCGCAGCGCCTGACCGCAGGCCTGCACGCCTTCGACGAAGGCCCCCTGCCCTTCGCGCTTCACCGCGAACGGCGCGCCCGCGCGGGCCTCGGCGAAGGTGAGGCGCTCGAGCCCGTCGAGGCGCGCGAGCACGCGGACGGCGAAGAGGTGCGCCGGGTTGGAGGCGTCGAAGCGCACCTCGCGACGCGCGGTGCGCCGGGCGAGCTGGGCGCCGGCCCACGCGAGGTCGCGGCCCGACAAGAGCAGCGTGGCGTAGATCATCATCGCGTAGCTGAACGGCCCCAGCGTGCTGAGGAGCGCGATGCCGCCGTGGAGCAGCTGCACGCTGACCCAGGAGAACAGCCGCAGCGCGCGGTTGGGCGCCAGGATGGTGAACGGCAGCACCCACTCGATGACCAGGGTGCCCCAGGTCATCAGCGGGCTGAAGAAGGCGGGCTCGTGGAGCCGCAGCACGCTGGCCAGGCCGGTGGCGATGCGGCTCTGCCAGAGCACCCAGTGCACCATGCTGCCGTCGTCCCACCCGGGGGCGCCGGTCTTGTGGAAGGCATTGAAGAAATAGATGGTGGCGAAGTTGGCGGTGGCGCCGAGCACCGCGAGGCCCACGTGGGTGGTGGGCGCGGCGGCGTTCCAGGCGCGGGCGTTGAGGGCCTCGGCCCCGCTCTCGCGGTGGGCGCGCAGGGTGGCGAACAGGCGGTCCACGCTCCAGCGGGCGCCCAGGGGGAGAAACACCGTCCACACCACGAGCACGTTCATCACCACGTTGCCGCCGTGCTGCACGGGCAGGAAGCGCAGGTCGATGGAGATGCAGCACAGCGCGACCAGCACCTGCATCAGCCGGGTGCGGTAGCCGACGGTGTAGAGGGCGTAGAGCAGCGCCACCACGGTGACGGCGAAGCGCACCTCGTTGGGCGAGGAGAAGCCCGACAGCAAGGACCAGTAGCCCTGGGTCAGCGGCAGGAAGAGCGCGTAGTGGTCGGGGAGGATGCCTTCGTTCGAATAGAAGGCGAGGAGCCCGCCGCCGCCCATGCGATCGTAGAGGTTGGCCAGCAGCAGGACCCCGAACGCGATGCGGAAGAGCGCCAGCACCCTCAGGTCAGCTTCCAGCCACCGCCGCAGCGTGCCCATGGCGGCCCTCTAGCAAAATCGGTGAATGCGGGTAGAGAGGCGAAACGGTGGCGTTTCGACTGAACAACATCGGGCGCTGGCTCGACGAGCCGGAGAGCACCCTGGGGCAGCGCGCCGCCGAGAAGCTCGGGGTGACGGTGTCCGACCTCGCGAGCGTGCGGGTGGTGCGGCAGGTGCTGGACGCCCGCAAGAAGAACAGCCCCCGCTACATCTACACGCTCGAGGTCGAGGTGGTGCCGGGCAAGCTGCCGTCGAAGCTGCCCAACGACGTCTCGAGCGTGGAACCGAAGCCCGAGCCGCCGCCGAAGGTGAAGGCGCCGGCGCTGCGGCCGGTGATCATCGGCACCGGGCCGGCGGGACTCTTCTGCGCGCTCAGCCTGCTGGAACGCGGAGTGAAGAGCATCGTGCTCGAGCGCGGGCGCGACGTGGTGCAGCGCCGCAAGGACGTCGCCAAGCTGATGCGCGACGGCACGCTGGAGCCCGAGAGCAACATGAACTTCGGGGAAGGCGGCGCCGGCGCGTACACCGACGGCAAGCTGTCGACGCGCATCAACCACCCGATGGTGCGGCAGGTCATCGAGACCTTCGCGCGCTTCGGCGCGCCCGATCAGATCCTCATCGACGGCAAGCCGCACATCGGCAGCGACCTGTTGCCGCTGGCGGTCGAGAAGCTGCGGCACGAGCTCATCGCGGGTGGCTGCGAGGTGCGCTTCGAGACCCGGGTCGAAGACGTGCTCATCGAGAACGGCAAGGTCACCGGGGTGCGGCTGGCCGACGGCTCGACGGTGGCCACCGACCGGGTGGTGCTGGCGCCGGGCAACTCGGCGCGCGAGCTGTTCGAGCGCTTCGCAGCCGACGGCAAGGTCTTCGTGGAAGCCAAGCCCTTCGCGCTGGGGTTCCGCGCCGAGCACCCCCAGTCGCTCATCAACGCCATCCAGTACGGCGAGCGGGCGGCGGCGACGATGAAGCTGCCCCCGGCCGACTACAAGCTGGTGGACAACCTCGAGAGCGGCAACGAGGTGCGCGGCGTCTACTCGTTCTGCATGTGCCCGGGCGGCATCGTGGTGCCCACGCCCACGCAGGACGGGCTGCAGTGCACCAACGGCATGAGCAACTCGCGCCGCAACGCGAAGTACGCCAACGCGGGCATCGTGGTGAGCGTCAGCGTCGACGACTTCGCCAAGGGCGGCTTCCGCGGGCCGCTCGCGGGGCTCGAGTTCCAGCGCCACTGGGAAGCGAAGGCCTACGAGCTGGGCGGCGGCAAGTTCATCGCGCCGGCGCAGTCGATCCCCGACTACCTGGCGGGGAAGCTCAAGCGGAAGCCGGGCGGCACCAGCTACCGGCCGGGGCTGTTGCACGCGGACCTGAACCGGCTGTTCCCGCCCGAGCTCACCGCGGCGCTCAAGCAGGCGCTCAAGTCGTTCGACCGCAAGCTGCGCGGTTTCGTGACCGACGAGGCGCTGCTCATCGGCGTGGAAAGCCGCACCAGCTCGCCGGTGCGGGTGACGCGGAACGAAGCGCTGCAGTCGGTGTCCGTCACCGGGCTGTACCCGGCGGGCGAAGGCTGCGGCTACGCCGGGGGCATCGTCAGCTCGGGCATCGACGGGCTGCGCATCGCGGAGCAGATCGGCAAGGAGCTGGCGTGAAGCACACGGTGCGCAGCAAGGACGGCGAGCTCACCTACGAGAGCTTCGGCGCGGTGGAGAAGGCCTGGCTCATGGGCCTCATCGACCCCGACGACGAGATCCGCGAGGACGGCAGCGAGCGCTGGCGCAAGGCGGGGGCGCTGCCGATCCTCCGCGCGGCCAAGCGGCGCAGCGAAGGCACCTTCGACGGCAACCAGATCGCGCTGTCGATCGTCGGCATCGGCGGAGGGTCCATCGCCCTCTACCTGCTGGAGGTCGGCAACTACATCTGGGGCGGCGTGGTCGCCCTGGCGGTCGGCGCGATGGTGACGCAGCTGGTGACGCGCATCATCAAGAAGCGCAAGCCGCACTGACCGTCACTTCTTGGCGGCCTTCGCGCGCTCGTCGGCGACCGCCTTCTTGAGCGCCTTGAAGACGTTGGGCACCGCGGTGTTGTTGGCCTTGTTGGCGATCCACTTGGGGATGGAGCCGCCCGGGTCGGTGTTCACGTAGTAGGTGACGAAGGTCTTGGCGCCCTTCTCGCGGGGCTCGAGCAGCCAGTAGCCGTCGTTCTGGGTGAGGCGCACCGCGTCTTCGCGCTTGGGGGCGGTGTACTTCTCGGCGTCGTTCCACGCGGTCCAGCTGCACTTGAGGAAGCCGGCGCCTTCCTTCCAGTCCGACTCGTCGACCAGCTTGAGCACGTAGTCGCGGCGGTCGACCAGCGGCGCGTTGATGACCGTGTAGAACCAGGTGGTCTTGCCGTCGCCCTCGGTGCCCAGCACCTTGGACACCTCGGTGTACGGCATCGAGGTCTTGTAGTTGGGGTAGTCGCGCAGGGGCTTCCAGATCTCCTGCGGCGAGGCGTCGATGAGGCCGATGGCCTTCATCTCGGCGACGTTCTGGCCTTCCTTCTGGCGGCTGTAGACCTTGATGCCGTCGTCTTCGGCCGCGAGCTTCCACGACGGCTCGGCGTCGGCGGCGAGGCACAGCAGGGCGAGGGCGGCGAGGGTCATGGAAGCTCCTGGAGAAGGCGGCAAGGTACCAAGAACGGCGGGCGTTGTTTTGGCCCTTCCCTCGGGGCGTTTTTGCTCACTAGAAGGCCTGACGATGAGTGAGACGACCGAGACGCCGAAGGATTCAGGGGCCGAAGAGCAGATCCGCAAGGTGTACGCGCGCGACGTGAAGACCGGCGACGCGGTGCACACCGTGTTCAAGGCCGAGAAGCCCCAGAAGCAGACCAGCCGGGGCGGCAAGACGTTCCTCACGCTGCACCTGGTGGACCGCACCGGCCGCCTCGACGCGCGGGTGTTCGAGCAGGTCGAGAAGGCCGAGAGCGCGTTCCGCGACGGCGACTACCTGCTGGTGAAGGGCCGGGGCATCGCCTTCCACGGCAAGCCGCAGGTGGTGATCGACACCCTGGAGCGCCTCGACCCCACGCCCATCGACCCGGCGGAGTTCGCCGCGCCCCCGGAGCCCAAGCACGAGGCCGAGGGGCACAAGGAGCACCGCGAGCCGAAGGCGCCCAAGGGCGGCAGCGGCGGCGCGAAGGACCTGCGCGCGCGCCTGCACGCGGTGCTCGACGACCCGCAGCTCAACAAGGTGATCGACGTGCTGAGCCGCCACCTCGAGGCGTACATCGAGGAGCGCATCGCGGCGCGGCTGGGCGGGGAAGACCACGCCCCGAAGGCGCGCAAGCCCAAGGTGGAGCACCGCCCGCGGGTGGACGAGCCCCGCCACGAGCCGAAGCCGTCGGCCAAGCCGCCGCCGGAGCGCGACCCGTCGCTGCCCAAGGAGCTGGCGTTCAAGCCGTTCAACCTCCTCGTGGGCGAGCCGCCCAAGCCGTAAGGCGGACGGACCATGGCCAAGCGGCTGGGGGAGCTGCTCGTCGAGGCGGGGCTGGTCTCGGCCCAGGCCATCGAGAAGGCGCTGCAGCACCAGAAGGTGGTGGGTCACCGCCTGGGCGACTGCCTGGTGGAGCTCAACCTGGTGAGCGAGCCGGCGCTGCTGCGGCTGCTCGCGGGCACGCTGGGCACCCGGTACGTCACCGCGGACAAGATGGCCAAGGCGCGCATCGCGCCCGAGGTGCTGGACCTGGTGCCGGTGCGCATGGCGGAGGCGCACCACGTGCTCCCGCTGACCGCCGACTTCGAGCGCAAGGCGCTGTCGGTGGTGATGGCGGAGCCGCAGAACGCGGCGCTGCTCAAGGAGCTGGCCGAGGTGACGGGCCTGCCCGAGGTGGTGGCGTACGTGGGGAGCCGGGCGGCGATCGCCACCGCGATTCGCAAGCACTACTACTCGGACGCGGCGGCCTTCAGCCCCGCGGCGGCGCCCGCGGTGGAGCGCCCCATCGCCTCGCCGCTGCCGTCGAAGCGCGAAGGCCCGACGGGCACCGCGACGGTCGAAGCGGTGGCGGTGCCGGGG
>JAIBBQ010000104.1 GCA_019694595.1 Myxococcaceae bacterium
CAGACGACGCTGCGCCACCGCCGGACGACGCCGCGCCACCGCCGGAGGACGACGCGGAGCCTCCGCCAGACGACGCTGCGCCACCGCCGGAGGACACGGAGCCGCCACCGGAGGATGACGCGGAGCCACCGCCGGACGACGCCGCGCCACCGCCAGAGGACACGGAGCCGCCACCGGAGGACGCCGCGCCACCGCCGGAGGACGAACTCCCACCACCTGCCGACGCGACGCCTCCACCGGAACTCCCCGTGCCGCCGCCCGAGGACGCTCCACCGCCCGGGGACCCGGAGCCTCCCCCCGAGGATGCCGGCGGGGTGCCACCGCAGTTGCAGCCGGAGATGAACGTGAGCGCGAGGCCGAGCGCCATCAGTCGAAACGCGGTCGTCACGGATCCCACCCCTGGGCTGCTGGTTGCGAAGGAGCCTGAAAGTGTACCCCCCGCGGGGAGTAGGGAAAGGAACGCAACGTCAGCTGGGCGCGGCTTCCCGGGCGCGCTTGGCGGCCTGGTTGCGCTCGTGCCGGGCGAGGATGCCCCGGAACAACCGTTCCACGTGGTCGGTGAAGCGGCGGAACTCCGTCCGGTGGCACGTCCACAGCACGATGCGGCCGGAGGCAGGCAGCCCCATCGCGGCGTAGTCGTTGATCTCCGTGCGGCGAATGAACCCGCGCGCGAAGGGCCGCTCGGCTTCCCGGAAGACCTGCGAGAGCCTCGACAGGAGCGCTCCCCGGAGCAGGGGAGCCACGGCGCCTCCGACGCCTTCCAGCAGACGGATCTGGAAGGCGCTGAACACCTCGTGCACGTTGAGGGCGACCGGCGACAGCTCCACCGAGGCGAAGGCGCGCATCACCCCGCTCGCCCGGGCCACCAGGAAGCGGCGCGTGCGCGACAGCCCCAGCTCCCGGAAGCTCTCGTCCACCGAGCCGAGGTCCATGGCGGTCAGGGTGAGGTCGTTCGCACGCAGCACCAGCGGGCTCTCGTTGCGCACGAAGTACGCCTGGATCTCCGCCAGCTCGTTGGGCGTCGCCCAGTCGACCTCGATGTTCGGCGGCGCCTCGAAGCCCAGCGGTCCCTGCGTCGGCAGCGTGATCGCGTACACCCCGCGAATCTGCGAGGCCCCCGCGTCGCGCTGGCGCCTCCCGAACCCGCCGAACACCTGCGCCGGCCACTTGTTGTCCGCGAAGAAGCCGATGTGGAAGTACTCCAGCTCGCTCAGCTGCCCGAAGTACTCCGCCGCCGCCATGTTGAGCACGTAGCTCGTGGTGCCGATTCCCTGGGCCGCGAGGTGCTGCACCCACCAGGTGCGCCGGTAGACGCGCACTGCGGAGACGTGGCCGGCCACCTTCCCGTCGGCCCGCACCACGATCGACCTGAAGAGCGAGCTCGGCGCGCGCGCCAGCGCCTCGAAGGTGTGGCGCACCCGCGGCAGGTACGCGTTCATGTCGCGCTGACGCTCGACCGACAGCAAGCGGCCTCCGCCGAACAGCTCCCACAGCTGGTCGAACGGCACCGCCCCGCCGTTGTCCACGCCCGGCAGCCGGGTGCGCACCACGTACTCCGCCAGTCGCAGCCGGTCGGGGTCCGACAGCGCGAGGAACTCGACTCCGCAGCGGGTCGCCGCGCCGCTGGCCTGGCGCGCCACGTTGCGCACCCGCCCGTTGCCGACGATGCGCGCGGCGCCTCCACCGAGCTCCAGCTCCACCCGGAGCAGGAGCCCGACCGGGAACAGGTCCTGCTCGTGGGCGATGGGAATCGCCAGCCCGTTGGCGCTCAGGTCGAGCACCGGGCCGGAGTAGGGCGCGGTGCCGAGCTCGTTGTGGAGCGTGACCCGCACCTCGCTGGTGCCCACCCGCTGCCGGGTGGCGCGCCGCCGGTGCCGCTCCTCGAGGTGCGTCGGCAGATGCAGCCGCAGCGGCTGGGTGCCCACCACCGGGGCCACGAAGCGGTACAGGCTGCCGCCCACCTCGAAGCCGCCCTGCAGCAGCTCGCCTTCGCCCAGGCTCGCGCCGGAGCTGTCGAGCAGCGCGGTCCGCGAGTGGGTGTCGACCTTGCCGCGCACGTGGCCGGCGATCGCCACGCCGGTGTGCCGCTCGAGGAACACGCCCGGTCCCATCAGCGCCTGGTTGAGCAGCGCGGCGCACGCCACGGGGTCGGTGATCAGGGTCGGTTGCTCGGTCGCCGCTTCCACCACGGGGAACTCGCAGCCCACCCGGTAGCTGTGCTGCTCCGCCTTGAGGTGCCGCACGCGCAGCGAGGTCCCCTCGATGACCACGGCCTCGCCCTTGCGCACCACGGCGCCCTGCAGGAGCGTGCCGGGCAGGAAGCGTTCCAGATCGCGGCCGGCGTCGACCTCGAAGGCGAGCCCGAAGGACGACAGGTCGACCACGGTGAGGCGCTCGCTGCCGCCGTCGAGCGTGAGCGAGCAGTTCTCGAGGCGCCGCCGCACCGAGCGCGGCCGGCGGAAGTGCACGATGTCGAGCACCTTCTCGCGCAGCTCCTCGTCGCTGGAGATCGAGCTCACCGGCTGACCGGCGGCGTCGACCAGCTGCTCGGGCAGGTTGGTGCCCACGTGCAGGTAGTGCGTCGTCCACCCGGTGCGCTCCAGCGTGTTCCACAGGGTCTCGTTCCACTCCGAGACCAGCACGTCCACGTGCTCGTTGGTCAGCGTGTAGTGGAGCTCGGTGAGGTCCTTCATCGTCCCCACCAGGGCGACGTTGCCCAGGAGCCCTTCCCAGCGGTCGAGCCGCCGCTGCTCGGCGTCGATGAGCAGCACCCGAGGCCGCATGTCGGGGCGGTTCACCCGCGTGACCGTGTTGAAGTTGATCGACTTCACGCCTGCACCCTGGGGACCAGGCCCCTGACCATGTGTTCCACGTTCACCACGCCTTGTTGCTTGAGGGCCTCGGTCACCGAATGTCGCTCGGCCTTGCCCGCTTCGCCCCCCACCAGCCCCGCGCGGTGCCAGCGGGCGGCCGCGGCGTACAGCTTCATGTCGACCTGATCGAGCTGCTCCGCCGCGCGGCCCAGGGTCTCGATCGCCACCTCGGGGCGCTCCTCGGCAGAGGCCCGCAGCAGCGTCGCGAGCGCGGTCGCCCAGGCGGGCCCTTCGCGCTCCAGCTTGCCCGCGGTGTCCTTCGCTTCCTTGAGCTTCCCCGCTGCCACCGCCGCGCGCCCGAGCTGATGGAGCGCCTCGACGCGCACCACCTGCACGCGCAGCAGCATGGACCGATCGAGCGGGGTCCACTGCTCCTGGATGCGCTTCCACGCCGATGCGCCGTCACCCCGGTAGAGGTCGTTGTTCTGCGCCGCGATGAGGTAGTACCAGTGCTGCGCGAGGTACCCGCGCGCCGACCAGCGGCTCATCGCCAGGTCCGCCTCGCGCCGCGCCTCACCCGGGGTGTCTTCCGCGAGCCAGATGGCGTTCATGTGCGCCAGGCGCATGGTGGTGGTGGCGAAGAGGTCGCCGCGCCCCTCGGCTTCCACCAGCTGGGCACGCACGCCTTCCTGCAGGCCGGGGAGGTCGCCCAGGTAGAAGGTCGACTCCAGCCGGAACATGGTGCTGCTCTCCAGCTCCCAGGACACGCCGACGCACTGGGTGCGGAAGATGGTCTCCGCGTTGCGGAACGACTCGCAGGCGCGGGCCCACCGGCCGTTCTGGAACGCCACCACCCCGCGCACCAGCGACGCGAGGCCGATGGCGTGCGGGTTCTGGAGCCGCTCGGCGATCGCCGCGGAGCGCTCCACCAGCTGCAGCGCCTGCGCTTCCTTCTTGTTGCCGCCGGTCGCCGCGAAGCCGGCTTCCATCGCCAGCCCGCGCGCCACCCGGTACGGCTCGCCGGCCTTGAGCGCCAGCAGCAGGTTGCGCGTCTGGATGTCGGAAGCGCGGATGGGGTCCACCATCGACAGGCCGGCGGCCGCCGACCAGGTGGCGTCGATGCGAATGAGCGCCTCGGGCGAGACCAGGCGGGCCTCGGTCTCCTTGAAGGTCAGCGGCCGCATCGACAGCCGCGCGCGGCTGAGCAGCAGCGACGCCAGCGCGGTGCGGGGCGAAGACGCCAGCTTGATGCCCACCACGCCGAGCACCTCGCCGATGGTCGCCAGGCCCCGGTCGATGTGCCCGCTGCGCAGGAGCTGCTCCGCGGCGCTGCGGCTCAGGTCGAGCGCCACGCCGGGAGCCGCGGTGCGCACCGCCTTGAGCATCGCCTCCGCGGCCTCGGCGCCGCGCCCGGCCTTGGCGAGCGCGTCGCCCAGCTTGGCCAGCCGCTCGCCGTCGCGGCTGGGGTCGGGCGGCGACAGCTCCAGGCAGGTCTGCAGGAAGCCCGCGGCCCGGTCGAAGGCGAGCGCGCGGAAGGCCTTCTCGGCGGCGAGCTCGGCGAAGAAGCCCGCGCGGGCCTTCTCGCCCGCTTCCTTCCAGTGGAACGACAGCGCCTCGGGGTCGTCGCTCTGGGCGCTCTCCAGCGCCACCGCGAGGCGCTGGTGGTGGCGCTGGGCCGCCATCGGCTCGAGGTGGGCGCGCACCGCCACGCGCACCTTGTCGTGGAACGGCTCCACCACGTCGGTGGCGCGCAGGCCGTTGGTGCGCACCAGGTGGGCCACCCGGAGCTGGCCCATCAGGCGCGAGAAGACCGCGCGGTCGATGCCTGCGGCCTGGGCGATGGTCTGCTGCTGGGTGCGGCCGACGCAGAGTGCGACCAGCTCGAGCACCGTGCGGGCCGGCACGTCGAGCTGCGTGGTGCGGCGCCAGAGCGCCTCTTCCAGGGTCAGCGGCTCGTTGTGCCCGCTCTCGCGCGAGCCCTGGCGCAGCAGCTCGTCGATGAAGAGCGGGTGGCCGGCGCCCTCGGTGGCCACCAGCTGGGCGAGCGTCGGGTCCACCATGCCCACGCTGCGCAGGAGCGTCTCGGCGAGGGTCCGGCCTTCTTCTCCCGTCATGCGCTGCAAGGGCAGGGTGCGCACGTGCTCGCCGAGCACCTGCGCCCAGCGCTCGCTCCACGCGGCGACTTCCTGCGGGTCGGTGCTGCGCATGGTGCACAGCAGCAACAGCCGCGGGCCACCCGGCGGCCGCAGCACCTCGCTCAGCAGCGCCAGGGAGTCGGCGTCGGCCCACTGGCAGTCGTCCACCACCAGCACCACCGGCTGCTTCTGGCCGAGCTTCACCAGCAGCTCGCGCAGGGCGGCGAAGAGGCGGCGGCGCAGCTCGAGCGGGTCCTTCACCTCGTTGACCGGCAGCCCCGCCTGGATGAAGGCCTCGAGCTGGCCGAGCACCGGGAAGGCCTGGGCGAGCAGCGCCGCGTTCCTGGGCAGGAGCGCGGCGGCGTCCTTCGGGGGCAGCCGCAGCAGGTGCCGGCTCAGGGCGTCGATGGCGCCGTCGACCGCCTTGTACGGCACCGTCTCGCGCTCGTAGCAGGTGGACAGCAGCACCGCGGCGCCGTCGCGGGCCACCGTCTGGGTGAAGTGCCGCATGAGCGCGGTCTTCCCCAGGCCGGACTCGCCGCTCACCGTCACCGCCCAGCTGGTGCCGTTGCAGACCTGGTCCCACACCTGGTCGAGCGCCGAGAGCTCGGCCTCGCGCCCGACGAAGCCGCCCGGCCCAAGCGACGAGCTCGACAGCGAGGTCAGCGAGCGGGAACTGCCGCGGCGGTTCTGGCTCTGCTCGTCGCGGCGCCCCAGCCAGGCGAGCACCTCGGCGCCGGTCGGGCGCATGCCGGGAGAGAAGCGCAGCAGCTCCATCGCCAGCTGGCAGAGATCGACCGGCAGCCCTTCGACGATGCTCTGGGGCGGCGGCGCCTCGTCGGTCTGCTTGCGGCTCAGGATCTCCATCGACGTGCCGCTGTACGGGAGCTGCCCGGTCAGCGCCTCGTAGAGGAGCACCCCGAAGGCGTGCCAGTCGGACGCGGCCGTCGCGGGCTGCGCCGCCGCCTGCTCGGGCGCCATGTAGGCCACGGTCCCCACGATGGAGTTGTCGTCGGGCGACCACTCGCGGCGGGTGACGTCGATCGCCAGACCGAAGTCGAGCAGCACCACCCGGCCTTCGGGGGTGACGAGCACGTTCGACGGCTTGACGTCGCGGTGCACCTTGCCGGCGGTGTGGAGCGCATGCAGCCCTTCGGCGAGCTGCCGCAGCGCCGCCCGCAGCCGCGCCTCGTCGAAGCCCTTGGAGTAGCGGGGCGGGGCGATCGCCTTGCGGCCGTCGGGCGAGCCGTCGGGGCCGGACCAGGTCTCGGTCTCCGGCGTCGGGGTACGCACCAGGGTGTCGGCGTTGGCGTCGAGCGGCGTGTCGGTGTTACGGACGAACTGGAGCAGGTCGACGCCCCGCACCAGCTCCATGGTGAAGAACCACTCTCCGTCTTCCGAGAACAGCTCGCCGAGGCTGATGAGGTTGGGGTGGTGGAGGTCCTGGAACTCGCGGAACTCGTTCTTGAAGCGCAGCAGCGCGTGGGGGTTGAGCGCCTTGAGCGTCTTCAGCGCGACCTTCTGGTTGGAGTCCTGGTCGAGCGCTTCGAAGACCACGCCCATGCCGCCGCTGCCGAGCTCGCGGAGGATCTGGAAGCGTTCGGCGAACGTCTTTGCTGGCGCGCTCACGACACCCCGCTATGGTGCGCGGCCTTCGGGAGGTGTCCACCGTGCGGCACGTGCTCTTCGGCGTGGTGGTGCCTGCGGTGGTGATGCTCGCCCCCATCCTGCTGCTGGGTCACCCGGAGCGCCTCGCGCACCCGGCGCCCTGGGTGCTCCTGCTGTCGTCCACCATCCTCTTCCTGCTGCAGCCGGCGCTCCCCACCCAGAAGGACGAGAAGGTCGAGCAGACCGACCGCGGCTCCGCCGTCGCCATCCTCGCCGGGGTGAGCCTGGCGATGCTGGGCACGGTGGTGCAGTTCGCCGCCCGCGCCGAGCTGGAGCCCGAGCCGCTCTCGGCCTGGGTCTTCGCCGGCACCGCGCTCATCGTGCTGGGCTCGGGCCTGCGGCTGTGGGCCATTCGCACCCTGGGGCGCTTCTTCACCGCCCAGGTCCAGGTGAAGGGCGACCACCAGGTCGTGCAAGACGGGCCGTACCGTCACGTGCGGCACCCGTCGTACACCGGCATCTTGCTGGGCTTCGCGGGGAACTCGCTGCTGTTCCACAGCTGGGTGGGCGCGGTCCTCACGGCGGTGCTGGTGCTCCCCATCTATCTGTACCGGATTCGCATCGAGGAACACGCTCTGGGGACCCAGCTGGGAGACGCCTATCGACGGTATCAGGCGACCACCGGGGCGCTAGTTCCTCGCTTGTTCTGACCGCGGAACCACCATTTCGCGGGCAGGGGCCGCACGCCCCGCAAACGCCGAGGCGCCGCCCAGGACCTGGCCTGGACGACGCCTCGCACGGCTCCCCTTCGTACTCGCGACCCGTCAGTACGGGTCGAGCGTGAGCTCGAACGCGTTCAGCACCGTGGGCAGGTGGCTGAAGAGCTGGAAGCCCGGGCGGCAGCGGCAGGCCGGCGCCGCGCCACCGGCCTCGCAGACCGTGGCCCCGTCGGCGCCCACGGAGACCGGCGCGAGGCAGCCCATGACCAGGCCTTCGGCGAGGCCGCCGGCGGACCGGTCCATCCACACCGGGGCGCCGCTGTCGCCGGGCTCGGCGACGTAGCTCGCGCGGCGGAAGCTCGCGGAGTACCGGGCACCGGGGTCGTGGAACCGCGACTGGATGACGCCGCAGCGGCCGCCCGCGACCAGCCCGCCGGTGGTGCCGTTCGACGCCGGGCCCGCCTGGCAGACGATGGAGCCGGGCACGTCGGCATCGGCCGCCACCACGCCGGTGATGGCCGCCGCCCAGTCGTCGGTGGTGCGGTGCACGCCGCCGTTGGTGATGCGGGAACGGCTGGTGTCGAGGAGCATCACGTCGAAGTCGGGCCCGAGCACGTGGTCGGCGACGTCGCCCACCTCCTTGCCGCCCTGCAGGTACTGGGTGCCCTGGTGGTAGCAGTGGCCGGCGGTGAGCACGAAGTCGGCGTTCGGCCCGCGCACCGCGAAGCCGGTGGAGCAGCGGCCGTCGTCCTGGCCGTTGCGCAGCCGGTCGAGCTGGAGCCCGCCCTCGATGACGCCCTGGGGCAGGAGGTCGGCCTTGTCGTAGCCGAGCAGGTTGACGTTGGCGGCACCGAAGGCCTCGACCCGCACCTGGCCCGCGAGGTTGGTGTGGGCCACGAAGGCCTGCAGCCCGGCGACGTCGCCTTCCGCGAAGAGCACCACCACGTTGGCGCGCTCGTCGACTTCCGACGCCACGATGCGCAGCGCGGCGTCGCCGTTGGTCTCGAGCTGCTGCGCGAGCCGCACCTGCAGGCTGCGCAGGTCGGCGAGCGAGTTGGGCACGTAGGCCACCTGGATCAGCGTGCGCAGGTCGGTCGGCGCGGCGCCGAGGAGCCGGCCTTCGAAGGCCTCGTCGGCCTCCCCGGTGAGGCGCACGCGCAGCACGGTGTCGCCGCCGGGCTCGGTGTCGAGCGTGACGCCGGCGAACCGCTCACCCGCGAGGGCGATGGCGGTCGGCGCGAGGTCCACCGCGAGCTCCTGCAGCAGCACGCGCTGCTTGAGCTTGGCCTGCTCCGCGGCGGTGACGGTGAGGTCGCCGGTGCGCGCGCCGGAGGTGATGGCGCTCAGGCTCGCCGGGTCGCGGTACAGCGTGCCGACGTAGACCAGGTCGCTGCGCAGCCCGAGCTCCTTGCGGAGGTCGGCGATCTGCTGCAGCACGCCGTCGGGGAGCGCCTGGCTCTGCGCGGCGCGCGACTCGTTCGAGGTGGTGGTGCTGCTGCTGCCGGGGAGATTCCCGTTCCCGCAACCGCTCACTGCGATGACCGCGGCGACCGACGTCATCAAGCGCTTCATCATCTGGTGCGCCCCCTCTCCGTTGGTGCTGAAGGTGGAACTCGTCTTTGGCTTCACACGAGACGATACGGAGTGACGCGTGTGGGTTTCACCGCGCACGTGAAATGCGTACAGGCGGCGCCGCTGTCACCGCGTCGGCAGAAAGCTGCACGCCACGGTGACGCTGGTGCGAGCGTTCGCCCCTGGCGGCGCCGATGTGGGCCGCGTGCAATCAGGGACTTGGGCGCTGGGACGCCGCGGCTTGACGGAACCGAGCGGGCTCGTTCTCGCGGCGATGCTTCACTTCGTGGCGGCGGCGATCGACCCCGCGCGGCGCGGCTTCTGGCTCGCGCGCCACCAGACGAGCAGCGCGGCGAGCAGCACCGCCTGCGCCGACAGCGAGTAGCCGTCGGGGAAGAGCCCCAGCACCTCGAGGCTCGGGCCCCGCACCGGCGAGAGCTGCAGCACGCCGAGCTCCTGCAGGCCGTGCACGCCCTTGCCCAGGAGCGAGACCGCGGTGAGGCAGAGCACCACCGTCGAGGCCTTGAACATCGTCTGCATCGGCAGCGCGAAGCCCGCCGCGCGGATGCCGCCCCAGAGCACCGCGAGCACCAGGAGGCCACCCACCGCGCCCGCCACCGTGGCCTGCGCCGACTCGGCGCCCAGCCCCTGGAGGAAGATGGCGGTCTCCACCGACTCGCGCAGCACCGACGAGTAGGCCACCACGAACAGCCCCACGCCGCCGCCCTGCACCAGCGCGGCCTGCATCTGGCCCCGCAGCTGGCCCATGGTCTGGCTGACCACCGCGCGGCGGTTGAGCCAGAGCGCGGCGTAGAGCAGCAGCCCGACCGCGCCCAGGGAGACGAGCGTCTCCATCCATTCCCGGTTGGCGCCCGCGAGCACCGCGCGCCCGAAGGCGTACACCGCAGCGCCCGTCACCAGCGCCGACACCCAGCCGACGTGCACCAGGCGGGCCTGCGCCGAGGCGTTCATCTTCTTGAGCACCGCGAGGAGCGCGCCCACCACCACCACCGCCTCGAACCCCTCGCGCAGCACGATGAGCAGCGCCTCGAGGAGCACCGTCCAGAACGCAGCGCCGCCTCCGGCTCCGTCGGCGGGCGGGGCGGCGAGCAGCTCGAGCAGCGTCTGGGTGGCGGCAGGGAAGTCGCCTCCCGATTGGGCGACCTCGCGGGCGTGCACGAAGGCCTGCTCGACGAGCGTCGCGTAGCGCGGGTGCCGGGTGCGCAGCACCGGCTCCACCGGCTCGAGGCCGCGCAGGTCCGCGTCGACCAGCAGCGCCTTGGCCTCGCCGTGGCGCCCCGCGGCCCACGCGTCGCGCGCCTGGACCACGCCGGCCCGGGTGAGGGTGAGCCACTGGGCGGCGTCGGTGGGCGCCGACAGCCTGCGCCGCAGGCACGGCACCTCGGCCGCGCCGTGCGCCGCCGCGAGCTGCTCGTTGGTGTGGCTCGACAGGTCCTTGAGCGACGCCGGGGCGGCCGGGTGGTCGCACGTCGGCTGGGCGAGGGTGAGCACGAAGAAGGCGAGGTCCCAGCGCTCGGCGTCGCTCAGCGACGGGAACGCGGGCATCGGCGTGCCGGACACCCCGAAGGTGACCGTGTTGTAGGCGCGGTACGGCGTCAGGGTGGCGAGCCGCGCCGGGTCGACGAAGCTCGCCGGCCTGGGCTCCATCGTCTTGGCGAGCTCGGAGACGCCGTCGCCCTTCTCGCCGTGGCACACCGCGCAGTTGGTGCGGAAGAGCACCTCGCCGTGCGCGAGGTCGGGCACCGCGCGGGGAACCTGGGTGAGCCCGTGCCGCTCGATGATGGCCGCCGCCAGCGCCGCGCAGTCGCGGGACACGCCCGCCGGGTCCTTCGCCTCGGCGATGCGCGCGCGCACCTGCTCGAGGCCCGGGAGCTCCTCGTTCGCCCCGAGCTGCTTCGCCACGTCGACGGCCTCGGTCGCGAACCCGAGCTGCTCCTCGAGCTCCTTCTCGTCGTGCCCTGCGACCGCGTCGGGGTAGTCGGTGCTCAGGTACTGCAGGAGCCCCACCAGCTGGTGCCACGCCGGGTCGTCCGCGCCGGCGTTCGGCGCAGCGGCCACCAGGGTGAGGGCGAGCATCCAGTGCACGGCCACGGTCTACGGGGACTGGCGCTCGGTGGCAAATCCGAGAATAAGAATCATTTGCAGAATGGAGTGGCGGGGCTGGCCCCTGGTCCGGCCCGGGTGTGCGACAGGGCTGTTGCGCCGCGGGAAGGGGAGAAGCGATCATTCGCCCCCCGTGAACACCCCCTTCCTCTCGCCGCCGCCCAAGGTCACCCTGGTGAAGGGGTTCGGCTCCGACGCGTTCGACAACGCCGTCGCCACCGCGCGCACTTGTTACAACTCCCGCATCATCACCGCGGAAGACGTGCGCAAGGACGAGAAGTCCCGCACCCTGCGCGACCGCATCGCCAAGGAGACGTTCGAGGCGGGGCACCACACCACCATCCAGCACGCGACGTTCCAGTTCACCCTGGAACACGTGAGCCGGCAGGCCATCTGGTCGTTCCTGCACTCGCACCCCTTCTACAACTCCGAGCAGGTGAGCCAGCGCTACGTCGAGGTGAAGGCGGGCAACGTGGTGCTGCCCAACCTCGAAGGCCGCGCGCTCCAGACGTACCGCACCGCGGTGGAAGGGGCGATGCGCGCGTACCAGCAGCTCATCGCGCTGCTCACCCCGCGCGTCACGCAGGAGTACTACGGCATCTTCAAGGCGCGGCAGAAGAAGGCCGAGCTGTGGAACGGGAGCATCAAGAAGCGCGCGCAGGAAGTGGCGCGCTACGTGCTGCCCATCGGCACCTTCGCGCACCTGTACCACACGGTCTCCGGCCTCACGCTCTTCCGCTACCACCGCCTCTGCCAGCAGATGGACGTGCCCACCGAGACGCGCCTGATGGTGCAGGCGATGGTCGACGAGGTGAACCGGGCCGACCCGCTCTTCTTCCGCCACCTCGAGGACCCGCTGCCCATCGAGTCGACCATCGAGCACCAGGCGCTCGCGTCGCTCGGCCGGCTCAAGGCGGGCTCGGCGCCCAAGGCGTACCTGCGCGAGTTCGACGCCCAGCTGGGGCCGCTGCGCTCCAAGCTGGTCGACTGGAAGGCGCGGGGGCCGCAGTCGGTGGCCCAGGGCGTGCGCGACGTGCTGGGCGCCACCATGGCCGAGCTGCCCGACGCGCAGGCGCTGGAGCAGGTGCTCTCGCCCATGCACAACCGCTACTTCGGCGAGTCGCTGGTGCTGACCACGCTGTCCAAGCTCACCCGCGCGCTCGGCCACGCGCACTACACCTTCCAGAAGAAGCTCTCGCACACCGCCGACAGCCAGGACCAGCGCCACCGCATGACGCCGGCCTCGCGCCCGGTGCTGCACGCGCACTTCGTGCCGGGCGACATCGACGTGGTGGTGCCCGAGCTCATCGACCTGGTGCCGGAAGCGCGCGCGCTCTTCGACTCCACGATGATCATGCTCTGGCGTTCCATCGAGCAGCTGCTCGACGACGGGGTGAGCGAGGAGATGGCGCTCTACCTGTTGCCCAACGCCTTCCCGGTGCGCTTCCTGGAGTCGGGCGACCTGCTGCACCTCCACCACAAGTGGGTGCACCGGCTCTGCTACACCGCCCAGGACGAGATCTGGCGCGCCTCGCGGGAAGAGACGCTGCAGGTGCGCGACATCCAGCCCGAGCTCGCCCGCTACATCGAGCCGCCGTGCACCCTGCGCAAGCAGGCCGGCATCACCCCGTTCTGCCCCGAAGGCTCGCGCTTCTGCGGCATCCCGGTGTGGAACCTGAAGCTCGAAGACATGCGCCGGGTCCTCTGAGGGCCCGGGTGGCGTTCCGGCCGCGCGACGTCAAGGCGCTTGCCGGAAGCCGCACCTGTCGAAGGGCGACGGCAGAAGCGAGGTGGGACCTGGGCCCACCCCGGTCGACAACCTCGCATGGCTTCCTATTTCTCGCTGCAGCTGCACCCGGTGACGCCTTCGTCGCGGCGGCTGGTGAAGGCCTTCGAGAGCGAGGTCCGTTCGCTGGTGGACAACGGAACCCAGAACCGCGACCTGTCGATTCGCGCGGGGGCCGACCGGCTCGCCGGAGTGGTGGTGCGCGACGGCCGGGTGAGCGACGCCGAGCTCGAGCTGCTGACGAAGATCAAGGCGCAGCTGCAGCCGGCGACCTCGTCGGCGCCGGGCGCAGTCGCCGAGCGACAGGCGGCGACCAACCTCTACGCCGCGCTGGAGGTCGACGTCGACGCCAGGACCATCGACGCCTCGTCCGCCGACCTCGCGGCCGTGGAACTGCCGCAGCGGGCGCTGCTGCCGGGCAGCCGCCGGTTGCTCAAGTCGCTCGACGCCGCGGCGGAGCGCATCGGCCTCGGCCACGGAACGGTGGCGTCGGAAGCGAAGCGGGTGCTCGAGGAGCTCGGCGGCGACGGTCCGAGCCACCGGCAACGCGCGCTCGCCGCCGAGGTCGCCACCTCTGCCCACCAGCTCGCGGGGTACCTCAAGAACTCCAGGAGCGATCAGCCGTACCACGTGTGGGAAGACAAGTACGCCGTCATGGCGCAGCTCGCCCGCGCCGTGGCCACCGCCGCGAACGACGCCTGAGGCCGTCGGCCAGCCTGCGTCAGGGGAACGTGTAGGTGATGGTCAGCACCGGCCGGTTCCCCGCCGTGGCGTCGTCGGGGCCGAGGAAGCGCACGTAGTCTCCCGCGCCGTCCCCGTCGGTGCCGTAATCGGGGCAGCCGATGGTGCCGCTCGGCTGGCTCACCCGCTTGAGCCGCAGGCTCAACTGCCGCGAGGCGAGCCCGAGGCCAGCCTGGGCGTACTTGGTCACCGTCGCGGTGCGCAGCTCGGGCGGCGCGACGCCGCTCACGCTGCTGCTGAGCAGCACGCTCGAGCAGGTGGCGACCACGCAGCTGGCGCCCGTGCAGAGCGCCGTGGCATTCGCTTCCCCGCTGTCGAGCGGCGGGTTGAAGGCCACGCCGTCGACGTGAATCAGCGTGCCGCCCGGGGCGTACGGCGAGCCGGCCGGCAGGTAGAACTGGTAGACCTGCAGCACCGCGCTGGTGACGTCGATGGCGTCGGTCGGCAGCTGGTACGAGACGTAGGCGCGCATCGGCTCGTTGGTGGCGTTGTCGCCCACGAAGAGGCCCGTCGAGCCGGTGTCCAGGATGCCGTTGTGCGTGTAGCCCCAGCCCCCGGTGATGGGCGTCAGCGTCGTCGTCGTCTGCTGGCGCACGTAGAACTGGAAGAACTGGTTGCTCGCCAGCGCGTTGCCGGCGACGTCCATCGCCGCGGAGCTCACCTCCCACGTCACGAAGGCGCCGTTGGGCAGCGCCGCCGTGGGGGTGGCCGTGAGGGTGGTGCCACCGTTGCTCCAGACGAAGTTGAGGCTCACCCCGGTCGGCTGGTTCACCGTGAGCGCCGCCTGGGTGGCCGCCTGGTCCATCGGCTCGGAGAAGTTCACCACCAGCTGCGGCGTCGTCTTGGCGCCCTTGCTCTGGTCGACCGGCAGCACCGAGACGATGGTCGGCGCGGTGGTGTCGGGCAGCGCCCCGGTGGTGAAGCTGGCGCTGAAGGCCTGCGCCAGGGCGTTGCCCGCCAGGTCCTGCAGCGCGGTGCTGAGCTGCAACGTGTAGCCGGCATCGGCGGCGAGCGGCTGGGCGTGGGTGCAGCTCAGCACGGTCCCGGTGCCGTCGAGGCTCACCGAGCAGCCGCCGTCGAAGGCCGGTGTGATGGAGAAGGCCGCCACCGCGGAGGCGAGCGAGACCGGCTCCGAGAAGGTGATGCTGGGCACGGAGCGCGGGTCCACCTGCGTCGCGCCGGCGTCGGGGCTGGTGGACAGCACGGTCGGCGGCGTGGTGTCGCCCGCGCCACCGTCGGTGCCGGCATCGCCCGGCCCCGCGTCGCTCACGCCCCCGTCGGACGCCGCGGTGTCGAAGCTGAACGAGAACGTCGCCGCCAGGGCGTTGCCCGCGAGGTCCTTGGCCGCGGTGCTCACCGCCACGGTGTAGTGGGTCGAGGGACTCAAGCTCACCCCGCCTGCCTTGGTGCAGGTGAGCGTGGTGTTGGCGGTGTCGAAGCCCGGCGTGCAGGTGACGGCCGGGCTGATGGAGAACGCCGCCTTGGTGGCGGTCGCGTCCATCGCCTCCGAGAAGGTGATGGCCGGGGCGGTCGTGGTGGCCACCGCGACCGCGCTGGCCGCCGGCGTGGTCGACAGCACGGTCGGCGCGGTGGTGTCCGGCGCCGCCGCGGTGGAGAACGACAGCGAGTTGGTGGTGGCGTCGAGCGCGTTGCCGGCCAGGTCCGCCGCGTCGATCACCAGCACGTAGCTGGTCATCGGCGAGAGCAGCGACGGCGGCGCGGCGAAGGTGACCGTCTTGTCCTGGTTGGAGAAGGTCGGGGCGCCGAAGTCGTGGGCCGGCACCGAGGTGACGCCGATGGAGGCCTTGGCGATGGGCTCGTCGAAGCTCAGGCGAAGCGAGGCGTTGGTGGGCACGCCGTTCTGGCCGGAGACCGGCAGGCTGCTCACGAGCTTGGGCGCGGTGGTGTCCGGCATCGCCGCGGTGGTGAAGCCGAAGTGCACGTTTCCGCCCAGCGCGCCGCCGCCCTGGCCGGTGCCGCTCACCGTGGCCACGTAGGCCTGGTTGAACTGCAGCGGCGCGGTGGTGGCGAAGGTCGCCGTCTTGCCGTCGCTGCTGAGCACCGGGGCCTGCAGCGCCGCCGCCGGCGCGAGCGAGAAGCCCACGTCCTTCATGGGGAGCGAGAACACCAGCGTGAAGCCGGTGCTCACCGGAACGCCCGTCGCCTGGTCGGCCGGCGTGGTCGCGGTCAGCGTCGGCGCGCCGCCCATCATCTGGCAGCTGTTGGTGGCCGAGCAGTCGGGCGGCGCACTCGCGCAGCCGGCGAGCGTCAGCAGGAGGACGATTCCCGGGCGGGCAGAGGTCATGGGTAGGTGTAGTTGATGGTGAAGACGGGGCGGTTGCTGGCGGACGGGTCGTCGGGCCCGAGGAAGCGCACGTAGTCGCCCTTGGAGTCGCCGTTGGTGCCGTAGTCGGGGCAGGTGACGACTCCGCTGGGCTGGTTGACCCGCTTGAGGCGGAAGCTGAAGGTGCGCGAGCCGAGCGTGAGGCCCGCCCGCGCGTACTTGGTGACCGTGGCGGAGCGGAGCTCGGGGGGCATCGAGCCGTTGTTCACCGTGCTGGAGCTCAGGAGCGGGCTGTCACAGGCCGCCACCGTTCCGCACTGCGGTCCGATGCACAGCGCAGCGGCGTTGGTCTCCGAGCTGTCGAGGGGCGCGGTGAAGGGCACCGCGTCGACGTGAATCGAGACCCCGCTGGGCGCGAACGGGTAATTCGAGGCCAGGGGGTATTGGTACAGCTGGAGCGTGGCGTTGGTGATCTCCAGCGCGTTCGCCGGCAGCTGGTAGGTGACGTAGGCGACGTCGGTCTGATTGGAGGAGTTGTCGCCGACGAAGAGCCCGGTCGACCCGGTGTCCAGCGTGCCCGAGTACGTGTAGCCCCAGCCGCCCGCGACGGGCGTGAGCGTCGACACCCCGTACTGTCGCACCTTGAACTGGAACTGCGGCGCGGACAGCACGGTGTTCCCCGCGAGGTCGCGGGCGCCGGCGCCGACCCTCCACGACACGTTGGCGCCGTACGGCAGGTCGGCGGTGGGCGTCGCGGTGACCGTCGTGCCGCCGTCGGCCCAGACGTAGTTGAGGCTCACCCCGCTCGGCGTGGTGACCTCGATGCCGCCCTGGGTGCTCGCCTGGTCCATCGGCTCCGAGAAGGTCACCACCATCGGCTGGCGCAGCGTGGCGCCGGTGGTGCCGCCCGCCGGCAGCGTGGAGACGATGGTCGGCCGCGTGGTGTCGGGAATCGAGCCGGTGGTGAAGCTGCTGGTGAAGAGCTGCGCCAGCGCGTTGCCGGCGAGGTCCTTCACCCCGGTGCCCACCGTCATCGTGTAGCCGGCGTCCGGCGCCAGCGGGTCGGCGTGGGTGCAGCTGAGCAGGGTGTTCGACGGGTCGAGCGCCATCGCGCACCCGGCGTCGGGGGTGATGGCGAACGCCGCGAGCGCGGTGGCCGGGTTGACCGCCTCCGAGAAGGTCACCGACAGCGTGGTCCGCACGTCGACGCCCGTGGCGCTGGCCGCGGGGGCGGTGGAGATGATGGTGGGCGCGGTGGTGTCGGGCGGCGCCACGGTGGTGAACGAGAAGCTGTTGGTCGACGGGTCGACCGGCGTGGCGGCCGGGTCCTGGGCGTCGACCACCAGGAAGTACGACGTCGAGCCTTCCAGCGGCGCCGGGGGGGCGGAGAAGGTGACCGTCTTGTTCTGGTTGCTGAAGGTCGGCGGGCCGAAGTTGAAGTTCGGCAGGCTGTTGACGAACAGCGTGCTGGGCGCGATGGGCGCGTCGAAGTCGAGCCGCAGCGCCACCGACAGGGGCACGCTGGTCTGCCCGCGGCCGGGCACCGTGCCCACCAGCTTGGGGGCCACCAGCGCCGAGGTGGTGAACGAGAAGGTGTTGGTCGTGGAGTCGAGCGCGTTGCCCGCGAGGTCCTCGGCGTCGACCACCAGGAAGTACGTGGTGCCCGGTTGCAGCGCCGCCGCCGGCATGGGGAAGGTCACCGTGCGGTCCTGGTTGGCGAAGGTCGGCGTGCCGAAGTCGAGCACCGGCAGCGCGCTCACCTTGAGCGACGTCGTCTTGATGCGCTCGTCGAAGTCGAGCCGCAGCGTCACGCTGGTGGGCACGTTGGTCTGGCTGCGCCCCGGAATGGTGGTCACCAGCTTGGGGGGCGTCTTGTCCGGCGCCGCCACGGTGGTGAAGGCGAACTGCGCGGTGCCGCCGAGCGCCACGCCGTTCTGCCCGGTGCCCGCCAGCGTGCCCACGTACTGCTGACCGAAGAGCAGCGGCCCGGTGGTGGCCACCGTCACCGTCTTGCGGTCGTCGCTGTACACCGCGCCCTGCAGCGCCACCGCAGGGGACAGCGTCAGCGTGGCGTCGCTCATGGGCAGCGAGAAGACGAAGGTGAAGCCGGTGGTGGTGGCCACGTCGGTGGCGGCGTTCATCGGCACCGTGGACACCAGCGTGGGCGCCTCGGGCTTCTCGCAGACGCCGTTGGCGACGCAGTCCTTTCGCGCGGTGTCGAAGTCGTGGCACGCCGCGAGCGACGTCACCGCGCACACCAGGAGCAGGCGCTTCATGGCAGCTCTCCCGAGAAGACGACCCCGGCCCCGCCGGGAGTGATGGATGCCTGGGCCCGCACCACCTCGTCGCCGCCCAGGAGGAACATGCACGCGGCGCCCGCGGCGCCGGCCACGGCCACCCCGAAGCTCACCCAGGAAATCGTCTGCTGGCTGCGGCCCGACGTGGCGAGCTCGTCCGCGGTCTTCGCGTCGAGCGGGGTGGCCGACGGCGTGGTGAGCGCCGCGTAGCTGGCGTTGGACTTGATGGCGAAGGCAGTGCCCAGCGCCACGCCGCCCGCGGTGGCGATGAGGGGCAGCCAGGACAGCCGCTTCACCCGCGACGCGCCCTGAACCACCTCGACCGAGGTGTCCTCGAGGTTGAGGCCCAGCTTGGTGGACAGCTGCCGGGACAGCTGCTCGGCCACCGCGCCGAAGGTGCCGATGAAGCGCTCGAGGTCGTCGCTCTCGGTGCTCGCCTCCGCGAGGGTGGACGCGTCGTGCGCCGCGAGCACCCGCACCGTGAGCAGGTACGACTTGCCCGCGCGGGTCACCGAGCCGTTGAGCACCGCTTCCGCGCCCAGGGCGGAGGCCAGCTCGACGCCGCACTTGGCGTCGGTGCAGCCGACGAGCTGCCGCTGACGCTCGAGCCCCAGGATGCTCTGCATGTCGCCGGGGGTGAGCGCCTTGATGCCGTGGTACCCGAGCTGCTGTGCGAGCACCGGGGTGAAGGGGTCTTCCTTCGAGCCGACGTTGATGAGCGTCAGCGCCGGAAAGGCGACCTGGAACGACTTGGCCGCCGCGGGCTTGCCGTCGCCCCCCGGGACCGGCGCCGCGGTGACCACGGCCAGCAACACGAGATGAATCATGGCGGCGGCCATAGCCGGACAAGGCGTGCGCTGTCACGCCGCCCGGGACGCCGTCAGTCGTCGGTCGCCACGTACCCGAGCATCGATTCCGGGAAGGTGTCGGTGGCGATGAGGAAGCCCTTGTCCCCGAAGCGGGCGAGCGCTTCCCAGTTGCGGGAGTTCTTCGTGGGGTCGAGCTGCAGCTGCACGGGCGGGCGGCGCACCAGCTCGAGCTTCCCGTCCTTCTCCTGGAGCTCGACGAGGCGTTCCACCCGGCGCAGGTGCGACGCGGTCTCGCCCTTGCCGTACCGGCGCACTTCCTCGTCGCGCCCGACGGGGTACTCCCGCTTGTCCATGCGGTAGTTGGCCACCCAGAAGCGCCCGTCGGCGTCGGCCGGCGTGGAGTCGGTGAGCCGGTACTGCAGCGCTTCCATGGGCAGCTCGCCCAGCGGCTTCAGGTCGAAGTCGAACAGCAGTGCCGAGGAGTGGGGGTTGAGCGGCCCGCCGTTGAGCTCGCCGAGCACCACCAGCTTGTCCTGCATCACGCACAGCCCTTCGAACGACAGGTTGCGCAGCTTGGTGTGCTGGCCGAGGAAGACCTTGCGGTCCACGTCGAGCTGGAGCTTCCCGTCCTTCAGCGTGCCGGGCACCAGGTAGCCCACCGTGAGGTCGCGGATGGGGTCCTCGTGGTGCTTGCGGGCTTCCGCCTTCGCGTCGCGCTCGGCCTGCGACTTCGGCTCGGGGTCGTTGGGCTTGGCCTCGATGAGCACGTAGGCCTGGTCGCCGTGGAAGGCGATGGCCTCGCAGCCGTCGAACCCGGGGAACGCGTCGCGGAAGTTCACCGGCTCGATCGGCACGTGCCGGGGGCGCAGCGGCGTGGGGTCGCCGTCGATGCGCTGCTGCAGCGCGTGCCGGCTGATGGTGAAGACCTCGGGCCTGGCCTCGTTCCACACCTGCGGCCGGTCGGGCAGCAGCACCAGGTCGTCGCCGTGCCACGCCATGCCGCTCAAGCCCGCGTCCTTGTCCGCCAGCGGGCCTTCGAGCGGGAGCCGCTTCACCGGGTATTCGCGAGGCTTCTCGCGCGTTGCGGCGACCGTGCCGCCGAACACGTCGCTCGCGGCGGGCGTCGTCGGCGCGGCCGCGGGGGCAGCCTCGCCCGCAGCGGGCAGGGCCGTCACCGGACTTCCACGGACGCGGGAGATCGCCACGGAATGGACCCTACCAGAGCCCCGGGCGGGCCTGCGCTGCCGGGGCCGGTCGCGTCACCGGACGGTGAGCCTGAAGCCGCCCACGCTGGTCGAGGTGTAGGCATCGACCACGAAGTAGTACGTCTGGCCCTGCACGCCGTCGAAGGTGAGGGTCTCGGCTTCGCCCGTGTAGGCGGTGTCGACGGCCTTCGTGCACGTGGTCGGGCTGCAGGTGGTGCCGAGGAAAGCGAGCACCGCGTCCAGGCTGCCGATGCCGGTGACGGTGACCACGTAGCGCGCGGTCGCAGGCGCGGTGAACGAGTAGACGAGGTCGCGGCCCGTGTTGCTGGCGCTGCTGGTGCACGCGTACGCCGGCGCGGAGGTCTTCGAGTAGTCGTCGGTGGCCAGCGCGTTGCTGTCGATGACGCTGTTGTCGACCGAAGGCGTGGACAGCTGGATCGCCCGCGGCGAGGCGCAGCTGTCGTTCGGAGGAGGCCCCACCCGCCCGAAGAGGGTGAAGCTGCCTTCGGCCGCGTTGTCCTCGTCGACGTGCAGGAAGGCCGCGGTGCCGCCGTCGAGGGTCATGGTCAGCGTGGCTCCTCCGATGGTGTCCGAGAAGGCGAAGCTCCCGGCATTGCAGCCCAGCTGCGGCCCGGCGCCGCACGCGCCCTCGGCATAGAGCACCGGGTGCGTGCTGGAGGTCGGCATCACCACCCAGGAGACGGTCTGCGGCCCGCCCGCGGGCATCGAGAAGCTGTAGCTGACGTCCTTGCCCTGGCTGCGCGCTCCGCTGGAGCACGTCGGAATGGAGCTCGCGGCGTTGCCGTTGGTCGCGCTACGCGTTGTGCCCGTGACCAGCACCGTGCCGCTCGAGAAGGTGAGGCCCTGGGCGGCCGCGCAGACGTCGTTGGCCGGCGCCGCGGGAGCCGCCGAGGTGATGACGTTCACGGTGAAGGCGCCTCCACCATTGCCGTAGCCGTCGTCGACCCAGAGCGCGTACTCACCCGCCGGCAGGTCGGAGCGGGTGAGCACCGCCGAGCCGCCGCCCGTGCTGCACGCCAGCTCGTTTGCCGCCAGGCCGTTGGCGCAGTTTCCGAACGCGCGCAGGTAGACCGCAGGGACCAGCGCGCTTCCGGGCGCGGGGATGACCTCGACGCGCACGTCCTGGGTCGCGCCCAGGGTGAAGCGGTAGACCACGTCGGCCCCGTCCTGCTCCGCAGTCTGCGAGCAGGTCGGGCTCGTGCCCGACGTGGAGCTGTTGAAGGCGTTGTTGAGGTCGCCGCTGGCCGTGGCGACGTTGCCAGTGAAGGTGAGCGGGATGGCGCCGGCGCAGGAGTCGTTCGCGGGGACGTTGAAGACGTCGACGTCGAGCTGGAACGGGCCGGCCGTCGACGAGAATCCGTCGACCACCAGGAAGTAGTCGCCCGCGGTCGGCGCGACGAAGCGCACCAGTGCGGGCGTGGCGCTGGTGGGTGAGTCGCAGACGAGCTCGTTCGCCGACAGCCCCGAGCTGCACTGGCCGGGAGCGCGCACCGCCAGCACCGGGTCGTAGGCCGGCGAGGCGCCGGTCGGCGTCACCACCGCCTGCACGCCCTGATTCGCCGCCAGGGTCACCCGGTAGAAGACGTCGCGGCCGCTGCTGATCGCGGTGCTGGAGCAACTGGGCGACGTGTCCGTGCCCACGTTGGAGTTTGTGGCGAGCGTGGTGTCGCCGGTCAGCGTGGCGTGAGTCCCGGTGAAGGAGACGGGGATCGCCGTGCCGCACTCGTCGTTCGCCGGCGGCAGCGTGGGCGGCCCGACCGTCACCGAGACGTCGACCAGACCTGACGCGGCGCCGTAGGTCTCCACGAAGATGTAGAGGTCGCCGGAGCGGTTGAGCAGCTTCACCGTCTCGGTCGCGGAGGACGAGCTCTGGTTGTCGCTGCAGCCGAGCTCCACGCCGGTGTCGCACGGGGCCGTGCGCACGTAGAGCACCGGGTTCGACGCCGCTCCCGCGGAGCGCGCCGCGGTGATGGTCACGTCCTTCGCCTGGGGAACGGCGAGGTGGAAGACGAGCTCCGGGCCACCTGCGCTCTTGTTGCAGGTGCCTTCCGAGTCGTTCACCGCAGCAGTGGTGTTCACCTGGAAGTTGAGCGACGAGCCGTTGAGGATCAGGTCCTGAGCCGTGGCGCAGGTCTCGCCCGTCGCGGTGCCGCCGCCAGCCGAGCCGCCGCCAGCCGAGCCACCGCCCGCAGAGCCACCGCCAGCCGAACCGCCGCCAGCCGAGCCACCGCCGGCCGAGCCACCGCCAGCCGAGCCACCGCCAGCCGAGCCGCCGCCAGCCGAACCGCCGCCA
>JAIBBQ010000348.1 GCA_019694595.1 Myxococcaceae bacterium
CGCCCGCGGCGGCCCCGGCGGCTGCGCCCGCGGCTCCGGCGGCTCCGGCGGCGCCCGCGAAGAAGTAACGCGGACGATCGAAGGTTGATCTTTCGAGGAGGCCGGTACCCCCCGCGGGTGCCGGCCTCTTTCGTTTTTCGAAGCGCTCGCTGATCCAGCCGCGAGGCCTGAAATCGGCCTTCTCCGGGCGGATCCACCCCGCTGCGGGGGGCCTGCGTGATCCACCCGTGCTTTTTTTGGATCACGATTGCCCGCGCCACGCGCAGGGCGAGCGGCGGCGAGGTGGATCAGAACTCCGCCAGAGCCCAATTTTCGGCCTCCGGCGCAATTCCAAGCTGGTAAATCCTCCGCGGTCGTCGCGGTCACGTCACTCACAATTCGAAAGGCACACCCACCATGGCGTTCAAGGCGCGCAAGCTGAAGAAGGGGATGTTCGAGGTTCTGGGACTGGAAGCGTTCGTCGAAGGCCGGATCGCCGAGCTGAAGCGGACGCTGCTGGGTCGCGACACCCGCCCGGCGCCCAAGCACCCCACCCGCAAGGCGCTGCCCGCCCGCAAGGTGAAGGTCACCGGTCCGTCGGCGCCCGACGCGCTCGACGTGGTGGTCGGCCGCCTGGAGTCGCACGGCAAGCGGTCTGCGCTGGTGAAGCTCGGCAAGCAGAAGGACCAGCTGCTGCGCTCGCTCATTCCCCTCTACCTGGCGCAGGGCACCAAGGTGGAGATCACCTCGGGCGTGATGTCGCGCTTCTGGAAGGCGCACGGGGTGAAGTACGCGGCCCCCAACGCGGCGAAGGCGCTGCGCAACGACGCGCGCGCCGCGCGCGACACCAAGCTGGGCAAGCAGATCACCAGCACCGGCATCCGGTACGTGGAGCACGCGCTCAGCAGCAAGCTGCGCGCGCACTGAGGCCTCACCCGGCGCGAGACCCGGCGAAGGCGGCAGTTCGCGCTGCCTTCGCCGTGGGTCCGGCCGGTGCAGCTCCTCCCGCCGTCAGGCGCTCGCGGTCGGCTGGTCGAGCGCGTCGGGCGGCGGAGGCGGAGGCTGGGCGAGGCCCGCTTCCATGCGCCGCTGCATCTCGCGCGGCGTGACGTCTTCCAGGTGCGTGGCGATGGTCCACTGGTGGCCGTAGGGGTCGAGCACCTGCCCCGAGCGGTCGCCGTAGAACTGGTCCTGCAGCGGCCGCAGCGTGGTGGCCCCGGCACCGAGCGCCTGCTGGTAGGCGGCGTCGCAGTCCTCCACGTAGATGCACAACCCGAGCGGAGTGCCGCCCAGTGCGTGCGGGCTCTTGGAGCCCCACTCCGGCATCTCGTCGGCGAGCATCAGGCGGCTGTTGCCGATGGTCAGCTCGGCGTGGCCCACCATGCCGCCGGGCGCGGGCAGCCGGTAGACCTCCTTGGCGCCGAAGGCCTGCACGTAGAAGTCGATGGCCTTGGCCGCGCCGCGCACCACCAGGTACGGCGTGACCGTGTGGTACCCGTCGGGGATGAAGCTCGGGCCCCTGGGTGCGGCGGCCGGCTTCTTCGCCGGAGCGGCCGGACGCTTGGCGCGCGCCGCCTTCGCCTTCGCCTTCACCTTCACCGCGGGCTTCTTCGCCGCCTTCTTCGCCTGCTTGGCCATGACGTTCTCCTCGAGCAGTGGGAAACGACGGCGCGGACTTAAACACCCGGGCGCGCACTCGCGGCAAGGCGAAGCAGTCGTGGCATGAAGCCTTCGATGATTCCCGAAGAGAGATGGTTGCTCGACACCCTGCGGCCGCTGGGCGATGGCGAGCGCGCGGTCTGGTCCAAGGCGTACATGAAGAGCGCGCTCGACTTCCTCGGGTGCTCCAACGCCGACGTGCACGCCGCCGCGCGCACGCTCTGCCGCGAGCGCCCGTTCGACCGCGCGCGGCTGCTCGCGGTGGTCGACGCGCTCTTCGCTTCCCGCTGCTGGGAGGTGCGTCAGGCCGCCGTCGACGTGCTCGACCGCCAGCAGAAGCTGCTCACCCCGGGCGACCTGCCCTTCGTCATCGCGCTGGTGCGCCGCGGCGCCTGCTGGGCCTTCGTCGACCACCTCGCCTGCCACGTCGCGGGCGGCGTGCTGGAGCGCCACCCCGAGCGGCTGGGCGTGCTCGACCGCTGGGCGACCGACGACGACTTCTGGGTGCGCCGCACCGCGCTGCTCGCCCAGGAGCGGGCGCTCAAGCGCGGCGGAGGCGACTTCGAGCGCTTCGCGCGCCTCGCCACGCCGATGCTGGGCGAGAAGGAGTTCTTCATCCGCAAGGCCATCGGCTGGGTGCTGCGCGAGACGTCGAAGAAGCGCCCCGAGCTGGTGCGGCGCTACCTCGAGGCCAACGCCGGGCGCATGTCGGGCCTCACCCTGCGCGAAGGCCTGAAGCACCTGCCCCGCGCTGAGCAGCAGGCGCTGCTCAGCGGCAGAAGCGCTGCCACGACGGCGGCAAAGGGCCCTGGAGGAGCGTCTCGGCGCCCTGCTGGTCGAGCAAGGCGAACTTGAGCTCCGCGGTGAAGCAGAGCTCCTCGCGCTGGGAGATCTCCACCGCCACCGTCATCACCCGCGAGGTCGCCTTCACCACCCACGCGCGCGCCACCAGCTCCACGCCGATGCGCACCGGCTTCTTGAAGCGGGAGTCGAGGCTCGCGGTGAAGCCGAACTTCTCCGAGGAGGCGAGCACCGCCCAGGCGGCCGCCTCGTCGGCGAGCGTGGTGACGAGGCCACCGTGCATGATGCCCGGCGGGCCCTGGTACTGCGTCCCCGGGGTGAAGCGCGCCACCACCGCGTCGCCGTCGCGCGTGAAGCGCAGGTGGAAGCCGATGGGGTGGTCGGGGCCGCAGCCGAAGCACGGCTGACCTGGGCCGAAGAGCGTTCCGTCGAGCGGCTCGAGCATGGGCCGTTCGACTACACGGGCCGCCAGGCCCGCGCCACCCTCAGCGGCGGAAGACGTCTTCCTGGAGGTGCGTGGCCAGCGCGTGCAGCCGCGCGGCGGACTCCGGCGAGGTGGTGCTGCGGGTGTGGCAGCGGGTGGCGACCTCGTCCGCGGTGATGCCCGAGCGCTGGAGGCCGCCCTCGGTCAGCTTGAGCCGTGGGCAGTCGGCGAGCTCGAAGACCACCCGCACGTCGACCGAGCCGTCGCTGGGCTCGGGCGTGAGCGACACCACGCAGCGCCGGTACACCCGGGTCAGCTCGTCGTGGTCGTCGGTGCGCTGCCAGTCGCTGCGCACCACGTCGCCTTCGACCGTCGCGCTCCCGCACAGCGAGGTCACCGCGGCCAGGGTGCGTTCCCGGGCGCCCTCGGGCTCGTTGCTGCGGAAGGACCCGGTCGGCGGCGCGACCTCCTGGCTCTTGCGCTCGGCCCGGTGGGCGGCCGCACGCTCCAGCGCATCGGTGGGCACCGGCTGCACGGTGATGCAGCCCGCGGCGACGCCGACCAGCACGAGCCACAGTGTGCGCGACATGCGTACGCCTCCCCGGGGTTGACTGCCGAGCCACGGTCATCGACGGTGCGACCCCGGTGCGTATTCTCTTCCCCCTGCTGACGCTGCTTCCCCTCTCCGTCATGGCCCAGAGCTCCCTCGAGAACCAGCTGCAGCGGGCCGCCGCCAAGCGCGTCTTCTTCGCCCACCAGTCGGTGGGGCAGAACGTGCTCGACGGGCTCGCCGCGCTGGCGAAGGAAGGCCACGTCGCCTGGCGAATCGAGGAGAACGGCGCCCTCACCGCGCCCGGCCTCGGCCACGCCCGGGTGGGAGAGAACGGGAAGCCCGCGGGCAAGCTCGAGGCCTTTCCCGCCCTGCTGGCCACCGGCCCGGGGAAGGGCGCGGAGCTCGCGCTGGTGAAGCTCTGCTACGTGGACTTCTCCGCGGACACCGACGCTGCGGCCCTCTTCGCGCGCTACCAGGCGATGGTGAAGCAGGTGGAGGCGAGCGCCCCAGGCGTGCGGCTGGTCCACGTCACCGCGCCGCTCACCACCGTGCAGACCGGCCTCAAGGGCTGGCTCAAGAACACGGTCGGGTCGGGGGCGTACGGCGAGCGGGAGAACGTGAAGCGCCACGAGTACAACCAGGCGCTGCGGGCGGCCTACGGCGCTGGCTTGCTGTTCGACCTCGCGCAGGTGGAAGCCGGCGAGGGCGGCGGTGCCTGCCGCTTCACCCGCGAGGGTCGCAGCTACCCGTGCCTGCGGCCGGAGCTGACCGACGACGGCGGGCATCTGAATGCGAAGGGCCAGCAGGAGGCGGCGCGCGCGCTGCTCGAGGTGCTGGCGCGATGATGGGCTCCAACGAAGGGAAGGTCGCGATGCGCACGCTCTGGCTGGCGGTGGGTCTGATTGCGCTCTCGGGGTGTGACGGCGCCGCGGCCGGAGGTTCGGGCGGTGGCGCGGGGACCAGTGGCGGCGGCGCCGGGGAG
>JAIBBQ010000349.1 GCA_019694595.1 Myxococcaceae bacterium
CAGCAACGCGGCCGGCGGTGGTGGCACCGCGCCCGGCGGTGGTGGCAGTGCGCCCGGCGGTGGTGGCAGCACCGCGCCCGGTGGCGGGGGTGCGGCCGCGGGAGGCGGCGACACCGGAGCGCGGCCGAACTGCCCGTACACGGCGCACGTGAAGGGCCTCACCACCCACGCCATCTCCGGCACCACCTACGCGGTGTACGTGCCGGCGAGCTACCAGAGCGCCACCCCGATGCGCGCCATCGTCGCGCTCCACGGCACCGGCGACTCGCCCACCAACTTCATCACGTACCTCTGGAAGGCCAACGCCGACGCGCAAGGCCTCATCGTCGTCGCGCCCAGGGGCACCTTCTTCTCCAACGGCCAGGGGCCCGCGTGGTCGAACGCGGACCTGCCGCGGGTGCTGGCCGCGCTCGACGAGGTGCAGTCGTGCTTCAACGTGGCGCCCAAGCGCACGCTGGTCTCCGGCTTCTCCGCGGGCGCGCACATGGCGTACTTCGTGGGCCTGAAGCAGGCGCAGCGCTTCGCCGGCATCTTCGTGGCCGCGGGCTCGCTCTACGGCGGCGCGGAGTACCTGAACGGCGGCGCGTCGCTCTTTCCCGCGGCGTGGAAGGTCCCGGTGGTCCACTTCCACGGCACCCAGGACCAGAGCGTGCCGTACAGCTTCGGCGAGCAGTCGCGCGACAAGCTCCTCGCCGCGGGGCACCCGGTGCAGTTCCACGCCTTCACCGGCGGCCACACCACCTCGCCCGCGCAGGCGCTCCAGGCGCTCAGCGAGCTGGGGAGCTCGACGGCGCCTTGAGCCGCTTGGCCAGCAGCATCGGCCCCCACAGCAGCAGCACGAGCACGAAGACGCCGAGGTAGTCGATGATGGGAATGCGGAACGGCTCGTTCAGGTGCGCGAGCCCCTTCCCCGCGTACACCCACACCGCGCCGCCCAGGTACGCCGCCAGCACTGCGCCGCGCACCGCGCGCGACCAGCCGAGCCCGTGCATCTGGGTGATGACGAAGATGCCCCCGAAGCCGAAGAAGAACATCGGCGCCAGGCCGAACGTCTGGTCCATCGCCACCCGGGTGCCGTGCACCAGCACCAGCACCTCGAGCGCCAGCGTCCACCAGCGGTTCAGGTGCGCGCGGGTGAAGAAGAGGCTCCCCTGCACGAGGATGAGCAGGATGTAGAAGAACCCCGCGAGGTGGCCGTTCGTCGCCTCGGTGGGGTGGAACCAGAACGTGTAGATGATGGCCCACGAGAAGTAGTACCCGTGGGTGCGCCGCGCGAAGGGGACGATGCCTCCGGGCAGTGGGACCGTGGCGCCGAAGAAGAGCCCGCGCCGCGGCGTCTCCATGAGCAGCACCCAGATGAGCAAGATGGCCACCGAGGCCAGCGAGCTGAAGACGTGCACGTCCTGGGCGAGGCCGTCGTAGGTGACGTGGGTCTGCCCCAGGTGCAGCAGCGCGAAGGCCGCGTTCCCCACCAGCGCCACCACGTTCACCCGGTGCAGCCCCGCGGTGGTGGCGAGCTTCGCGCGCTGCGCCCACGCGATGGTGCCCCACGAGAAGAGCTGGTGCGCCGCGTAGAGCGCCCACACCACGCCGCGCGTGAGCGCCGTCGGCTCGGCGAGCTTCCAGTAGTACCAGGAAGGTCCGGCGTCGGGCAGGTGCGGCACCGCCGCCAGCCGGTCGCCCAGCGCCCACGTCAACACGGTGAAGAGCGCGGAGAAGGCGACGCCCGCGAAGAGCGGCCAGTGCACTGCCGGGCTGCGGTCACTTTCGGCTGCGGCTGGAGCGGATCGGGCGTTCACCGGGGTCGAGGTTGCCTCCCGGCGCAGAGGAACGAAAGAAGTCTCGCTTCCGTCATGGCCAAGGCCAGGCCGCCGAGTGTTGAATCCCGCCATGGCTCCTCCGCTCCTGCGGCCTCCCGGCGACCTCCTCACCCGGCTGCGCTGGGTGATGCTGCTCTTCGGCTACCTGTCCGTCGCGCCGTGCATCATCGGCCTGGCGCGCTCGCAGGCTGGCGCGGTGGCCATCGGCCTCGGGGCGCTGGGGCTGGTGCTCATCTTCGCGACCTGGACGCTGGCCTACCGCCGGGAGCGCATGCGCCCGCTCGACGACCTGCTGACCGCCGCGGGGCTGGCGCTCGTCATTCACGGCGTGGGGGCGCCGCAGCCGGTGCAGGGCTTCATCTTCTCCACCCTCATCTTCACGCTCTTCTACCCGGTGCTCTGGCAGTCGCTGGTGAAGGTGCTGCTGTTCGTCGGCGTGTACTTCGGCAGCGAGTTCCTCTTCGCGGGCCACCTCGCGCCCACCATCGCGCTGTCGTCGGTGGGCTTCTTCATGGCCTCGCTCTTCACCTTCCTGCTCGCGCGCGCCATCGAGACGCAGACCGCGCTGACCGCCGACATCCAGCGGCGCGAGGCGCGCTTCCGCGCCCTGGTCCAGAACGGCGAAGACGTGGTGTTCGTCACCGACGGCGCGGGCACGGTGCGCTACCAGAGCCCGGCGGCGGAGCGGGTGCTCGGCTTCGCCCCCGACGCGCTCCTGGGCAAGAGCCTGGGCACGCAGCTGGGCGGCGCGCTGGGCGAGGCGCTCACGCAGGCCAGGGCCTCGACGGTGATGCTCACCGCCGAGCTGCCCGGCAAGGGCCCGCGGGAGCTGGAGGCTGTGGTCAACGACCAGCGCACGGTGGAAGCGGTGCAGGGCCTGGTGGTGACGGTGCGTGACGTCACCGAGCGCAACCGCACCATTCGCTCGCTGCAGTCCAAGGAACTCGAGCTGCGCGACGCCAAGCACGAGATCGAGCTCGCGAGCCACCTGCAGACCGGCCTGCTCCCCGCGCGGCTCGACGTGCCGCACTTCACCATCGCCGCGTCGATGGTGCCGGCCTCGGAGGTCGGCGGCGACTACTACGACGTGGTCCCCACGGCGTACGGCTGCTGGGTGGGCATCGGCGACGTCGCCGGCCACGGCCTCGACGCCGGGCTGGTGATGCTGATGGCGCAGAGCGTGGTGGGCACCTGGGTGCGCGAGCAGCCGCAGGTCTGGCCGAGCGAGGTGCTGGGGCCGCTCAACCGGCTCTTGGTGGAGAACGTGCGCACGAGGCTCAAGAAGAACGAGCACGTCACCTTCACCCTGCTCCACCTGTCCAACGAGGGCGAGGTGCGCTTCGCGGGCGCCCACGAGGACCTGATGATCTACCGCCAGGCGACGCGGACGGTGGAGATCGTCCCCACCACCGGGACCTGGGTCGGCCTGAGCGCCGAGCTGCGCAACGCCTGGCCCAACTCCACCCTCACGCTCTCGCCGGGCGACGTGCTGCTCCTGCACACCGACGGCTTCACCGAGGCGCGCAGCGCGCAGGGCGCCTTCTTCGGCGCCGAAGGCGTGCAGCGCTGCCTCACCGAGGGCGCGCCCAAGGGGCCCTCGGCGGTGGTGGAGCACGCGTTCCAGGCCGTGGCGGCCTGGTCGCCGGTGGTGCACGACGACCGCACCCTGGTGGTGCTGCGCTACGACGGCCGCTGATCAGGGCAGCGTGCGCACGCAGCGGAAGCCGATGCCCGTGCCCACGAAGGTGCGCGGGTCGGTCTGCCGGTACGCGCCGCGGATCGCCGACGGAGGGTTGGCGAAGTTGCCCCCGCGGATGACGCCGGTGGTGCCCGACGTGGTGACCGGGTCGGTCACCGACGAGCTGCCCAGGTCCGCCAGGTAGTAGTCGTGCACGTGCTCGGCGACGTTGCCGCCGAGGTCGTAGAGCCCGAAGCCGTTGGCGAGCTTCTGCCCCACCGGGTGAATCTTCACGTTGGAGTTGCGCAGGTGCCAGCCGATGGCGTCGGCGTTGGGGTCGGTGGTGCTGGCGCATCCGCCGTCGGGGCCGGGCGCGAGGTCGCCGTTGTAGAAGGCGGTGGTGGTGACCGCGCGGTAGGCCATCTCGAACTCCGCCTCGGTGGGCAGCCGGTACCCCTTGCAGGCGTAGATGGAGCCCGCCGCCACCGCGCAGTCGGCGCTCGACTTGCCGCCGTCGAGCGAGACGCCGCCGTCGCACGCGTAGCACTCGGCGTACCCCTTCTGGCGCGAGAGCGCGCTGCAGTACGCCGCCGCCTGGTGCCAGGTGACCGACTCCACCGGGCAGTCCGTGCCGCAGGTGGTGTTGTTCGAGGGGTTGAAGCCCATCAGCGCCTGGAACTCGGCCTGGGTGGTCTCCATCGGCGCCATCTCGTAGCCACGGGTGAGGTTCACGAAGTGCACCGTCTCGGTGTTGGGGTCGCGGCACGGCTCACCCACCGGGGACCCCATGCCGAACTGGCCCGGAGGAATCGCGACCCAGCCCGGGGTGAGCTGACCGGCGTCGAACGCGCCGCCGCCGCCGCTGCTGCTGCTGCCACCGCCCGACGACGCGGTGCC
>JAIBBQ010000350.1 GCA_019694595.1 Myxococcaceae bacterium
CCGTCGCTCGGGCCTCCGCCGTCGGACGCCGCCCCGGCGTCGACCCCACCGGCGTCGATGGTCTGCCCGCCGTCGCCCTGCACGGGGCCTGCGTCGAGACCCGGCAGCGCCCCCGCGTCGACGACGCCGCCGTCGGGGCGCGGCAGCTCGAGCTCGCCTGCGTCGGGCAGCGAGGCCGCGGCGTCCGCCCGACCCGGCCCCTCGACCTGGAGGAGCACGTCCTCGGGCAGGGCCTGCACCAGGCCTTCGCAGCCCGTGGCGCCCAGCAGCGCCGAAAGCAGGAGCCCGGACCAAAGGGCACGGCCGAGGCCGGTGCGCTCACCCATGGTTCTGTGTGTCCCGGGCGCCGACTCTGGGCTCATTCGGCTGGTCAGGGCCGTTCACCCACACGAAGCCCGCGAACTCACTCGGGTGCGGTGAGCCTTTTTCACTGCGTCGAGGAACTCATCTGCAATTCACCTATAAGCCCCCGCCGTGGATCCAAACCGGTCCAAGGCGGGTACCGCACCGGTGGGCGAAGGACCCACCGACGCCGAACTCGTCACCAGTGCACGCGCAGGCAACCGCGTCGCCAACGAAGCCCTCTTCCGCCGACATTTCCCCACTGCAGTCCGATTCGCAGCGCGCATCGCCCCTCGCCAAGACGCAGAAGACCTCGCCCAGGACGCCCTCGTGCAGGCCCTCACCAACCTCGACAAGCTCGCCGAACCGGCCGCGTTCCCGCGCTGGCTGCGGGGCATCGTGGTGCGGCTCTTGAGCCAGCGGCTGCGCCGCTTCGCGATTCTGAGGCGCCTGGGCTTCGGGGGCAGCCCCCAGGACTTCGACTTCGCCACCGTCATCGCACCTGCCGCGCCGGTGGAGATCCGGGCGGAGATTCACGACCTCTACCGGCACCTGGAAACGCTCCCGACGGATCAGCGCATGGCCCTGTCCCTGAGCCGCATCGAGGGCATGACCAACGAGGAAGTCGCCGAGGTGATGCAGGTTTCGCTCGCCACGGTGAAGCGCAAGTTGAGCGCAGCCCTCGAAACGTTGGAAAAGGCGGGTGAGTCATGAGCCCGCCCCTCCGCCAGTACCTGCAGCGCACGGTGTCGGAAGCCACCGTCGACGCCAGCTGGCGCCGGGTGAGTGAGCGCCTGGAGCGCAAGCGTTCGTGGAGCCTGCGCCTGACGCCCGTGCTCGCCGGAGCCTTCACCGTGCTGCTGGTCGCGGTGAGCGCCGGGGCCGGGTACTGGCTGCGCGGCCCGACCGCTGCGCCCGACGCCACCGCCACCGCGCCGCGCTCGACGCTGCCCGACGGCTCCACCATCGAGCTGGGCGCCAACGCGGCGTACACCCTCGCCTCCTCGTCCGAAGGCCTGGTGCAGGTCGAGCTGGTGCGCGGCGTCGCCACCTTCGACGTGGTGAAGAACGCCAAGCGCCGCTTCCTGGTGCAGACCGGCGACGTCGAGGTGGAGGTCATCGGCACCCGCTTCCAGGTGACGGCCGACGAAGGCAAGGGCGCCCGCGTGGTGGTGGAACGCGGCGTGGTGAACGTGCACCAGGGCGCGATGGCGCGGCGGCTCACCGTCGGCGAGTCGTGGACCGGCGCCGCCGCGGCCGAGGAGACCGAGGAGCTCGAGGAGACCACCGCGCCGGAGACCGTGGAGCCCTCGGTCGAGCCCCCCACCGCCGACGGCGGCAGCGCGGCGCCGCCCGTGGTGCGCAAGCACAAGAAGCCCAAGCACAAGCGCTCGGTCCGCACCGGGGCCGGGGGCGCGAAGACGACCGAGTCCACCGAGGCGGTGGCCGACTCGCCCGCCGACGAGCTCTTCAGCCAGACGCTGTCCGCCCGCGGCAAGCGCCAGTGGCCGCTCGCCGCGAGCCTGGCCCAGGACTTCCTCGACCAGTTCCCCCAGGACCCGCGCGCGGGCCTGGTGGCCTTCGAGCTCGGCCGCATTCTCGGTGACCAGCTGGGCAAGCCGCGCGAGGCGCTGTCCGCCTACGCCTCGGCGCAGCGGCTCGACCCCAAGGGCGACTACTCGGAAGAGCTGATGGTGCGCTGGGCGGAGACCGCGAATCGCCTCGGCGACGCGAAGACCTGCGCCGCGCAGCGCGACCAGTACCTGCGCCGCTACCCGGCCGGTCGATGGGTGCCCGTGGTGCGCGGGCTGTGTGGCGCGCTGCCCCCGTGACGCTGACGCTGCTGGCGCTGCTGGTCGAGTCCGCCTGCGGCCCGGGGTCCGTGGGGCTGGTCGAGGTCGGACCGGGACCTGGCCCCGCTGCGCACGAGGTCATCGCCGCGCAGCTCGCGGCCGAGCTCCAGCACCTGGGACTCCAGCGCTGCGACGACTCGCTCGACACGCGGGTGGAGTGGCGCTGGTGGTCGCCCACCAAGCTGACGGTGACGGTGTCCTCGGCGCGGGGGACCCAGACCAAGACCATCGAGCGCGAGGCGAGTGCCCTGCCCCTGGCGCTCGCGGTCTTCACCGGCGAGATGCTGCGCGACTACGCGCTGCCCGAGGTGGCCGCGCCGCCAGCGCCCGAGCCGCCGCCCGAGCCCGTGGTGGAGACGCCGCCGCGCGCCTCGGTGCTGCTCGCCAGCGCCGAGAGCCTCTACTCGCCCGGCGGCAGCCTCCTCGCGGGAGGCAGCCTCACCTACGTCCGCCGGCAGGACGGGTGGACCTGGGAAGTGAGCGCCGGGGCGCTCGGCACTCCCAACGCCACGTCGGCGTCGGGCGTCGTCACCGCCTGGGGCCTCATGGCGCGAGGCGGCGCGGCGTACACGCTGGTGGGCGACGCCCGCAGCGGGCTGGATGTCGCCGGGCACGCGGGCCTCTTCGCGATGCGCGTGGTGGGCTTCTCCAGCGGCGAGGCCACCGGGCTGCCCAGCTGGAGCCCGGCGATGGTGCTGCGCGCAGGTCCACAGGTGCGGCTCGGGATGGGCCGCCTCGCGCTCCGGCTCGCCGGGGGCGTCGGCACCTGGCTGCCCCGGCTCTCGATTCTCGACGGCGCGACCAGGGTCGGTGGCACCGGGCCGCTCGAGGTGTGGCTGCAGGTGTCCGGAGGCGTCGAGCTGTGAGGGCCTGCGCGCTGCTGGCCGCCGCCGCGCTGCTGTCGGGCTGCGAGACGCTCATCCCCGCGTTTCGCCTGCCCGACGCCGGCGAGGCCGATGCGGGCTTCGACGCTGGAATCGACGCGGGCGTCGATGCCGGCATCGATGCCGGCCCGCCCGTCGACACCCTGTCGGCCGGGTTCCACGCCACCGTCGTCGACCGCGCCGGGGTGGTCGTCAGCTTCGGCACCGGCGGCTCGGCCTCGGAAGCCACCAGCGGCACGCCTCGCCAGGTGGCGGCGCTCCACCTCACCCAGGTGGGCACCGGCACCAACGCGTGGTGCGGGCTCGACGGCAGCGGGCAGGTCTGGTGCCGCGGACACAACGAGTACGGCCAGCTCGCCTCGGGGAACTTCGACCCGCGCCTCGACGCCGGAGTGGTCGGCCTCGGCGGACCGGCGCGGGCCGTGGCCATCACCCACGACCACGCCTGCGCGCTGGTCGGCACCACCGTGCGCTGCTGGGGCCGCAACCTCGAAGGCCAGCTCGGCCAGGACGACACCAACCCCGGCACCGACCGCCCCACCCCGGTGACGGTGCCGGGCAGCTACGTGCAGGTCGCCGCGGGCGACGGGCACACCTGCGCGCTCGGCCTCGACGCCGGCATCTGGTGCTGGGGCCGCAACACCGCCGGTGAGCTGGGCATCGGCGACGTGGTGCCACAGCAGCTGCGCAAGCCCAACCAGGTCCCCGGGGTCCCCGGGTTCTCGTCCATCCGCGTGTCGATGTTCGCCACCTGCGGCCTCGACGGCTCGGGCGGCATCTGGTGCTGGGGCGGCAAGCTGGAAGACCCCACCCAGCCGTCGCCGACGCCGGCGCGCTTCGAGACCACCGGAGGGTGGACCGACTTCGAGCTCGGCGCCTTCATGCTCTGCGCCCGGAAGAGCGACGCCTCGCTCTGGTGCCAGGGCCGCAACAACGAAGGTCAGCTGGGGCTCGGCGACGAGACCCCGCGCACCGGGCTGGTGCAGGTCGCCACCGAGGTCAGCGCCTACTCGCTGGGCCGCTTCCACACCTGCCTGGTGACGAAGGGCGAGCTGCGGTGCGCGGGCGCCAACGACGAAGGCCAGCTCGGCCTCGGCGACACCACCAACCGCAACACCTTCCAGCGCGTCACGCTGCCCTGAAGGGCGCGCTAGAGCCGGGCCAGCCCGCCCGCGCTCAGCGAGGCATCGCCGAACGACGTCACGTTCACCCCCACCAGCCGGCACAGCGAGGTGAGCAGCTTGTGAAACGACTCGCCCTGGTAGGCGAGCATGCGCCC
>JAIBBQ010000351.1 GCA_019694595.1 Myxococcaceae bacterium
GAGGCCCGCGCCGACGCCACCACGCTCGCGCAGACCCTCGAGACCGACGGCCGCGAGGCCACCGTCGCCCAGCTCCAGGAGCTCGTCGCCGCCCACCCCGAGCGCGCCCGCGGGCTGCTCCTCGCCGCGCGCGACACCATCGCCAACCTCATCGACCGCAGCTCCCTCGTCTCCAGGTTCGACTTGACCAACCCGCCGAGCACCCCCGAGGAGCAGCAGCACATCCTCACCGAGCTCGGCGAGCTCCACGCGTCGCTCAACGGCCCCGCCGGCGACGCGCTCACCGACGCCATCGCCCTCGGGCCCACCGTGCCGCCGTTCACCACCTCGCTCTACCCGGCGACCGCGCCGCAGATCGCCAGCCGCATCAGCGACAACCTCCAGGCGCTCGGCGGAGCGCAGTCGCCCTTCGCCCGCGCGCTCGCCGGCGCCTACGCCCGCAACGGCGACTACGTCAGCGCCAAGGTCGTGCAAGACGGCATCACCGCGCTCGCCGCGGAGCCGCTGGCCCAGGTCGTCGAGGCGCGCGAGGCCTTCACCGACGCCAAGAAGGAGACCGACGTCCTCGACGAGCAGCTCGGCTTCTTCGTGCAGCAGTACGGCCCCGGTCTCACCCAGGACCAGCTGCTCCAGGCCATCGACGCCTTCAAGGAAGAGCACCACGACGCCTACGCCGCGCTCGACGAGGCGGCGACCCAGCTCGCCCAGAGCCTCCAGACCGCCACCGACGCGCTCGGCCCGCTCACCCCCGGCGTGCCGCTGCCCGTGCAGCTCACCCTGGGCTTCGCGGTGCTGCCCGAGCTCGGCCAGACCCCCGCCGGCCAGGACGCCCTCGCGGCGGCGCTCATCGACCAGGGCCAGGGCAAGCCCACGTTCCTCGACGCGGCGCAGACCTTCGCCGCGTCGCCCCCGGCGCTCATCGTCGGCGACGCCGCCACCTACCGCCAGGACCTCGGCGAAGCGCTGGTGCGCGCCGCCGGCGTCGGCGTCAGCGCCACCCGCGGCACGCCGGAGCAGCGCGCGGTGCTCGAGGGCCTGCAGCGCAACGCCTCCGTGCTCGGGCTGAGCCCCAGCGAGCTGCGGCCGGTGACCGACGGGCTCGAGGAGATCGCCGCCGCGCGCACCCACGAGCAGGCGTCGCTGGCCATCGAAGGCTTCTCCCGCACCCTCGACGGCCTGGGCGCGCTCCGCGCGGAGACCGCGCTCGGCCAGCTCTTCCGCGGCCTGGGCGTCGGCCTCCTCGCCGTGGGCAACGCGCGCTACCAGCCGAAGAACGTGCGCGACCAGGTCACGCTCGCCGCGAGCCAGCTGCAGGTCGCCACCGGCGGCGGCGAGCTGGTGCTCGGCCTCGCCACCCACGAGGTCGCCGAAGGCAGCCGCCTCTTCAACCTCGCCCGGGGCCTCGGCGCGGAGACCGCCGGCCTCAACGTGGTGCTCGGCGTGGTCGACGGCATCAACGCGGTCGACGCCTTCCGCAGCGGCGAGAACCTCGAGGGCGCGGCCTTCTCCTTCAAGTCCGCCGGCGCGCTCACCCTGGGCGTGGCGGGCATCCTCACCGCCACCGGCATCGGCGCCGAGGCGATTCCCGGCGTGGGCACCGTCATCGGCACCGGGCTCATCATCACCGGACTGGTCATCGGCCTGTTCGCCGCCGACCACGAGGCCGAGGAGGAGCGCGAGGAGGCCATCTCCGAGGCCGAGGAAGAAGGTCAGCGCTTCCTGGAAGGCGCGGGCCTCAGCGAGGGCACCGCGAAGGCGCTGTCCCAGCTCGACGGCGAAGGGCACGGGCGGGGCCCCGCGGTCGCCGCCGCCGCCGAGCAGCTCGGCGTCACCCCGCACGACATCTACCGCTACCTGGAGCGCGTCTCACCGGAGGACGCCGAGATCTTCCTCGTCGAGGCGGGCAAGGCGAGCAACCCGGTGCTCCTCGCGGACATCCGCCTCGAGGCGCAGGAGTACCTGAAGCAGGTCTACACCTACGAGGTGTGACTCACGCTTCGGCGCGCACGCTGCGCAGGCGCGCCTCGAGCGCGCGCGAGAGCACCGGCCGGCCGTCCTCGATGGTCCGGGCGACCTGCCGCGCGAGCGCGCGCTCGCCCACCGCCAGGCAGCGGGTGAGCAGCGCTTCCTGGTTGGGCCACACCGCGGGGAACTCGAAGCCCAGGGCCCGGCCGCGCTCGGCCGCCAGCGCCCACACCGCCCGGAACTCGTCGCCGCTCGCATGCTCGAGGAGCGCCGCCGCCGCGCTCTCCAGCGAGGCGCGCAGCGTCGAGAGCCCTTCGGTCTCAAGCGAGATGGACAGCGCCAGCTCGAGCACCGGTTTCGCCCGCTCGAAGGCGCCGCCGTGCGCGAGGCAGCGGCCCGACTGCAGCTCGAGGTGGAAGCCGCGCAGCCCGCTCTTGGCCTTCACCCGCTCGGCCGCCTCGTGGAACAGCTCCGCCGCGCGCAGCGGCTCGCGCTCCCACAGGAGGTAGCCCGCTTCTTCCAGCGTCTCCACGTCGACGCTCTGCAGTGGCTGTCCCGGGGCCGGCAGCTTCGCGAGCACCTCGAGCTCGTGCGCCGTCTCCTCGGCGAGCGTGGTCTCCACCTGCTCGCGGAACGGCATCAGCGCGTCGTACGGAAAGCCCGCGTCGCCCGCCTGGTCGAGCAAGCCGAGCGCCTCCTGGCACGCCGCCAGGCGGTGGTCGCTCATCGTCTCCTGGGCGTCGCGGAAGCGGCAGTGCGCGAGGAGCACCAGGAGCTTGCCGTTCTTCCGCTCCGCGCCGAGCTCGTCGCGCAGCACCGTCATCGCCGAGGCCCAGTCCTCGTCCTTGAGGAAGCCGAGCAGCCGGGCGTCGTTCCCGGGCGAGAGCCCGAAGGGCGGCGCCAGCAGATGGCTTTCGGCGGAAGGGGCCACCCCCAACCCATAGCGGCCCTGGGCCGCCCGCGCGACTGCTTCTGCGGCTAGGGGGCGGCCAGCCCGGTCGCCACCTGCACGAAGCCCGGCGAGACGACCCAGGTGTTGGAGGCCAGCGAGCAGAACGGAATCGAGTCGCCCATCAGCCAGAGCGTGCCGTCGCTGCGCTGGGCGAGGAACGTGTTGCCGGTGGCGTTCGAGCCGCTGCAGGAGTTCTGGTTCTTGCGCCACACCGCGTCCACCACGCCGCCGTCGAGCAGGCCGCTCGCCACCACCGCCGAGGTCGCCCCGTTGGGCTGCGACAGCGCAGTGGTGAAGGTGATGGTGCTGAGCACGCCTTGCGCGTCGAGCAGGAAGGCGCCGCGGTTGTTGCCGAACGGGCGCACCGCCGCGACGTTGGTGGGCGAGAGCGCGACCGGCGTCGTCGGGTACCCGTGCACGTAGTCGTACGGGTAGACCGCCAGCGCGCCCGACTTGCGAATCACGAAGAGGCTCGCGGTGTCCGCGGTGCTGGTCTCGAAGATGCATTTCGCGGCGTCGGTCATCTCCGTGAACTGGGTCATCGTCGCCGAGGTGACGCCCGCGAAGTCGCCCACGCGCGGGTCGGCGCCCTTGGGCTTCACGTTGAGCCACAGCGTGCCGTCGTCGCGCACCGCGCACGCCGCGAGCGCATACGTCGAGTTGCCGTAGCCGTCGCGCAGGTCGCTGGAGACCACCCGGTCCATCACCTGCACGTACGGCGTGGTGACGAGCACCCCAAGGTTCCCGGCGAGCAGCACGCCGTCGCGCTGCAGCACCAGCACGCCTTCTGCCGACGTGTCCTTGGTGAAGTGCACCTCGGCCACCGGGCCCGAGCGCTGCAGCGCCGGGGTGATGAGCGAGCCGTTCGCCGAGTAGCGGGGCAGGCGCCACAGGCCCCCGGCGGTCAGCGCGAAGGCGCGGCCGGTGGTGACCGCGAACACGTCGACCAGCGCGCCCACGCCGCCGTCGGCCCACTGGGCCACGCCCGCGTCGGTCCAGCTCGGCACGCTGGGCCGCGTCGGCACCGGCAGCTGACCCTGGTTGTTGTCGCCCAGCACCAGCAGCCCCCCGGACGGCGTCACCAGGTAGCTCGCGTACTGGGGCAGGGTGTGGAACGCCTTCAGCGGCTGACCCGTGAGGTACGTGAAGCTCTGGTTCGCGGTGAGGGTCGTCGGCTGGTCCGGGAAGCCGTTCGACGGAATCAGGCCGTTGCTCGCGGTGCCGTTCGCCAGGCCGCCCTTCTCCGCCAGCCCGCCGATGTCGCCGTTCGCCAGCTGGAAGGAGAGCGCATTCGTGACGATCGCGCTGAAGCCCACGTCGCGGATCGCCGCCACCCGCGCCCACGCGGGGAGGTTCAGGGTGCCGCCGGTGCCACCGCCCGACGCCGCGCCACCACCCGATGCCGCGCCACCGCCCGACGCCGCACCACCGC
>JAIBBQ010000105.1 GCA_019694595.1 Myxococcaceae bacterium
GCGAGCAGGCTGGTGCGCGACGGCGCGAGGCCGCGCAGCTTCCACGCGTGGTGGAGAATCGAGCCGTAGAAGAGCCGGTCCTCGGGCACGTTGTCGGGGTGGGCGTCGAGGTACACCACGCCGCACCTGGGCAGCACGCGCGCGAGGCCTTCCAGGCACGCGTACTTCACCAGGTGGTCGCCGCCGAGGCAGACGAAGCGCTTGCCCGCGCGCGAGAGGCGCTCGACGGTGTCGCCCACCGCCTTCAGCTGTCCGGGGACGTCGGCCGGGAGCGAGAGGTCGCCGAGGTCGAAGAGGCCTTCGCCTTCGTCGAGCGACTCGGGGAGCGAAGGCGACTCGTCGTCGGCCTGGCGCACCGCCCGCGCGGCGAAGGGCGCGACGCCGGTGCGGCTGCCTCCGCGCTGGCTCTGGGAGAAGCCGGCGCCCTGCACGTCGGCACCGAAGAGCACGCACCGGGCGTCCGCCTCGCTCCGGGCGCGCGCCGCGGCGAGGGTGCGGCTCACGGGAGCTCGACCTCGAGCGCCCGGGTCACCTCGAGCGCGCCCACCGCGGTGCGCGCTCCGCAGTAGGTCTCGAGGTTGCGGGCGATGGCGGCGATGGCGTCCACCGCGCGGGAGACGGGGAGCGAGGCGTCGGGGAGCTCGACGAAGAGCGCGAGCTCGGTGGTGGGGCCGTCGACCTTGGCCCGGTCGCAGTCGCGGAAGTTCCAGCCGCGGGTGAGCACGCCGGCGGCGTCGGAGTAGACCGCCTCGCCGGGGTCGGTCTTCTCCTCGGGCTTGGGGCCGATGGGGGTGAAGGACTCCCCGCCGGGCGAGAAGCGCAGCACCACGTCGCCCTGCAGGGCCTTGAGGTCGTACCCGCCCACCGGCAGCGCGTGGTCGAGCTCGGTGGCGAGGTAGCCGTTCACCGCGGGGCTGATCCACGGGACCTGGTCGCCCTTCACCACCCGCCGCAGCAGCGCCTCCGCGCTCGGCCGCATGCGGTTGGGGTTGACGCCCAGCGCGGTGTACGCGGCGCGCCAGAGCTTCACTTCCGGCAGCGCGCCCAGCGCGTCGTTGTTGGGCACCCGGGCGCGGAAGGCGCCTTCGGCCTGGCGGGTGAGCGCCTCGAGCGCCTCGGGCCGGCCCTGGTTCTGCACGCCGCGGGCGACCACGAAGGCGATGGAGAGCGACGGGAACTTCCTGGCGAACTCGGCGTCGACCTTGAGCTTCATGGCCGGCGCTCTACCTCAACTCGGCCGCCGCTACCCGGGCCCCGAGACGCCCAGGTCCACCGCGGGCGGCTCGAAGTCGAACAGCAGCCGGTCGCCTTCGCGGGTGCTGGGCAGCTCCTGCTTGAGCAGGTCGCGGGTGCTGTTGGTCAGCTCGTGCCACGGGCACACCACGCAGCCGCGCTCGAGGTTCCAGGCGCCGAGGCTGATGGGCCCGCCGCGGTGACGGCAGCGGTCGCGCAGCACCCGGAGCTGGCCGTCGAGCTGCGCGCAGACGAAGCGGTGCGACTCGAAGCGCGTGGTGGCGCCGTGCCTCGCCTCGATGGACAGCTTCATGACGCGGCGACGGGGCCGAGCGTGAAGACCGCGCCGTCGGCACCGGCCTGGGCGCCCACCAGGCGGCCCTGGGGCACGGTGACCTCGTGGCCCTGCGGTACGGGGTGAGAGACGCCGTCGCCCACCTGCACGTCGAGCACGCCCCGCTGCACGTGGAGCACCTGGGTCGCGTCGACCACCCGGGGGCCCAGCACCTGGCCGGGGCGCAGCGTGGTGGCGGCGCCGGGGTGTGCGGGCGCGGGCCGCGGCGAGAGGCCGTCGCCGAAGGCGAGCTGCTCCAGGTAGTCGTGCTCGGCGAGGTCACCCAGAGCGCGCGCCATCTGCAGGCCGCGGTGCAGCGCGGGCACGATGGCGTCGCCGTAGGTGGCGAGCGCGGGGGTGATGAGCCGGTCGAGCACCATGCGGCGGTGGTGGAGGTCGATGCCCACGTGCTCGTCGAAGTAGCGGGTGTCGGTGTCGGCGCCGAAGCGCTCCTTGAGCAGCGCGCTGAACTGCCGGTTGAAGTGCGGCACCACGGCTTCGATCCAGTACAGCGCGCCGAGGTAGTCGAACCACCGGTGCTTCGCGGTGGTCACCCAGTAGAAGTAGCTGGTCATCAGGAGCGACGACGGCAGGTACCACCGGTAGTACGCGTTGACCTCGCTCGAGAGGCCGACCGACGCCATGCAGCGCTCGAAGAGCGTGGAGTGCTTCTGGTCCCACACGCCGTAGCCGAACTCGTCGATGAAGATCTTGGTGAGCTCGGAGTGCAGCGGCCCGAAGTTGCCGGGCATCGAGCGCGCCATCTGCGACGCCTCGCTCAAGAAGTCGGGCGCCAGCTGGATGAGGAAGGCCCGAGCGGCGGCCTTGGGGTCCTTCGCGGCGCGCACCCGCGCGGGAAGCTGGCTGGGCACCGCCTCGTAGCCGTCGAGCAGCTCGAGGCACTGGGCGCGGAACGCCTCCCCGGTCCTCGGGGGCGCGCTCAGCGAGGCCTCGAGCCAGCCGAAGGCCGAAGCTTCCAGCGTGGGCTTGAGCCACGACAGCGCGGCCACGAGCTCGGGCCGGTAGTAGGCCTCGAAGGCCGCGGTGTCCTCGGCGGCGAAGGCCCGCCGCGGCAGGTAGAGGTTCGACTGCTCGTAGGCGTTGAAGAGCAGCTGGTTCAGCACCAGCGAGCGCTGGGTGAAGAGCGTGGCGCGCGACAGCGGCGCGGCGACGGCGGCGAAGCCTTCTCGCGGCAGCTCGATGGGGCGCGCGAAGGCCGACCGCAGCACCAGCGCGTCGACGGTGCGGTAGGTGGGGGCGTCCTGGATGAGCGCCCACGCAGGGGTGAGCGCTTCGGGGGGCAGCGTCATGGTCACTTGTTCTGACGCGTTCGACCGCTTCCCTGCAACTTCACCCAGCTGGCGATGACCGCGCGCTCGCCGAAGAAGTACGACTGGCACTGCTCGGAGCGCTTGTAGATGGGGTGGTCGACCAGCAGCTGGTGGAGCCGCGGCAGCTGCTGCAGCGGCACCTTGGGGAAGAGGTGGTGGGCGAGGTGGTAGTTGTCGCTGTGCGGGTGGAAGAAGAACGACGCCCAGGTGTCGGGGAGGTTGCGCGTGTACGAGGCGATGGTGCCCGGCACGAGCCCGATGTGGTCCGAGAGCTCCGCGAACACCTTGACCAGGTGGTACACGGTGGCGCGCGAGACGAGCCAGAGGCCCGCGAACCAGGCGAGGCCCGGCAGCCCGGCGACGGCGAACGCCGCGGCCAGCACCACGGTCCACCACGCCACCATGCGCAGGCGCGCCTCGAACGACGCGGCCGGCAGCGTGGCCAGCATCGACTGCTTCCACAGGCCGGAGCTGAGCCCGTAGCCCTTGAAGAAGCGCCAGGCGAGTTCCCAGCGGCCGCCCTGCCCGACGACCACGTCGTCGAGATAGTCGGGGTCGCGCTTGTGGTCGCCCAGGTGCGCGTGGTGCCGCAGGTGCTGCAGCCGGTACTGCTCGAAGTCCTCGAAGCTGGCCCAGCAGGCGAGCAGCTCGATGAGGTGGCGGTTGAGCCCCGCGCTGCGCGCGACGCCGCCGTGGCTCGCGTTGTGGATCTGGTTGCCCAGCGCGCGCTGCCGGGTGCCGATGATGACCAGCGCGAGCGGCGCGGCCCACGGAGTCACCCACACGCAGAGCGCCCAGCTGCCGACGATGAGCGCCCAGGTGGTGAGGAGCTGGCTCACGGCGACCGCGGTGCGGCGCTCTTCGAGGTGCTCGAAGACCTCTCGACGGGGCGGGAGCTCGACGTAGGCGCGCAGCACCGCGACCTCGGGCGCCGTGCCCCGGGCCGAGCGCGCCGCGCTGCCGATGCGGTGGCGGCCCGACGGGCTGATCATCCACTCGCCGCTGTGCGTCGGCGACCAGCCTGGCCGGTGCATTGCGACTCCGCTGGGCCAGCCCTGGTTCACGTCGTTCCCTTTTCCTGCAGCGTGACGCCCACCCACTGCACCTTCTGTACCCGGCTTGAGCCGTCGTTGTGCAACGCAGGCTGCCGAGATCTGACGGGTGAAACCCTCGGGAGTCGCCTCGAAAATCCGCGCCTGGAGCGCGGGCGCGCACTCCGAGTCGCTTTTCGTGGGACGGTTCTTCAGGGTGCAAGACGCCTGAACGGGGTGTGGCCACCTGGCCGCGCGAGGGGCGGCGCACGACCGATGGCGCGATCAGGTGACGTCCTCTGGTGAGGACAGTTGGCTGGCTTCGGCACGCGGCGATATCCCCTGGTGAATGAGGATCTCCCCGCTCGTTCTGGTGGCCGTCGGTGTGGTGCTCTCGCTGTCCTGCGGTGGCGTGGCCACCGGCGGAGGAGAAGGCGGAGGCAGCCCAGGAGGCGCGGGCGGCGGCTCGCAAGGCGGCACCTGCGCGCCGTGCGTGGAGTCGGCGGACTGCGGCGCCGACGAAGCGTGCGTGCAGTACGCGGGCGCCGACTACTGCGGAAAGATCTGCAACGGCTCGGGCTGCGCGGCGGGCGAGAGCTGCACGAACGCGGTGGCGGAAGACGGCACCCAGTTCTCGGTGTGCGTGCCCACCTCGGGCACCTGCCCCGACGGCACCGGCTGCGGCGTCTGCGAGAACGGCCAGGTCTGCGACGTCATCGCGGGCGACTGCGTCGACCCTGAAGACGACGCGGGCATCGACATTCCGGTGGAGCCCGAGCCCGACGCCGGGGAGGAGCCCGACGTCGACGCGGGTCCGGTCGACGCCGGCCGCGCCGATGCAGGGCGCGTCGATGCCGGCCGCCCCGACGCCGGTCCGCCGCGCGCCACGGGCGTGGGCCCCGACGGCGGCACGGTGGCGAAGCTGTACTTCGCGGTGGTGGGTGACACGCGGCCGCCGGGCTCCAACGACACCGCGCACTACCCGACGGCGATCATCACCAAGATCTACGACCAGATCCAGGCGATGAACCCTCGGCCGCAGTTCGTGGTCACCACCGGCGACTACATGTTCGCCAACGCCACCCAGGGCCAGGGCGAGATCCAGATCCAGAAGTACCTGTCGGCGCGCGACAACTACAAGGGCATGGTCTTCGCGGCGATGGGGAACCACGAGTGCTCGGGCGGCACCAAGGCCAACTGCGCGGGTGTCACCACCAACAAGAACTACAACTCGTTCCTCAAGGCGCTGGTGAAGCCGCTCAACAAGAAGCCGAACTACGCGATCCCCATTCGCGACGTGGCGGGGAAGTGGACCGCGAAGCTGATCATCATCAGCTGCAACTCGTGGACGGCGGCCGACAAGGCGTGGCTCACCACCACGCTGGCGCAGAAGACGACGTACACCTTCCTCGCGCGCCACGAGCCGCTGGGCACCGACGCGCCCTGCGGCGCCCCGATGGATGCCCTGCTGCGGACCAACCCGTACAACCTGCTGATGGTGGGCCACGTGCACCAGTACTCGCACTCCGGCAAGCAGCTGCTCGAGGGCGTCGGGGGCGCGCCGCTCACCGGCAACGACCCCAACGGCTACGCCACCGTGGAGCAGCTCGCGGCCGGCGGCTTCCGCATCCGCCAGTACAACGTCGCCAACAAGCAGGTCATCAGCACCTTCACCGTGCCATGAACTTCCCGACCTTCAAGCTGTGGTTCTACCGAGCGGCGGCGGTGCACTTCCTCTTCACCGCGGCCACCGGCCTGGCGCTCTACTTCCGCCCGCTCCAGGACCGCGCCGGCCTCTACTCGGCCGACGTGAAGGAGTGGCTGGTGATGGTGCACAACGGCGAGTGGCTGGGCCACGTGCTGGTGCAGAACCGCTACCTCTCGGGCCTGGTGCTCGGGCTGCTCCTGGCCATCGCCGCCACCATGTTCTCGGTGCGCACGCTCGCCGCGTGGCGGGCGAGCCGGACGTGAGAGTCGCGGCCGGGCTGTTCCTGCTCGCGGCGTGCGCCGGCTCTCGCTGCGGCGAGCAGGCGGCGACGCCGACGACTCCGGTCGCGCAGGCCCCGGTGAAGCGCGCGTGCACCCCGCTGGTGCTCCACGCCTCGCGCGGGACGGCGGCGATGACCGGCGAGCTCGACCAGCCCGGCTGGCACGACGCGGAGGCCACCGAGCCGTTCACCGCGCGGCGCGGCGCGGTCGCGTCCCACGCGGAGGCGCGCGCCCAGTGGGACGACCAGGCGCTGTACCTCGCGCTGTACGTGGGCGACGACGAGCTCCGCGCCGACGATCTGATCCGCGTGGAGCTGGAAGGCGGCGCCATCGAGGCTTCGCCCGACAAGTCGCTGCGCTGCGCCTTCGCCGACGCCGGTGACTGCGCCTCGCTGGGCATCAGCGCCGCGTTCGACCTCGACGGCACGGTCGACCAGCCGGGCGGCGAGGACGAGGAGTGGATCACCGAGCTCAGGATTCCCTGGCGCGGGAAGGCCCCCGACGCGGGAACGCGGCTGCAGCTCGGGCTCTCGCGGCGCGACGTGTCGCTGCGGGGCTCGCTCGACCTGCGCTGGCCGACGGCGTGCGGCGTGCTCGAGCTGCGCTGACGGCGGCACCGCGCGCGACCGTGGACAGCGCGGGCGTGATGCGGAAGAACGGGGGTCATGGGGGCCGTGGACGACGCTGCCGACGCGCGGAGCCTCCTGTTCCCCTCGAACTTCGCCACCCGCTTCGCGCGCGGCGACCTGCGCAACCGGCAGGTGATGGCGCTGCAGCGCATCCTGTCGCGGCTCAACGGAGCGCTGGGCGGGGTGGAGTTCGAGGAGTTCCTCGAAGACCTCGCGTACTGGCTGCAGTCGCGGCGCGCCGTCCCCGAGCAGCGGCCGGGCGAGGCCGCCCAGACGGCGCGGCTGCGCATGCTGCTGGAGGCGATGGAGCACCTGCCAGCGGAGCGCGCGGCGCTGCAGGCGTCGATGGCGCGGCTGTTCGCCACCTCGCGGGCGGTGACGCTCTTCACCGACGTCGGGCTGCCGTCTCGGCCGGCGTTCGCCGCGGAGACCTTCGACCGGCTGTCGCGCGCGCTGCTGCCCGACCCGCCGGTGGAAGGCGACCTCGGGCAGCTGTTGCCCCGCCTCTTCGAGTCGCGCCGGGCGGTGGAATGGTTCGAAGGCATCGCGCCCGAGCTGGCGCAGCAGCTCTTCACGCTGCTCGCGGTGCCCGAAGGACCGGCGCTGGAGCCGCTGCGCCGCGACCTCGGCGAGGCGGCGGTGCTGCTCGCGGTGCGCATCAGCCACCACGGGCTGGCGAACGACGTGCGCGCCCGCGCTCCGGCGAGCGCGCTCTCCGATTCCGCGTTCTTCAAGCTCTCGCCGGCGGTGCGGGCGGCGGTGGCGGGCAGCGAGACCACGCCCGGAGCCTGGCGCGAGGCCATCGCCGCGTGCCGGAAGCTGACCAAGGACGTGGAAGCGGCGCTGGAGCACACCGGCGTCAGCGTGGACCTGGTCTTCCGGCTGGACCTGGTCCGCCGCATGCTCGACCGGCTGTACGCGCTGCTGGCGCTGGTGGCGCCGAGCGGGGGCGCGGCGGTGGAAGGCAGCGGGCTCAAGCTGCTCACCACGCTGGTGCGCGGCGCCAACCGCGACCGCAGCGTGGGCGACGTGTTCCGGTCGTCGACGCGGCTGCTCGCGCGCCGGGTGGTGGACGCGGCGGCCCACAGCGGCGAGCACTACGTCACCCGCACGCCGACCGAGTACCACGCGCTCCTGAGCTCGGCCGGGGGCGGCGGCTTCCTCACCGGCTTCACCTGCCTGCTCAAGTACCTGCTCTCGTGGGCGAGGCTGGCGCCGTTCTGGGAAGGCTTCACCTTCTCGCTCAACTACGCGGGCTCCTTCTTCGCGATGCACCTGCTGCACTTCACGCTCGCCAGCAAGCAGCCGGCGATGACCGCGGCGCTGCTCGCGCGCTCGCTGGGCGAGGCAGGCACCGAGGACGAGCGGCTCGACTCGCTGGCGCTCGAGGTCGCCCGCACGGTGCGCTCCCAGCTCGCCGCCACCATCGGCAACCTGGGGATGGTGGTGGTCGCGGCCATCGCCATCGACTCCGCGGTGCGGCTGACCACCGGAGAGTCCCTGCTCGACGAGGTGGACGCGGCATACGCGGTCGAGGTGCTGCACCCGTTCAAGACGCTCTTGATTCCCTACGCGGCACTCACCGGCGCGGCGCTGTGGCTCGCCAGTCTCGCCGGAGGGGCAGTGGAGAACTGGGCAGTGTACCGCCGGCTGCCGCAGGCGCTGGCGTCGAATCGGTTGCTGCGCGCGGTGCTCGGGCCGGAGCGGGCGAAGCGGCTGTCGGCCTGGCTCATGGGAAACATCGCGGGGTTCGGCGGGAGCCTGGCGCTCGGACTGCAGATGGGCCTGGTGTCGCCGGTGGCCGCGTTCTTCGGGCTGCCGCTCAAGTTGCCGCACGTGACGCTGTCGACCGGGAACCTGGTGTTCGCGGGCATGTACCGAGGACCATACGAGGTCTTCCAGGCGGACTTCGGCTGGGCAGTGGCGGGCATCGCGGTCGTCGGGTCGCTCAACTTCGGGGTGAGCTTCGCGCTGGCGCTCGCGGTGGCGCTGCGCGCGAGGGAAGCGGGGGCGCTGCCCTTGTGGCCGCTCGCGCGGGCGGTGGGGCGACTGTTCGTGAAGCGGCCGAGGGAGTTCTTCGTTCCCGGCGGGTGAGGGGGCGGGGAATGGGCCGAGTACGTTCTGCGTGGCGCCAGGACGGGTTCGGGTTCGGGTGCGTTCACGGGGCTTCGGGTTGGCCGGATTTCGGCGGTCACGGCGGGTCGGACACGGCTCCCCTTGCTTCCGAGTTCCCGTTTCTGCTGCCGAAGCCCCGCTCCCCGACTCCCCGTGAACGCACCCGGACCCGGACCTGGTCGCGGCGCGTGCGACCGCGCTCAGCCCCCGGCTGGAGTGATGTCGTAGATGGCCTCGGTCGACGGCAGGCCCTGCAGTTGCTTGAACTCGCGCTCGATGGTGTCGAACCTGACGGTGGCGAGCGCGGGGCGACCATCTGCCGCCGGCTCGAAGGGGACCCGATCAGGCTGCATCGAGTTGATGGGGATCCTCACCCCCGTGTTGGTCTGCAGCTTCCACTGCGACTCGTCCGGGGTCATGAACCCGTCGTGGTTCTGGTCGGCCGCCGCCGTGAAGCGCACGTTCACCGGAATCCGAGGCTGATCCGCGAACGCCTCCTTCACCACATGCCCGAGCCACCCGAAGAACCCTCGATGATGCCCATTCACCGTGCCTGCCATGTGCGCGCCCCTTTCGTGTGAACGGCCTCGGTCAACCGAGACCGCGTGCTTGAAGGAGTTTCGGCCGGGCAGTGGAGCGGGTTCTCAGCGGGGAATGCGTGCTCGATTCAAGGGTCGTGGTCCGGGCGCCATGGCAACCCGAGCTGCCACCCGAGGGCCCGGAAGGGCGAGAAGTGTGGGCCGCGTGGCGCTCTGCATGGCGCCAAGACGGGTTGGCCGGATTCCGGCGGTCACGGATCCGGGAAGGGCACGGCGCCGCGGTCAGGTGGTGCGGGGTGGGCCGCAGAGGCGGCTCAGCATCTGGGCGATGCGCACCAGGAGCCCGCGCGCGCGCCGGTAGTCCTCGGCCGAGATGAGCTGCCGGATGCGCATCACGGCGAGCTGGGTGACCGCTTCGGTCGTGCTCCCGCGCGCCATCTCGTAGAACCGCCGCTTCTCGGCCTTCGCGGTCTTCCCCGCGCCCTCTCCGATGCCCTCCCTCCCTGACTCCCCGCCCCCTGCCGCAGCGCGTCATTCTCATTGACTCCAGAATCAATCTCCTGCCATCCCCCACCTCCCATGTCGCCCTACCCGCACCTCCTCGCCCCCTTGGACCTCGGCTTCACCACCCTCAAGAACCGGGTGCTCATGGGCTCGATGCACACCGGCCTCGAGGACAAGGCGAAGGACTTCCCGAAGCTGACCGCCTACTTCGTGGAGCGCGCGAAGGCGGGCGTGGGCCTCATGGTGACGGGCGGTTTCTCCCCCAACATCGAAGGCTGGCTCTACCCGTTCTCTTCCAAGCTGAGCTCTCGCTTCGAAGTCGGCCGCCACCAGAAGCTCACCACCGCGGTGCACGACGCGGGCGGGAAGATCTGCCTCCAGCTGCTCCACGCGGGCCGCTACAGCTACCACCCGCTCTCCGTCTCGGCGAGCCGGCTCAAGGCGCCCATCAACCCCTTCACCCCGCGCGCGCTGAGCGGCTTCGGCATTCGCCGGCAGATCCGCGCCTTCGTGCGCGCCGCGTCGCTCGCGCAGCGCGCCGGGTACGACGGCGTCGAGGTGATGGGCAGCGAAGGCTACTTCCTCAACCAGTTCACGTGCCGGCGCACCAACCGCCGCACCGACGAGTGGGGCGGCTCCATCGAGAACCGCTGCCGCCTGCCGGTCGAGGTGGTGCGGCAGATCCGCGCCGAGGTCGGCGAGCGCTTCATCATCATCTACCGCCTCTCGCTGCTCGACCTCGTCGACGGCGGCAACACCTGGGACGAGGTGCTCTACCAGGCCAAGGCCATCGAGGCCGCGGGCGCCACCATCTTGAACGGGGGCATCGGCTGGCACGAGGCGCGGGTGCCCACCATCGTCACCTCCGTCCCGCGCGCGGCCTTCGCCTTCGCCGCCGCCAAGTTGAAGCGCGAGGTGCGCATTCCCGTCGTGGCCACCAACCGCATCAACCGGCCGGAGGTGGCGGAGTCGCTGCTCGCCCGCGGCGACTGCGACCTGGTCTCGCTCGCGCGGCCGCTGCTGGCCGACGCGCAGTTCGTGCAGAAGGCGCAGGAAGGGCGCGCCGACGAGATCATCACCTGCATCGCCTGCAACCAGGCCTGCCTCGACCACACCTTCTCGCTCAAGCGCGCCACCTGCCTGCTCAACCCGCGCTCGGGGTACGAGACCGAGCTCGTCTCCTCGCCCGCGCCGAAGCCGAAGGCCTTCGCGGTGGTGGGCGCCGGGCCGGCCGGGCTCGCCTTCAGCGTGGAAGCGGCGCGGCGCGGTCACCGCGTCACCCTCTTCGACCAGGCCGCGGAGGTCGGCGGTCAGTTCAACCTGGCGAAGCGGATTCCCGGCAAGGAAGAGTTCGACGAAGCGCTGCGCTACTACGCGCGTCAGCTCGAGCTGCTCGGCGTCACCACCCGGCTGTCCACCCGGGTCTCGGCGCAGACGCTCGCCGGCCAGGGCTTCGACGCCGTGGTCCTCGCCACCGGCGTCACCCCGCGCACCCCGGCCATCGAAGGCATCACGCACCCCAAGGTGCTCGGCTACGCCGACGTGGTGAGCGGGCGGAAGGCCGCGGGGCAACGCGTGGCGGTCATCGGCGCGGGCGGCATCGGCTTCGACGTCGCCGAGTTCCTGGTGCAGCCTTCCCCGTCCCCTGCGCTCGACCCGGCCCGCTGGCGCCGCGAGTGGGGCGTCGACGAGACGGTGCGCAGCCCGGGCGGCGTGGAAGGCGTGCAGCGCGCGGTGGAACCGCCGGCCCGCCAGGTCGTCTTGCTCCAGCGCAAGGCGGAGCCGCTCGGCAAGCGCCTCGGGAAGACCACCGGCTGGGTGCACCGCGCCACGCTCAAGGACAAGGGCGTCGAGCTGCTCTCGGGCGTGGAGTACCGCCGCATCGACGACCAGGGCCTGCACGTGACGGTCAACGGCGCCGACCGGCTGCTCGAGGTGGACACCGTGGTGGTGTGCGCCGGCCAGGAGCCGCTGCGCGAGCTCGCCCCCGCGCTCACCGCCCAGGGGCTCAGCGTGCACCTCGTGGGCGGCGCCGACGTGGCCGCCGAGCTCGACGCCAAGCGCGCCATTCGCCAGGCCACCGAGCTCGCCTTCCGGCTCTAGCGGCGTCGACCGCTCAGGGCTTGGGTGGCACGAAGCCGGGCGTCAACGGCTTGAGCAGCACCGCGAGGTGGAGCAGCTCGGGGTCGGAGCCTGGCGGACCGATGACCTGCACGCCGATGGGCAAGCCGTGACTGTCGAGTCCGAGGGGCACCGAGAGCGTCGGCAGGCCGACCGCGTTGATCATCGGCGCCCACACCACGTAGCGGATGTACGGCACCTTCGCGCCGTCGTCGGTCACGATGGTGGCCCCCGTCTCGCAGTGCTTGAAGGCCGGTCCGTACACCACCGGTGAGACCAGGAAGTCGTGGGCCTCGAAGTAGGTCGACCAGGTCTTGATGAGCTGCTCGCGTTCCGCCTGGGTGCGCGTCCAGCGCTCGTCCGACGGGTCGAGCACGGCCTCGTCGAAGGCCGCGAAGACCGGTGAGCCGTCGCTCATCGGCTGCATCGACAGCTGGAGCAGCTTGCGCATCGGCCAGCCCTGGCCTTCGGCCATCATCTGGGCGAACGACGCCAGGAACAGCCGCACGCCGTCGTCGAGCACCTCGGGTGCGCTCCGGTCGACCTTCGCCCCGGCCGCCTCCAGCTTCCCCATCAGCTCGGCGAGCTTGGCCTTGGTCTGCGCCCCCACGGGCACCGGGCCCGACTTCGACGCCCACTCGTCCACCCAGCCGAAGCGATAGCCATCGAGCCCCTTCGAGGACGGCGCAGCCCAGGTGACGGGCTTCTGGAAGCGCGGGTCGGCGGGCGCGTCCTTCAGCACGCGCCACATGAGTTCCAGGTCCTCCGGCGCGCGCGCCAGCGGCCCCGGGGACACCATCGCCAGCCTGTGGAACGTCTGGCTCGGGTCGGGGCTCGTGCCTTGCGAGATGTTGAGCGTGCCGAAGGTCGCCTTGAGCGCCCACAGCCCGTTGAACGCCGCCGGCACGCGGATGCTGCCGCCCATGTCGCTGCCGAGCTCGAGTGCGCTGAACCCCGCCGCCAGCGCCGCCGCGCCGCCACCCGTGCTGCCACCGGGCGTGCGCGCGACGTCGAAGGGGTTGTTCGCCGTGGGGTAGACCTCGCCCTTCGTCTGGTAGTCGCCCAGCATGAAGGGCACGTTGGTGGTGCCCAGCACCACCGCGCCTGCGGACTTGAGCGCCGCCACGGTCGGCGCATCTTCGGTGGCGGTGACACCGTACATCTTGGCGTTGAGCGTGGTGGGCGAGCCTTTCACCCAGTACATCTCCTTGATGGTCACCGGCACGCCGAGCAGCGGCCGGTCCTCACCCCTGGCCACCGCCTCGTCGGCGGCCCGCGCGTCGGCGAGCGCCTCCGCCTCGCGCAGGTAGATGAGCGCCGCGTAACGGTGGTTCTCGTTCTTGATGTGATTCAAGTACGCCGTCACCACCTCGACCGAGGTGGCTTGCTTGGCCTTGATGGCCGCGGCGAGCTCGGTCGCGCTCATCTGGAGGAAGCGGCGCTCCACCGGGAACGGCTTCGCGGGCGCGCTGAGGAGCTCGGGCTGCAGCACGATGGGCCGGCCGATGGGCTTGGGGAGCGACGCACCGAGCCCCACCACCGCGCCCACGAGCAGCAACAGCACCACCACGACCACCTGCACCCACGTGCGGCGAAAGAACGGCTTCGGCGTGCTCATCGACTGTCCCCCCGCGCGCGGTGTAGCCCTCGGAGCAGCGAGGCCGCAACCGCGACCCGGACGGCGAATTCACTTTGGGCTCCCGGTCGGTGCGTGGCCCGGGAAGAATCGGCGGCCTCCATGCTCCGGACCACCTCGACCCTCATCGCGCTCACGCTGCTGTCGGCGTGCGGACCCGAAGGCCAGCTCAACAGTCAGTCGCTCGGAAGGGCCACCGGCCTCTTCGCCACCATCGAGCCGAAGGACGCGTTCTGCGAGATCCTCCACATCCTCACCACCTCGATGTCGGTGACGCTCATCCTGCCCGACGGGAAGAAGGACACCCTGCGGCTCGACCTGCAGCCGATGCGCACCGCCGGCGAGCACCAGCAGTACCTGAGCAGCCTCGGCTACGGCGCGGTCGGCGAGCACACCCCCGCGCTCATCGACGCGGTCCGTGGACGCGAGCAGGTGAGCCCCGAGCTCACCGGCGAGGTCGCCGACATGGCGCGCGCCACGCGCACCAGCCTGGTGTTCCCGCTCTGGCTCGACCGGGTGAAGGTGACGCCCAAGACGCTGTGCAACATCGACCCCGTCACCAACGAGAAGATCCTCGACGACTGCGTCGACGTGCCCGAGTCCACGCTCGAGGGCGCGAAGCTGTGGTGCACCGTCGGTCAGCTCGTCGAGCTGGAGTTCACCCAGTGAGGCGCGCGCTCCTGCTGCTGACCTGCGCCAGCGCCTGCTCCCCCTGGGGTTTCCCCGCGGAGCCCGCCCGCTTCGAAGGCCCGCCGGGGCTGGGCCTGCAGCTGCCGATGGAAGGCGGCGTGCTGCGCACCTTCACCACCCGGCTCGGCGTCACCACCACCCGCGCGGTGGTGATGGTGCAGGAAGGCCCGGGGTACGACCAGTCGCTCGAGGCGGTGGCGACCACCGAGACCCACTGGTCGAGCATCGACGCGGCGACCGGCACCCGCAGCGACCTCGCGGCGCCGCCGGTGGCCATCGACGCCTTCTGGCCGACGCTGGTGCCGGGCGAGGCCTTCGCCACCGGCGCCGGTCAGCTGCTCACGCTGTCCCCCGACGACGTGTGGCGCTCGCTGCCGCAGTCGCCGCTCGCCACCCCGCCCACGCGTCTGCTGCGGCTCGCCGACGGGCGCGTGCTCGGCCACCAGGGCAGCGCGCTGCTGGTGCTGGTCGACGGCCGCTGGCACGACGTGTCCACACCCCTGGGCCTGGGGACCGCGAAGGTCATCTTCGGGCCCGCGGGCGACGGCGAGGTCCGCGTGGTGTGGGCCGGGCCGGGCGCCGTCGCCTTCCAGGTGTGCACCCAGCGGGTGGACACCCGCACCACCTTCGCGCCGATCGGCCCGCGCACGTGCAAGGTGGTGGCGCACCTGCCGTGGGACACCTTCACCGGAGACGCGGTCAACGGCACCGTCGACGACTTCCAGGTGGTCTTCGCGCGGCCCGACCTGCCGGGCGCGGGCACCGTGTGGCGCTTCAACGACGGCGCCTGGCACCGCGGCTGGTCGTTCGGCAACTCGCCGGCCCCCGCCACGCCGTTCCCGGTGACGGGCTCCCCCGACGCCTTCCTCGAGGTGAGCGGGCAGGTCCTCGAGCTGTCCCAGGGCAAGGGCGCGGGCACGGTGGTCTCGCCGCCGGGAGACGTGCTCGCCGAGTGCGTCCCCCCGCGCTGCCAGCTCACCGGTGGCCAGGCGGCCCTGTCTCCCGACCTGAGCGGAGGCTGGGTGCTGAGCGTCAACCAGGCCGACGCGCGGCGCTCCGCCTACGTGAAGCGGTGGCTCGCGACGACGCCCACCTGCACGCCGGCCTGCAGCACCGGCCAGTTCTGCGTGCGCGCCAACGCCACCACCACCACCTGCGCCATCGACTCCTCGCTCGCAGGCCTGCCGACCGGCGCCCCGGCGACCGTGAAGGCGGCCTTCACCGCGCTCACGGGGCCCGTCTTTCCCACGGTGAGCCTCACGCCGCGCTCGACCGGGGTCACCGCGCCCGCAGTCACCTCCGTGCAAGGCACCGCGACGGTCGTCGAGGTCCCCGAGCTCACCCCGCTGCGACTCACCGCGACCCTCGAAGGTTCGGGCCTCCCTCCCCTGGAGCTGAGCTTCACCACCGGCCTCGACGAGGTGCAGGCCGACCTGGGCGAGCTGCACTTCTTCCCGGGCACCCCGCTCGGCTCGGGCGCCGGCCTCGCCACGCCGGGCAACGACCTGCTCTTCCAGCCGGTGGTGAGCGCAGACGGCGGCGTCACGCTGCTCCAGGTGTCCTCGGCGGCCGATGGCGGCCTCGACACGCTCTCCGTCTTCGACGGCCCGGGCCTCACCGGCGCTCAGCTCTCTCCCGACGGCGGCTTCCTCCTGCTGGAGCGCGGCCCGGCGCTCGACGTGGTGGACCGCGCCACCGGGCAGCGCGCGACGCTTTCTTCCAGCGCGCTCGCCGGAGGGTGGTCGGGCGCCGTCTTCTCGCGCGACGGCACCGCGGCCGCCGTCACCCGCGCCACCGGCCTGTCGGTGGTGGCGCTCTCGGGCGCCGCGCCGCTCGAGCGCTTCGAGATTCACGGGGCGAGCCGCGCCAACCCGGCGACCTTCGTGCAGCTCTCGCGCGACGGCAGCGTGCTCCTCGCGAAGCTCCCCACCGGCTTCGTGGTGGTGACCAGCGCCGGCCAGGTGGCGCTGCCCGCGGGGCTCCTCGACGCGGTCCTCTCGGGTGACGGCCAGCAGGTGTACCTCGTCGACTCCACCGGCATCTCGGTGCGGCCTGCGACCTCCACCGCCGCGCCCACGCCCGTCGCCAGCGCCGCGACCGGGTACGCCGCCGACCCCGACGGCAGCGACCTGCTGTGGGCGACCGCGAGCGATGCGACCCACCAGCTCGTCTCCCGCTGGACGCCCGGCACCGGCGCCACCGTGGTGGGCACCTTCAAGGGGCGCGGCGGCGGCTTCAGCCACGCGGGCGCGCTGTGGGTCGACGACGGCACCACCGGCCTCCTGCGGCTGTGGTTCCCCGCCTCGTCGTCGACGCCGCGGGTCCTCACCGCGATTCCCCCCACCTCCATCGACCGCCTCGGCCGGCTGCAGGGGCTGAGCGGCGGCGTCACCCAGCTCATCGACGAGGCCGGCGACGCACGCCTGCCGAAGGGGCCGGGCGTCTTCCGCCCCGACTTCTCGCGGCGCATCACCCAGTCCGGCGACACCGTGTACCTGGAGACGCTGAGCAGCAGCTCGGTGCTCACCACCACCCAGCTCACCGTGAGCGGCGGCCTCACCCTGGCGCCGCTCTTCACCCGCGTGGGCCCGATGGAGTCGCTCGGGGCGCCGTGCGCGCTCTTCTCGGTGGCGCACCGGGCGCCCACGGTGGAACCGAGCAGCGGCACCGTGACGTGGACCGCGCTGCCCGACGAGGTCCGCTGCATCCGCTAGCGTGCGCTCATGAGACGGACGGGCCTTCTCACCGCGGTGCTGGCGCTGGCCGTCGCTGCGTGCGGGCCAGACGTCGTCCCCGTCGCCCAGCTCGACTGGGCCGCGCCGGTGAAGCCGACGCCCGCGCCCGCCACGCAGCTCCCCAGGCTCCAGGTCTCGGGCACCGCGCTGGTGCACGCCGACACCGGCAAGCCGCTCAAGCTGCGCGGGGTCAACGTGTGCTCGCTGGAGTTCGACCGCGACGGCGCCAACTGGAAGCTCGGGGCCGACGGCAGCGCGGTGCTGCGCGTGCTGGCCGACCGCGCGCGCTGGCACGCCAACGTGGTGCGCATTCCGGTCAACCAGCAGTGGTTCCTCGAGGACCAGGCCTACGTCGCCCGGGTGGAGCGGCTGCTCGACCAGGCCAACGACCTCGGCCTCTACGTGCTGCTCGACGTGCAGTGGGAAGTCGGGCGCACGCTCGAGCCGTACTCGCTCAACATCCTCGAGCGGCCGACCTTCGGCCCGGGCAACACCACCGAGGCCTTCTGGCTGGCGGCGAGCTCGCGATGGGCCAACCGCACCAACGTGCTCTACGACCTCATCAACGAGCCGCACGGCCACCGGGACGAGGCCTCCGCACAGGCGATGCAGGTGCTGGTCGACGCCATCCGCATCCGGGACCAGGCCACGGTGCTGGTCATCGGCGGCCCCGACTGGGCGCACAGCGTGGCGTACTACGGCGCCCACCCCTTGCGCGGGCCGCACCTGCTGTACTCGGCGCACCAGTACCTGCCGTACGACGCAGCCGACGGCTTCCAGGCCCGCTTCGTCGACGCCTCGAAGTCGGTCGCGGTCATCGTGGGAGAATTCCTCTCCGACGCGGAGCACGCCGACTACGCCCGCGCGCTGGTCGACGCGGTCGAGCACAGCGAGGTGAACGGGTGGCTGCCGTGGGCCATCGGGTGCGGCTTCGACGAGAACGCCGACCGGGGGAGCGAGCCCTTCGCGACCCTCGCGCAGCAGATGCGCACGCTGAACCCCTGAGGCGGACGACTACCGCGACAGCAGCACCTTGAGCACGCCGGGCGCGGCCGCCCGCTCCAGCGCCTGCACGCCCTGGGCGAGCGGCAGCACCGCGCTCACCAGCTGCTCCACCGGCAGCGCGTCGCCCGCCTGCTCGAGCAGCGCGAGCGCGGGCGGGAAGCGGCCACAGCGGGAGCCGATGAGCTGCAGCTCGTCGACCACCACCCGCGCGGTGTCGAACGACGCCAGCCCGTGGAAGGTGGACTTGAGGACCAGCCGGCCCTGCGGCACCAGGAGCGACAGCGCGAGCTCGAGCCCGCCGGGCGCACCGGAGCATTCCACCGCCACGTCGAAGGCGCGCGGCGCTTCGGGGCCGCGCACCACCCGGGTCGCCACCCCGCAGCCGCCGGCGATGCCCAGCTTCGCGGCGTGCCGGCCGAAGAGCACCGGGGCGAACCCCGCGTGCTGGAGCACCAGCGCGCACAGGAGCCCCAGCTTCCCGTCGCCCACCACCGCCACCCGCATGCCGCGCTCCAGCGGGCAGCGCTCGAGGACCCCGCAGGCCGCGGCGAGCGGCTCGACGAACACCGCGCGCCGGTCGCTCACCGCCGCTGGCACCCGGAAGAGGTTGCGCGCCGGCAGCCGCACCAGCTCGGCGTGCGCGCCGTCGCGCCCGACGATGCCCAGCACGGTGCGCGTCGGGCAGTGCCGGGGGTCACCCGCGGCGCAGCGGGCGCAGGTGCCACAGCCGGCGTTGATTTCCCCCACCACCCGCTCGCCGCGCGCGAAGGGGCCGCCGCCGTCGTCTTCCACCACGCCGACGAACTCGTGCCCCAGCGTGCCGCGGAACCCGGCGTAGCCGCGCACCAGCTCGAGGTCGGTGTTGCACACGCCCGACAGGCTGACGCGGATCAGCGCCTCGCCCGCGGGGAGCGGCGCTGGCACCTCGTCGACCGCCACTCCGCCTTCACCCACCCGCAGCGCGAGCATCGCGGTGCACCCTAGCCCTTCGGCGCGCGAAACCGCTCGGGGAGCGCGCACGCCCGCTCGTCGAAGAAGCCGGCCGCAGGCACGCCGAGCCCCTGGTTGAAACGGGTCCAGAAGTTCACCTGGGCGATGGTGCTGGCGAGCACCACCACCTCGCGCGCCGAGAACCGGGAGGTGAGCTCGGCGACCAGGGCGGGGTCGACCTCCACCGGGGTGAGCGACAGCGCCCGCGCATACCGGGCGGCCACCGCTTCCCGCAGCCCGAGCTCCGGCCAGCGGCCCTGTTCGTCGCCGAGCAGCAGCGCGAGCTCGCCGGCGGTGAGGCCCGCGCGCGACCAGGTGGCCGCGTTCATGTCCACGCAGAAGGGGCAGCCGCCCACCACGCTCGCCACCAGGCGGGCGACCGCCAGGCTGCGGCCGTCGAGGTCCGCCGGTGCTCCGGCCGCGAGCAGCTCGAACACCCCGGCGCCCACCGCGGCCTTCGGTGCGTGCGCGAGGAGCCTCGCCGGGAGCGGATCCTTCCCGGTGATGCGCCGGGTGAGCCACAGCATCGGTCGGAGGAACCACGGAGCGGCCTCGGGCGGCGGAACGAACGGCATCGGGGCTCGATAGCCCAGCCCGCGCCGTGCGTGCAGCACGCCGTTCCCGCCTGGAATTGTCGAGAGGCCTTTGGCACTGTCCGCGCTCCGCCATGCGCCAGTTCCCGTTGGTCGTCGCCGCTGCCCTGCTCTGCGGCTGTCCCGAGCCCCTCTTCCCGTCCGACGCCGAGCGGGTGCAGATCCTCGGGCTGCTCGGGCTCAAGACGCCGCCGCGCGACGAGACCAACAAGTACGGTGACGACCCGGCGGCGGCCACGCTGGGCAAGGCGCTCTTCGAAGAGCCCGGCCTCTCGCGCTGCGGAACGCTGGCCTGCGTCACCTGTCACGCCCCGCCGGTCTTCGCCGACCGACAGAAGCTGTCGCAGGGGTGCGGTGGCCTCACCACGCGGAACACGCCGTCGGTGCTGAACCAGGCGTTTCGCCGCTGGTACTACTGGGACGGGCGCAAGGACTCGGTGTGGTCGCACGCGGTGCTGCCCATCACCCGCGACATCGAGATGAACCAGGACGTGCCGGGCCTGCGCGCCTTCCTCGCCACCGCCCGCGGCACCCCGCTGGCCGCCCAGTACAAGGCCGTCTTCGGCGTGGAGCCCGCCGCGGAGAAGGACGACCAGCGCCTCCTCACCAACCTGACCAAGGCGCTGGCGGCGTACATGCGCACGCTGGTGGCCACGCAGTCGCAGTTCGACGCCGACCTGCCGCGCTTCCTCGCCGCGGTCGACCGCAACGAGGAGCCGAGCGACCCGCTCTACCTGCCGCTCAAGGTCTTCGTGCGCACCGGGCGGTGCATCGCCTGCCACAAGGGGCCGATGTTCGCCGACGACCTGTTCCACAACCTGGGCCTCGACGACCAGGGCACGCACGACCCCGGCCACATCGACGGCATCCCCCTGGTGCGCGACGACCCCTTCAACGGCGCGGGCGCGTATTCCGACAACCCCACCGTGGGGAAGAACAAGCTGAACTCGCTGTCGGTCGACGAGGCCACCGACCGCGGCGCCTTCCGCACCGCCTCGCTGCGCAACATCGCGTTGACTGCCCCGTACATGCACACCGGGCACCTCAAGTCGCTCGACGAGGTCATCGACTTCTACGACCGCGGCGGCGACGCGGCGGGCACCTTCCAGGGCACGCGGACCTCGACCATCATTCCCCTGCACCTCAAGGCGGAAGAGAAGGCCGCGCTCAAGCAGCTGCTCGAGATGCTCACCGACACCCGCCTCAAGTAGGAAACCTCGAGGTGTCGGTGCCCTTCCGCCGGGCGGACACGCCTGCTCCACTGGCCACCCCGAGGGCACAGGAAACCACCAGGCGGCTTTACAGTCCCCGGGCTGGGGGCTGATCCACGCGCAGGCACCGCTGTTGCTACTGAAAGGCCTTCCCCATGGCCTCGACGGAACAGCGAATCCCCACCGAGACGTTCCTGCTCCCCGGACAGCAGTTCTGCATCGGGCTCCCCTGGGAGCGCGCCGCCGCCACCCAGGCGCCGGTGGCCAGCCCGCCCACGCCCAAGGCCAAGCCGGTGGTGGGCAACGCGCTCGATGCCAACGCCCCCGTGCTGCAGGCCGACCCCTTCGAAGGGGTGGAAATCGGCAAGTGCCGCGTGCTGCGGCGGCTCTCGCCCGGCTCCGCGCGCAGCCTGCTCGCCATTCGCGAAGACGACGACGACGGCGTGGCACTGGTGGTGCTGCGGCGCATCGACCTGCCCGACGTGCTGGGCAAGGACGTGCAGAACAACGCGGTGTGGGCTTCGCGCTTCGTGCACCCCAACCTGGCGCGCGTCTTCGAGAGCGAGCTGTCCGACGAAGGCATCTTCTGGGTGCACGAGCTGGCCTCGGGCGCCACGCTGCTGGAAGTCACCCAGGCCTGCCGCAAGCAGGGCAAGGGCGTGCCGCACGGGCTGGTGCTGGCGTCGGTGTACGAGGCGGCCAAGGCGCTCGCCGAGCTCCACGGCCCCGGCTTCCCCCACGGGCTGGTGAGCGACCAGGCGCTCGCGCTGGGCTTCGACGGCCACTGCCGGCTGCTGGACACCGGGCTGTTCCGCTGCGTGGCCAACAAGAGCAGCTGGGCGGAAGTCGCCGAGCCGATGGGCCCGTACTTCGCGCTCGAGCAGCTGACCCAGGGCCGCATGCCCGACCCCAAGTGCGACGTCTTCTCGCTCGCGGTGGTGCTCTACGAAGGGCTCACCGGCGAGAAGCGCCGCGGCGACTTCGACACCCGCCTCGCGCAGCTCGAGAACGGCTTCGCGCCTCCGTCGCGTTTCAGCATCACGCTCGACAAGGCCATCGACGAGGTGGTGCTGCGCGGCCTCTCGAAGGACCGCGCGGTGCGCTACGCGAACGCCGGCGAGTTCGCCAAGGCGCTCCACACCGCTGCCTCGGCCTTCATGTGGAAGAAGGACCAGCGGTCCCGCTTCGTGCGCGAGCTGTTCCCCGCGCGCGCCTTCCACGAAGACGGCCTGATGGCCGACTGCGCCCAGCGCGCCGCTGCCCGTGCGGCCCGGCCCAAGAAGCTGTCGTTCCCCCTGCTGCGCGCGCTTTCGCTCACCGCGCTGCCCAAGCTCGCGCCGCCGCCGCTGCCCGTTGCGGAGGCCGTCGC
>JAIBBQ010000352.1 GCA_019694595.1 Myxococcaceae bacterium
TGGCGGTCGGCTCCGGGGGCGGCCTCGCCCGCGCGGTCGCCGGCGCCTCGCTCAGCGGCGCCTTGCCTTGAAGGGCTTCCCGCGCGAGCGCGCGGAGCGCATCGTCGGCCACCATCAGGTGGGTGCTCTGGTCGTCGCCGCCGTCGGCGGAGCTCTCGGCGGTGCTCACCGAGCTCTGGGTCACCGCGACCGGGGTGATCGCCCGGCCAGGCGCGGTGACCCGGTTCGCTGCCGACACCGCCGTCGCGGAGATGGGCCGGGTCGGCTCTTCCGGCGCCAGGGGCCCCGGCGGCTTGGTGGTCGCGGTGGTGGCGGTGGCGGGCGAAGCGGCGGGCGGCGGTGCGGTGGGCGCCGGCGGCGGCGCGGTCGCCGCAGGCGTCGAAGGCGAAGACGGCAGCGGCGCCGTGGGCGGTGGGGCGCTGCCCAGCGGCACCGTGAAGTCCTCGTTGGCGCGCGGCGGCGGCGCGACGGCGCTCGCCTCGTCGGTCTTCTGCCGTGCGACGGGCGAGTCCACCTTGGTGTCGACGTTGCGCGAGGCCACCGGCTCGCTGCGGCTGTCGGTGGGCTCGTCCGGCATCGGCCGGGGCGGGAACCCAGGGCTCGAGAGCGCGGCGCGCGCCTCCGCGAGCGACGGCATCTGCCCGTTCGACGTGCCGGTGGCGTCGTCGGCCCCGCTCGGGCGCGCGTTCGGCGGGAGGTAGATGCTGGTGCGCTCGTCGTCGTTGCCGAACAGGTGCCCGACGTAGTCCTGCACGTCGGCCTTGGTGGTCTTGGGGTCCTTGCGGATCCACGCTTCGAGGTCCGCCTGGATCTCGGCCGCCGTCTGGTAGCGCTTGTTCCGGTCCTTGGCGAGGCAGCGCATGATGATGCGCGACAGCTCCGTGGGGTACGCGCGCGACAGCAGGTGCGGCGGCGGTGGGTCCTCCGCGCGGATCGCGTAGATCACCGCCTCGGTCGACGGCTTGTGGAACGGGCTCTTCCCCGTCGTCACCTCGTACAGCATGGTGCCCACCGCGAAGAGGTCGGCGCGGTGATCGATCTTGTCCTGACTCAGCTGCTCCGGCGACAGGTACAGGAACTTGCCCTTGATGACGCCCGGCTTGCTGCGCTCGACGAAGGAGTTCGCCTTGGCGATGCCGAAGTCGACCAGCTTGACCGAGCCGTCGTAGCCCACCATCAGGTTCTGGGGGCTCACGTCGCGGTGGATGATGCCCATGGCCTTGCCGTCGGCGCCCTTCGAATGGTGGGCGTAGTGCAGCCCTTCGCACAGGCGCGCGGTGAGCCACGCCGCGATGCCCGGCGGCACCAGGCCCTGGCGCTTGGTCTCCTGCTGCACGATCTTGCGCAGGTCGACGCCCTCGACGAACTCCATGGCGATGAAGATCGAGCCTTCGAGGTGCCCGAGCTCGTACACCTGCACGATGTTGGGGTGGTTGAGCTGCCCCGCGATGCGCGCCTCGTCGAGGAACATCTGCACGAACTCTTCTTCCTGCGCGAGGTAGGGAAGAATTCGCTTCAGCACCGTCAGGCGGCCGTTGCGCGTGTCCTGCGCGAGGAAAAGCTCCGCCATGCCGCCCACGGCGAGCCGCTTGAGCAGCAGGTACTTGCCGAAGGGAACGGCGTTCTGGGGGCCGGAGTCGGCGATGCGTGTGTGCCTTTGTCAGTACCGGTAGAAGCCTTCGCCCGTCTTCTTGCCCAGCTTACCCGCCCGGACCATTTTCTTGAGCAGCTGCGGGGGGCGGAAGGTCGGTGAGCCCAGCTCCTGGTGGAGGTACTCGGCGATCGACAGGCGCACGTCGAGGCCCACCAGGTCGCCCAGCTTGAGCGGCCCCATGGGGAAGCCGTAGCCGAGCTCCATCGCCCGATCGATGTCCTCGGCGGACGCGACGCCTTCTTCCAGCATGCGGATCGCTTCCAGCCCCACCGCCACGCCGAGCCGGGTGGAAGCGAAGCCCGGCGAGTCCTTCACCACCACGAGCTGTTTGCCGATCGCCTCGCCGTAGGCGCGCGCGCGGGCCACCGTCTCGTCGCTCGTCTGGTAGGCGCGCACCACCTCGAGCAGCTTCATCAGGTGCACGGGGTTGAAGAAGTGCAGCCCCACCACCCGCCCAGGGTGCTGCGCCGCGGCGGCGATCTCGGTGAGCGACAGCGAGCTGGTGTTGCTCGCGAGAATGGCGTCGCTCGCGCACAGCGCCGAGAGCTTCTGGAAGAGCTCCTGCTTGAGCGCCATCTTCTCGGGCACCGCCTCGATCACCAGGCCGCAGTCCTTCACCGCGTCCAGCGTGCCCGCGCAGCTCAGCCGGCCGAGCGCCTGCGCCTTCTGCTCGGCGGTCAGCTTGCCCTTCTGCACCCCGACCTCGAGGTTCTTGTCGATCTTCGCCCGGCCCTGCTCCGCCAGGGCCTGCGTCACGTCGTAGAGCACCACTTCGAAGCCCGCGAGCGCGCTCACGTGGGCGATGCCGTGGCCCATCGTCCCCGCCCCCAGGACCCCTACCTTGCCGATCGAAGCACTCATGGGGCCCCATGAAGCCCCATTCCCAGGCGGTCGGCCAGCGAGAAGGTCGTGAAACGACGGCTACTTCGCGGCGCGCTTCTCGAGGAAGGCCGTCATGCGGGCGCGCTTGTCCTCGGAGTCGAACAGCAAGGCCTGCCCCAGCCGTTCCACCGCCTGGGTGGTGTTGCCGTGGTTGAGCGCGTTCAGCGAGACCTTGGCCACCTGCAGGGCCAGCGGCGAGTTCTTCACGATCTGCGCCGCGAGCGCGAAGGCGGCCGAGAGCGCGTCGGTCTCGACCAGCTGCTCGAAGAGGCCGAAGCCGTGCGCCTCCACCGCGTCGACCACCCGGCCGGTGAAGACCAGTTCCTTCGCCCGGCCGAGCCCCACCACCCGCGGCAGCCGCCAGGTGCCGCCGGCCCCCGGGTAGATGCCCAGGGTGACTTCCGGCACGCCGACCTTGGCGCCCTTCGAGGCCACTCGCAGATCGCACGCCAGGGCGAGCTCGAGCCCGCCGCCCAGCGCGTAGCCGTCGATGGCGGCGATCACCGGCACCGGGAACTCTTCCACCTTCTGGAAGAGCACCTGGTTGAGCCCGAGGAAGCCTTCGCGGTGGGTGCGCTCGCGCAGCTCGGCGATGTCCGCCCCGCCCGCGAACGCCTTGCCGCCGGCGCCGCTCAGCACCACGCAGCGCAAGCCACGCTCGCGCTGCCACGCATCGAGCTGGGCGTGCAGCGCCTGCACCAGCTCGAGGTTGATGGCGTTGCGCACCTCGGGCCGGTTGAGCTCAAGGTGGCCCACGCCATCGGGCCGCAGCGTGGCGTTGAGGACGCCCACGTCAGCCGGCGTCGCCCGGCAGATCGCCGCAGTCGAGCGGGTAGAGCACGTAGGTGAAGAAGTTGTTCGTGCCCGGCACCTTGCCGTTGTCGCGGCGGCAGTTGCTGTCGGTGCCGCCGTCGCTGCAGGTCGCGTGGGTGTACGTGTCCCAGATGCCCGAGATGCCGTTGGGGAAGGTGACCTGGGTCGCGCCACCGTCGAGGATCTTGCGGCGGAAGTCGCAGCGGATGTTCGAGCCGCCGTCGCTGAAGAACAGGTCGAAGGTGTTGAAGTTGTTCACCAGCACGCCGCCCGAGACCTCGAAGCCGAAGTAGAGGTTGTCGTTCGGCTTCGCCGAGACGCGCTTCATCGCCAGGGGGCTCACGTCGGTGAGCGTCAGCGGCCCGGGAATCGAGACGTACGCGCCCGCGAAGTCGGGGTTCGGCCGGGTGAGGCCGCCGTCGGCGTTGCCGAAGCCGTTCGGCGTGGAGACCTTCTGCACCAGCCCGCCGGTGGTCTTGTTGGAGATGGTCAGGCCGCCGTCGTTGCCCGCGCCGCAGCCGAACTGGCTCTGGAGCGCCACGCGGTAGCCCTGGCGGTCGTCGAACGCGGCCTGCTTCACCAGGTAGCCGTTGATGTCGATGACGTCGCCCGGCGCCGGCGAGTAGCCCTTGGGCAGGTCGGTGTAGAACTTCTTCACGTAGATCGCGCTCTTCGGGTTCTGCGGGTCCGCCACCCAGAAGTTGGTGTTGATGTCGCCGCCCGAGCCGGTGATCGCCTGCTCGACGCCGGTGACGATCACGCCCTTGATGGTCACGTTGTCCTTGCAGAACTCGGCGCCCTTGATCGCCGAGATGGTGGTGCCGCCGTCGTACGCGAAGTTGCCGCCGCCCGACGACGAGGTGCCGCCGCCCGACGACGAGCTGCCGCCGCCCGCCGAGCCGCTGCCACCGCCGCTCGACGCGCTGCCGCCGCCCGACGAGGCGCTGCCGCCG
>JAIBBQ010000353.1 GCA_019694595.1 Myxococcaceae bacterium
TCGGGGGGCGCGCCCGACGCCTCGCCCGCGCCGGACAGCGCCATCACCGCGTCGGACGCGACCAGGAGCGCGTCGGCCGCGCCGGGGTCGAGCGCGAGGGCCTCGGGCTCGGCGGCGCGCACCACCTCTTCCATCTCGTGGACCAGGCGGTTGACGTCCTGGAAGCCCATCATGCGGGCCTCGCCCTTGAGCCCGTGGAGCTCGCGCAGCGCGGCGCGCCCCGCTTCCACGTCGCGGGCGCCTTCGAGCTTCATCACCTGCTTGCCGATCTTCTCCAGGCGCTCGACGACCAGCTCGCGGAACTGGGCGAGCAGCTTCTCCCGCGAGGTGCTCACGCCTTGACCTCGAAGCGGCCGGTCACCGCCTTGAGCGTGTTGGCCACGCCGAGCAGCTCGTTGTTCGCCGAGGTGAGCTGGCGGGTGGCGGCGAGGCTCTGCTGGGTGATGCCGAGGATGTCGGCCATCGCCTCGGCGAGCTGATCGGTGCCCGACTGCTGCTGCTGGGTGGCGAGCGAGATGGTGCGCACCGCTTCCGAGGTCTGCTGCGCGAGCCCCACCACGCGGTTGAGCGCCAGCGTCACCTGGCCGGCGAGCGCCAGCCCGCTCTCGGTCTGCTGCAGGCCGCCCTGGGTGGCCTCGACGGTGGCCCGGGTCGCCTCGTGGATCTCGGCGATCAGCTGCTCGACCTCGTTGGTGCTCTCGAGCACGTTCTCGGCGAGGCGGCGCATCTCGCCGGCGACGAGCGAGAAGCCCTTGCCCACGTCGCCGGCCTTGGTGCCTTCGAGCTCGGCCGAGAGCGCGAGCAGGTCGGCGCGGTCGGCGACGGTGTTGATGAACTCCACGATGCGGCCGATCTGCTGCACGCGGCGCTGCAGGCGCTCGACCGCCTCGGCGATCGACCGGTTGTCCTGCTTGAGCCGCTCGACCGCGCGGCCGAAGGCGACCGCATTGGCCTGGCCCCCCTGCGCTGCCTCGAGCGTGCGCTGGGCGACCGCGGACACCTCGCTGGCGTTGAAGGAGATCTGCCGGGCGCTGGTGGCGAGCTCCTCGGTGGTGGCCGACGTCTCGTTGAGGCTGGCCGCCTGATCGGCCGCGCCTGCCTCGAACCGGGTGGACGTGGCCATGAGCTGCTCGGTGGTGACGCCGAGCTGCTCGCCTGCGCGCTGGAGCTTGCCGACCAGGGTGAAGAGCTGGCCCTGGAGCAGCCCGAAGCTGGAGGTGATGGCCCACACCTCGTCGTTGGCGGCGATCATGCTGGGGGCGGCGAGCACCCCCTGGGCCATGCGGTGGGCATCGAGCGCCACCCGCCGCAGCGGGCCGGCGATCACCGTGCCGCCCACGTAGGCGACCAGCAACGTGGCGCCGAGCACCACCAGCGCCACCAGGGCGAGCCGGCCGTAGAGCAGGAAGCGCGCGGTCTCGAGCGCGGCGTCGAAGTCGTCGGGGTCGACCTTCGACAGCGACGCGGACGCCACCTCGCCGAGCCGGTACGCGACGTCGATGAGTGCGGCCGACGGCAGCACCACCAGCACCACGGTGAAGAGCACGATGCGCCGGCCGACGCGCATGGAGGTGGCCGGCAGCGCGGCCAGCACTTCGGCCGGCGACAGGTGCACCGTCATCTTCTCGAGCAGCCCCTGCGCGCGCCGGGTGACCAGGAGGTTCACCAGCGCCGAGGTGATGGGCGCGAAGAGCACGCCGATGGCGAGGATGCGCACCGTGAGCTCGACGCTGACCGGCGTGAGCAGCCAGGTGCCGAGCGCCACCGAGGACACCGCCGCCGCCCAGCTCCCGAAGGAGATCTGGGCGACGAAGTCGGGGAACGGGTGCACCTCGCGCATGGCGCGGGTGATGGTGTCGGCGTTGCCCGGAGCCGTGCCGGCCCCCAGCTCGCGCAGCGTCGACAGCCGCCGCATGCCCCACAGCTCGGCGTTCACCGTGAAGACCGCTGCCAGGCCGACGGTGAGCCAGAGGAAGGTGGTGCGCGTGGACGCGTCGGGGAAGTCGAGCGTGAGGAAGGCGTAGATGGCGGCCAGCAGCGCGCCGACCATGTTGCCCACCGACGACGGCATCATCAGCCAGCGCGCCTGGCCCGCGAGCATGCCGCGCAGATCGACGCCCTGGCTCACGAGACCACCTCGAACTGCCCCACCGCGCGCTCCAGCTCGTCGGCGAGGCCCTTGAGGCTGACGTTGGCGCCCTGCATCTCGGCCTGGGCGGCGCTGCCGGCGCGGGTCGACGCGAGGATGTCGCCCATCGCCTGGGCGAGCTGGTCGGTGCCCACCTGCTGCTGGTGGGTGGCGAGCGAGATGGCACGCACCGCCTCGCTGGTGGTGCGCGAGAGCTTCAGGATGTTGCCCAGGCCTTCGCTCACCGCCTGCGCGAGCGCGCTGCCCTGGTCGCTCGCCTTGACGCCCGCCTCGGTGGCCATCACCGCGGCGTTGGTCGCGTCGCGGATGTCCTCGATCAGCCGGCCGATCTCCCGGGTCGATTCCATGACGCTCTCGGCGAGGCGGCGCATCTCCGCCGCGACCAGCGAGAACCCCTGCCCCACCTCGCCGGCCTTGTGACCTTCGAGCTCGGCGTTGAGCGCCAGGAGGTCGGCCTTGTCGGCGATGCCGTCGATGAACTCGACCACGCGGCCGACCTGCTGCACCCGCTTGTTGAGCTTCACCACCGAGTCGGCGATGGCCTGGTTGCCGCCGCGCACCGCGAGGATGGAACGGTAGAAGGCCTCGGAGCTGTGCTGCCCTTCCTGCGAGGCCTCGACGGTCTGCAGGGCGAGCGCGCTCACCTGGTTGGCGTTGGCGGCGATCTGCTTGGCGCTGCGGGCGAGTTCCTCGGTGGTGGCCGAGGTCTGGGCGAGCGCCAGCGTCTGTTCCTGCGCGCCCTGCTCGTGCCGCGTGCTCGAGGTGGCGAGCTCGCTGGTGGCGAGCTTCACCTGGCCGCCGGCCGCCTGGAGCTGGGTGACGACCACCGCCAGCTGCCCTTCGAGCGCGAGGAAGCCGGTGCCCGCGGCCCACACCTCGTCCTCGGCGGGCACCACGGCGTTCTGGCCGATCTTTCCCAGGGTGAGGCGCTGGGCCTGCGCCGCGAGCTCGCGCATCGGCTCGCCCAGCGCGCGCCCCGACAGGAGCGCGCAGGTCACCACCACCACCGCGACCGCGCCGCCCACCACCGCGAAGCCGATGAGCGCCTGCCGCAGGTCCGCCGCCAGCACCGAGGAGCGCTGCGCCTCGCTGGTGGCCACCGCGAGCGCGGCGAAGGTCCGCTCGGCGCGCTGCACCGCCATGTCGAAGACCAGGAACAGCGGCGTGCCGATGGCGATGGCCCCGTAGATGACCATGCGCGAGCGCAGCGACATGCGCTCGGACGGCAGCGCCTGGAGCACCTGGGCCGACGAGAGCCCTTCCTTCGCCAGCACCACCACCGCCGCGCGGGCGCGCTCGATCTCCAGCAGGTACGCGAGCATCGCGACCAGCGGCCCCAGGCCGACGCCGATGACCGCGAAGCGCAGCGCGATGGTCCACGGCACGCCCGGCACCAGCCAGTACGACAGGCCGATGAGGCCCGCCCCCGCGCACCAGTAGCCGAGGTTCACCTGGAACGAGAGGTCGGGGAGCGCCGCCGCCTCGCGCACCGCCGCCTGCAGCACCGGCACCGAGCGCTCGACCGAGCGGGTGGCGAGCGCGCGCACGGTGCGCAGCGACCCCTGCTCCTGGCGATCGCCGAGGACGTTGGCGAGGGCCACCCACACCCCGATGCACAAGAGCAGCTGCACCAGCGTGCCTTCGGGGATCTGCACGGTGAAGAAGGCGTAGGCGATGGCGAGCAGCGCCCCGAGGATGCCGGAGACGGTCGACGGCACCGTGAGCCAGCGGTGCAGCCCCTGCAGCTTGGCGACCTTCACGAGAGCTCCGCCTCCAGGTGACGGCGCACGTGGCGGGCCAGCGCGTCGAGGCCGTAGAGCGGCCACAGCGCCCCGGCGACCTGCACGAAGCCCAGGAGCGCCCCGCCGGTGACCGAGGCCAGGGCGAGCGGCACCGGGAGCCTGGGCAGCGGCTCGGCGTGCACCTCGAGGCTGTCGACCACCAGGCTCTCGGACTCGCTGGCGAGCTGCTTGCCGGCGGCGGCGGGCATGAGGAACAGCGAGCGCGCGTGTGCGGTGGGCGCCCCGCCGGGCTCCCACGAGCCGATGTGGCCGACCTGGTGGGCGTCGAAGGCGAGCTGCTCGACGCCGACCTTGCACAGCAGCACGCCGGTGAGGGTGACCGCGCCCATGCGCTCG
>JAIBBQ010000106.1 GCA_019694595.1 Myxococcaceae bacterium
CGCGTCTCGGTGCTCGCCGGCTACACGCTCTTCGAGCGGCTCACCCTGTACGCGGCGGGCCGCGTCTTCGGCGGGCCGGCCTTCTTCCGCGCGGCCTCGGGCGGCGACGCCTCGCACTACCAGGTGGGCGGCGGCGCGCTGGTGCGCCTGCCCGGCGCGGTCGACCTGTCCGTCGAGGTGATGCCCCTGGGAGAGCAGCGCCTCGTCGCGGCGCTCGGCTTCTCGTTCTGAGTTGGCATGATGCGGCCATGCTCGACCACTGGCCCCTGCTCGCGGCGCGGCTGCTCACGCTGACCTACCTGCTGGTCCTCACCGGGACCTCGGCGGTGGACAAGGTCTTCGACCGCGCCGGGAACCTCGGCTACCTCCAGGGCTTCTTCGCCAAGACCTTCCTCAAGAACGTGGTGGGGCTCCTGCTCACCCTGGTCACCCTGGAATTCTGGGCCGCCGCGCTGGCGCTCGCCGCGGGCCTCGTGCAGCTGCTCGCGACGCAGGAGCGCACCTTCGCCTGCATCGGCGCCACGCTCACCGGGGTGACGATGCTGAGCCTCTTCACCGGCCAGCAGCTGGCGAAGGACTACACCGGCGGCACCACCATCGTGCCGCACCTGGCGGTGTCGCTCGCCGCGCTGCTCCTGTGCGCCTGAGGCGTGCGCGCCGCGCGCGAGTGGGTTAGGTGCGGCCCATGTCCGCCCGACGCCTGACGCTCTTCGCCTGCTTCGTGCTCCTCGGCTGCTACCCGAAGTCGGCGCCCCCGCCCAAGGCGCTCGCACCCACCCAGCTGCAGCTCGCGCAGGTGCGCTCGGCCGACATCTCCACCGAGGCGCTGGAGCGCGGGCGGGTGAGCTTCGTCGGCAAGTGCGGCGAGTGCCACGACCACCCGGACCTGAGCGCGGTGCGGATGTCGAAGTGGCCGGCCATTCTCGAGGAGATGGACGAGAAGGCCGACCTCGTCGAGCCCGCCAAGGGCGAGCTCAACGCCTTCGTGCTGTCCGCTGCCGAGGCCGCCAAGGCCCCGCGCTGACGAGAGCGCCACAGCGCCCCCGCGGGCGCCGCCGTGGGCTGTGCCGGTCGCCCGGGGGCGGATCCACCCCCGCTTGGGCTATGTCACCCGCATGCGCCTGGTCAAAGTGGGGCTCGCCAACGTCAACACCACCGTGGGCGCGTTCACCGCCAACGTGGACCGGGCGCTCCACCTGGCGCGCGCGCTGGCCGCCGAGGGGGTGACGGTCGCCGTCTTCCCCGAGCAGGTGGTGGGCGGCTACCCGCCGGAAGACCTGGTGCAGTGGCAGGGCTTCGTCGACCGCCAGTGGATGGAGCTCACCCGCTTCGCGCTGGAGACCGCGGCGCTGCCCATGGTGAGTGTGCTGGGCGTGGCGGTGGCGCACCAGGGGCTTCGCTACAACTGCTCGGCGGTGGTGGCGGGCGGCGCGGTGCGGGGCCTCGTGCCCAAGGAAAAGCTGCCCACCTACAACATCTTCTACGAAGGCCGGACCTTCGCGCAGGGCCGCGCGGGCATGGCGGAGTCCTTCCTGCCGCCGGGCGGCGGGCCTGCGGTGCCGCTGGGCGACTTCCTGTTCCGCTTCGACTTCGGCGTGCTGGCCACCGAGGTCTGCGAGGACCTCTGGAGCGCCGACGGGCCGCTGCGCCGCCGCGCGTACTCCGGCGCCGAGCTGATGGTGAACGTGTCCGCCTCGCCGTTCCGCGTGGGCGTCGACGGCACCCGCCGCGAGCTGGTCGCCACCCGCGCCGGCGACCACCAGTGCGCCATCGCCTACGCCAACGCGGTGGGCGCCAACGACGGGCTCATCTTCGACGGCGGCGGCTTCGTGAACCAGAACGGCAAGTGGGTGGCCGAGGCGCCGCGCTTCCGCGAAGGCACGCACTGCGCGGTGCTGGACCTGGACCGCACCCACCGCCTGCGCACCGAGAACACCACCTGGCGCCGCGACCGCGAGGCCTGGGCGGCGACGCACGCGCCGGTGCCCACGCTCAAGGTCGACGGCTTCTCGACCCGCCGCGACGCGCTCACCTACCCGGTGCCCGCGGGCAAGAGCTTCTTCCTTCCCTCGGGGGACACCCGCCGGAGCCCGAAGGAGGCGCTCTGCGAGGACCTGCTCGACGCGCTCGCCCTGGGCATCGGCGACTACTTCCAGAAGACGCGCGCCTTCTCCAAGGTGGGCATCGCGCTGTCCGGCGGCCGCGATTCGCTGCTCACCCTGCTCATCGCCCACCGCTGGGCCTGCCAGGCCCGCCCAGAGAACCCGGGCTCGCTCATCGAGACCTTCTACATGCCGACGCGCTACTCGTCGGACGGCACCCGCGACGCCGCGGAGACCATCGCCCGCGAGCTCAAGGTGCGCTTCACGGTGGTGAGCATCGACGAGGCCTTCGAGCGGGAGATGGACGCCGCCAAGGCGATGCTCGGTCCCGGCGGCACGCTCACCCCCATCACCCAGCAGAACGTGCAGGCCCGCCTGCGCGCGGAGCGGATGTGGAACTGGGCCAACACCTCGGGCGCGCTGTTCCTGCAGACCGGGAACATGAGCGAGAAGGCGGTCGGCTACACCACCATCGGCGGCGACCTCATGGGCGCCCTGGCGGTCATCGCCAACGTGCCCAAGACGGTGGTGATGTACCTGCTGCAGTACCTGCTCGAGAAGCACGGCTACGAAGGCATCCGCAAGGTGACCGCGCGGCCGGCCGGCCCGGAGCTGGCCCCCAACCAGGTGGGCGAGGACGAGCTGATGCCTTTCCCCGTGCTGGACGCCTGCTTCCACCTCTACGCCGGCGAGAAGCTCACCCCGGGCGAAGTCGAGCAGGCACTCGGCGCGATTTTCCCCGAGCTGCCGAAAGAAAAGGTCCACGCCTGGGTTCAGAAGTTCGTGAAGCTCTTCATGCAGAGCATCTACAAGTGGGTGCAATCGCCGCTCTCCCTGCACGTGGGGAACCTGGACCTGGACCGCGAGCGGGCGCTCCAGCTGCCCGTGGTCACCCGGACCCAGTGGTGAGCTGATGGCGACGCGGCGCGAGCGCGGCAGACGGTGGGGAGCCTGGGCACTGGCGCTCTCCGTCGTGCTGCATGTGGGCCTCCTGGCCCTCGCGCTGCGGCACGCCCGCCAGGCGCCGGTGAAGAAGGCGGAGCGGCCGCTCGAGGTGCAGATCGTCACCCTGGCGGCCCCTGCCCCGAAGGTCGCGCCGCCCAGCGAGAAAGCCGCACCCTCGCCGCCGCAGCCCCTGCCGGTCCGCCGCCCGAGCGCAGCGCAGCCCGCCCAGACGAAGGCCCCGGCCGAGTCCTCGCAGGTGCTGGTGCCGCTCGCCTCCACCGCCCCGGCCGGGCCCGGCCCCACGGTGGCCCCCGATGCGCCGCGCGCCACCGCGCCGGGAGCGCTCTTGCCCCGGCTGAGCCTGAGCGCCCCCGGGCTCCTCGCCGGGCCCGACGAGGACCGGGGAACCGGACGCACGCTGCGCAACGGGCCGGGCGCCGAGGTCGACCCGGTGGCGATGCGCGACTACCAGGCCGAGAAGGCCCAGCGCTCGATGCAGGAGACGCTCACCGCGCTCGCCGCCGACGCGCGCACGCGCAACGGCACCGACCCGTACTTCGGCGGCCTGGCCAACGCGCTGCACGACGGCTTCCAGGGGCCGGTGCAGGCGCGCGCGCTCACCGGCAAGGAACAGCTCGCCGACGCGGTGGGCACGTACACCGAGACCGCGAGCGCCTTCGCGCGCACCGGCAACCCCGGGGTGTCGAAGGAGTACGCCGACCAGGTGATGCAGCAGCCGCTCGCCCTCGCCGCCCAGCGCGAGTTCGCCCGCGGCAACGAGGACCAGGCGCGCTGGCTGATGAGCGGTGCCCAGCTGCTCGCCGGCAACGACGCGCTCAAGGCGAGCGCCGGCCGGGCCCGCAAGTCGCTGCTGCTCGAGCTGGTGCAGGACGCCAGCGGCGCCCTCGCCGGGCTGCAGGTGCTCGAGCGCTCCGGCGACGACACCTTCGACGACTTCGTGGTGCACCGCGTGCGCAAGGTGGTGCGCGACCGCGGCGACGTGCCCGACGGAGGCGTGAGCGGCGCCCCGCTGGGCTTCAAGAGCGTCTGGCGCTTCACGCTCTTGCCGCCGCGCGTGGGCGTGGAGCTCCTGCGGATGAGCCCGCTGACCGCGCCCCCGGGCTGAGGGCGGCGTCACCGCGCGAAGCGGTAGAGGTCGCGGCTTCCGAAGTAGACCTGATGGTCGGTCGCGGCGAGCACCCGCAGCTCCAGGCCCGTGGCCAGGAGCGTGGCGCTGCCGCCGCGGTGGGCGTGCCAGAGCTGATCCGTGGAACCCTCGGCGGTGCTGCCAGCGGCGAGCCACCACGCCTCGTCGCCATCGACCGCGGCGGAGATGACCTCGCGCGACGGGAACTCGGTCTGCCCGAGCGGCTGCCCGCTCGAGGCGTCGACCCAGCGCACCGCGCCCCGGCTGAAGAGGACCACCGCCGGCCCGCTCACGAGCAGCTGCTCCACCTCGCCCTCGAACGTGCCCAGCCGAAGCGCGTCCGGCGCGGCCGCGTCGGGGGCGCTGAGCGGCACACGCCAGAGCGTGGTCCTCACCCCGGAGTACGAGGTGTCGCTCACGAAGGCATTCCCCCGGTCGATGGCGAGCCGGTGACCCCCTTCGGGTTCCGCCCGGGGCAACTGCGTCTTGAGCCGCGAGTGGCCATCGAAGTCGGTGGCGTGGAGTCCGCCCTCCAGATCCACCCAGACGAGGTGCGAGTCCTGGACCACCCACGCCTGGCGGTCGAGCACGGAGGAATAGTCGTCGACGTCTTCCAGGACGAGACGGTGGACCTCGTCGCGCTCCGGGAGCCAGGCCGAGTACTCGGGCCCGTACAGCGGGTCCCCGGTGTCGTGCCCCATCACCACCCAGCCCGACTGGAGGCCTTGCAGGAAACCCCGGCGGGGTGCCGTCACCGGCGCGAGCTCGCCGTCGCAGGCCGCCACCAGGCGCTCGCCCGCGGTGCTCCAGTACGCCAGCGCGCCCGTCGCGCCGAGCCGGTTCACCGCGCGGTCCACCAGGGTGCACGTGCCGTCGGCGCACTCGACCGAAGGACCGCACGCCGCCAGGGCGGCCACGCCGACCGACGCCGCCCACCGCAGAGAGACTCGCCGCATCGCGACCTCCAGGGGTTGGACGCTAGCTCAGTCATCGCCCGCCAGCGCAGTGGCCAACGGCCGGCGCGCCCTGTACGTGTCGGCTCCGTGGCGGCCACCTTCAGCGCAGCGCGACTCGTGCGGGTGTGTGCGGTGGCGCTCGCCCTCGCCGCGCTCGCCTTCGTCGCCGCGGTGACGCTGGGAGAACAGTCGCTGAGCCTCTCCGACGCGCTCGAGGGCGGCACCGCGGACCACGACATCCTCTTCTCGCTGCGGCTGCCGCGGGTGCTGATGGCGGCCCTGGTGGGCGCCGCGCTCGCCGCCTCGGGCGCCGCGATGCAGTCCTTGCTCAAGAACCCGCTCGCCGACCCCTTCGTGCTGGGCGTCTCCGGCGGCGCGGGCCTCGGCGCCACCCTGGCGCTCGCCTTCGCCACCAGCGGCGCCAGCCTGCTCGGCTTCTCGCTCGTCTCCGGCAGCGCGCTCCTGGGCGGCGTGGGGGCGACGGCGCTGGTGGTGGCGGTCGGCCGGCTCTCGCGCGGAGGGCCCCACGCGGTGGTGCTCGCCGGCGTCATCTTCAACGCCTTCGCGCTCGCCATCATCCTCTTCGTGAAGTCGCTGGTGGCGCCCGACCGGCTCGGCCAGGTGCTCTTCTGGCTCGCGGGCACGCTGGGCTACGAGACCTACGGCACCCTCGGCCTGGCGGCGGCGGCGCTCGCGGTGGCGCTCACCGTGCTCTTCCTGGGCGCCTTCCAGCTCAACGTGCTCGCGCTGGGCGAGGACCAGGCGAAGGCGCTGGGCCTGGAGACCGGCCGCGCACGGCTGGTGCTCCTGGTGGCGGCCTCGCTGGCGGTCGCCATCTCGGTGTCGCTCGCCGGGTTGGTGGGCTTCGTCGGCGTGCTGGTGCCGCACCTGGTGCGGTTGACCGTGGGCGGCGACCAGCGCCTCGCGCTGCCTGCGAGTGCCCTGGGCGGCGCGGCCTTCCTCATGGTGGCCGACCTCGGCGCGCGGCTGCTCTTCCACGTCTTCCACTCCGAGCCGCCGGTGGGCGTGCTCACCGCGCTCATCGGCGGGCCGCTCTTCCTGGTGCTGATGGTGCGCGAGGCGAGGCTGCGCCCCCACTGACGGAGGCGTCAGCGGGTCAGCGGCGTGCTCAGCACGTCGCGCAGCACCGCGAAGCTCGTCTCCAGCGCTTCCACCGGGGCGCTCTCGCCGGCCTGGTGGGCCTGGGCCGTCTCGCCCGGGCCGAAGTTCACCGCGTCGACCCCGGCGACCGAGAAGCGGGCCACGTCGGTCCACGCCTGCTTGGCCAGCGGCGCGAGGCCGGTGCGCTTCACCAGCGCCTGGCACCAGGGGTTGTCGAGGCACACCCGGCCCGACGGCGAGAGGTCGGTGAAGTGCACCGCGGCGCGGCCGGCCACCAGCGCGCGGACCTCGTCCTGGGCGCGCTCCAGGCTCTTGCCGGGCGCGAAGCGGTAGTTGAGGTTCAGCTCGAAGCGCTCGGGCACCACGTTGCGCGCGCGGCCGCCGCTCGCGAGGGTGGCGCTCATCACCTCGTAGAAGGCCAGGTCCTGCTGCACCACTTCCACGCGCGCGCGCCCATCGAGCTCGGCGAGCAGCGTGCCCGCGGCGTGAATGGCGTTCTTGCCTTGCCAGGGCCGCGCGGAGTGGGCGCTCTTGCCTTCGAAGGTCAGCGTCGCGTGCAGGGTGCCCACGCAGCCCAGGTGCACCGCGCCGTCGGTGGGCTCCATCGCGATGCCCAGCGCCAGCTTCGACAGCTGCGGTACCTGGGCCATCACCGGGCCGAGCTCGTTGTCGGCGTACGGGCCTTCTTCCCGGGCGTAGAGGACCAGCACCAGGTTCACCGGGAGCCTCTCGCGCGGGAGCGTCTCGGCCAGGCCCATCATCACCGCCAGGGCGCCCTTCATGTCCGAGCTGCCGAGGCCGAAGAGCCGGCCGCCTTCGAGGCGGGGCGGGTTGGGCGCGCTGGGCGCGGGCACGGTGTCGAGGTGGCCGACGAGCGCCACCGACGGCCGCGGGTCGTCGAGCCGGCCCAGCACCAGCGAATTCGAGATGCGCCGCACCTCGCCGGGCGCGAAGACGCGGCGGGCCCACGCCTCGCAGTGGTCGGCGATGGCGGCTTCCGCGCCGATGACCGACGGAATGCGCAGCAGCTCGAGCGCCCGGGCCGCGAGCGCGTCGGACTTCACACCGGCACCGCGAAGTCGCGCAGCGCCTGGTTGAGCGACGTCTTCTGGTCGGTGCTCGCCTTGCGCTGGCCGATGATGAGCGCGCACGGCGTGAGGTACTCGCCTGCGGGGAACTTCTTCGGGCGCATGCCGGGAATGACCACGCTGCGCGCCGGCACCCGGCCCTTGGTCACCACCTCGGTGGGGCCGCTGACGTCGATGATGGGGGTCGACGCGGTGAGCACCACGTTGGCGCCGAGCACCGCCTCTTCTTCCACCACCACGCCTTCCACCACGATGGAGCGCGAGCCCAGGAAGCAGCCGTCTTCCACGATGACCGGCGTCGCCGAAGGCGGCTCGAGCACGCCGCCCAGGCCCACGCCGCCCGAGAGGTGCACGTTGCGGCCCACCTGCGCGCAGCTGCCCACGGTGGCCCAGGTGTCGACCATGGTGCCCTGGCCCACGTAGGCGCCGATGTTCACGTAGCCCGGCATCACCACCGCGCCGCGCTCCACGAAGGCCCCGTAGCGGATGACGCCCGGAGGCACCACGCGCACGCCCGCCTCGGCGAGGCCCTTCTTGGGCGGCACCTTGTCGTGGAACTCCAGCGCGCCGAGCTCCATCGTCTTCATCTCGGAGATGGCGAAGAAGAGCAAAATCGCTTCCTTCACCCAGGCGTTCACCAGCCAGCCCTGCGGGCCCTTGGCGGCGACGCGGATGGCGCCCTTGTCGAGCAGCTCGAGCGTCTCCTTCACCGCCTTCACCGTCATGCGGTCCTTGAGGCGCTCGCGGTCCTGGAACGCGGCGTGGACGAGGCTCTCGAGCTCGGCGAGGTTCATGGCGGTGTCACCTTAGGCCCGGGTGCCCACGAACTGCAGCACCACCGAGCGGTCGTGGCCTTGATGGCGGTGCTCGTACAGGTAGAGCGCCTGCCAGGTGCCGAGCGCGCTCTGCCCGCGCGCCACCGGGATTCCGACCGACGTCTGGGTGAGCGCCGCGCGCACGTGCGCCGGCATGTCGTCGGGGCCTTCGGCGTCGTGGCTGAAGCGCGGGTCGCCGTCGGGCACCAGCTCGCCGAGGAAGCGCTCGAGGTCCTCGCGCACCGAGGGGTCGGCGTTCTCCTGCACCAGCAGGCTCGCCGAGGTGTGGCGGACGAAGCAGGTGAGCAGGCCGTCGCCGCAGCGCTCGCGCTCCAGGAAGCGCCGCACCGAGCCGGTGAGGTCGGTGAAGCCGCGGCCGCGCGTGCGCACGGCGAGCTGCTCGCTCGCGACGTGCATCGCGCTACTGGTGCCGCGCCGGGTCGAACAGCTCGACCTGGGGCACGCGCTGCCCGTCGAGCAGGCTCGCCACGGCCGCGCCGGTCGCGCTCCCGGTGAGGATGCCCTGACCGCCGTGACCCGCGGCGATCCACACCCGCTGCTGGCCCGGCCAGCGGCCGATGAACGGCCGGCCCGACGGCGTGGCGGCGCGCAGCCCGGCCCAGAAGCTGGTCACCGGGGCCTCGCGCATCGCGGGCGCCATCTTGGCCAGCGCCGCGGTGAGCTGGAGCAACCCCGTGGAAGTCACCTGCGGGGCGAAGCCGGCGTCTTCCTCGGTCGCGCCGACCACCAGCTCTCCCGAGCGCCAGGGCCCCAGGTACATCGACCCCGAGACCACCCGGGTGAGCCGCAGCGACGGGTGGCCGACGGTCATCATCTGGCCGCGCATCGGCATCACCGGCAGCGGCGGCAGGCCACCGAACCGGCCCGACCAGGCGCCGGCGGCCACCACCAGCTGATCCGCCTTCAGCGTTCCCCGGTCGGTGAGAATCTCGACGCCCGAGGCCGTCTCGGACACCGACACCGCGGCCTCGCCGAAGCGCAGCGTCACCTTGAGCTTGGCCGCCACCGCCTGCAGCGCGTTGAGGTAGGCGCCGGTGTCCACCATGAAGCCTTCGTCGGACAGGAAGCCGCCCAGCAGGGGCGTGCCTTCCAGCGCCGGCTCGAGCCCCGGGAGGTCCTTGCCGTCGACCCAGCGGCCGAGCCACGTCGGCACCGTCTTCGACTTGGCCTCCAGCAGCTCGCGCATCTTGGGGTCGGCGGCCACCCGGAGGATGCCCCCGCCCCGGCGCAGGGCGCCCCAGGTGCTCAGGCCTTCGAGCTCGGTGGCGAGCTTGGGCATCGAGTCCCGGGTGAACTCCAGCATCTGGGGGTCATCGAGCAGCCGCACCGACGCGACGGCCACGCCCGCGGCCGCCCGGGAGCCCTGGCCTCCTGGCTGCTTCGGCTCGACGACGGTGACGCGAGCGCCCTTCTCCGCGGCCCAGCGGGCCGTCGACAGCCCCACCACTCCCGCGCCCAGCACCACGATGTCGTTGGTCATCGCGCCTCTCGGATCAAATATGACCACGACTCTCCGGGCCGCGCACGGTGTAGATTGCAGTCTCTTTCCGGGAGACCCCATGGCAGACGCCGAAGACGACAAGACGGTCTACAAGGTGGTGGTGAACCACGAGGAGCAGTACTCCATCTGGTTCGCCGACCGGGAGCTGCCCAACGGGTGGCGCGAAGCGGGCAAGCAGGGCCTCAAGGCCGAGTGCCTCGCCTACATCAAGGACGTGTGGACCGACATGCGCCCCTTGAGCCTGCGCAAGGCGATGGACGCGCAGAAGAACTGAGCGCGGGTCATGCGACCTGCGCACCGCGTCCTCTTGTGCGTCCTCGACGGCTGGGGCCTGTCGGCCTCCCGCGAGGCCAACGCCATTCTCCAGGCGGGCACCCCGGCCCTCGACCGGCTGCGGGAGAAGTTCCCCTTCACCGAGCTGCAGACCTCCGGGCTCGCGGTGGGCCTGCCCGACGGGCAGATGGGCAACTCCGAGGTCGGCCACACCAACATCGGCGCCGGGCGAATCGTCTACCAGGACCTGGTGCGCATCAACCGCGCCTGCGAGTCGCCGGGCCTGGGCGCCATTCCCGCCATTCGCGACGCGTTCGACCTCGCCAAGCGCACCGGCGTGTCGCTGCACCTCATGGGGCTTGCGAGCCCGGGCGGCGTGCACAGCTCGCTCGAGCACCTGAACGCCCTGCTCCACGGCGCGCGCGGGGCGGGGCTCTCCAAGGTCTTCGTGCACGCCTTCCTCGACGGCCGCGACACCCCGCCGCAGAGCGCGCTGGAGCACCTCGCGCTGGTGGAGACCTCGCTGAGGACGGCGCAGGTCGGCCGCCTCGCCACCGTCTCCGGCCGCTACTACGCCATGGACCGCGACCAGCGCTGGGACCGGGTACAGAAGGCCTACGACGCCATGGTGCGCGGCATCGGCCCCAGGGCGCCCAGCGCCGAAGCCGCGGTGAAGGCCAGCTACGCCGAGAAGGTGACCGACGAATTCGTCGTGCCCACGGTGCTCACCACCGGCAACGGCGAGCCGGTGGCCACCATTCGCGACGGCGACGTGGTGCTCTTCTTCAACTTCCGCGCCGACCGGGCCCGCGAGATGTGCCGCGCGCTGGGGCTCAAGGACTTCACCCACTTCGACCGCCACGGCCTCAACCTCGGCCGGCTGGTGTGCATGACCCAGTACGACGAGACCTTCACCTTCCCGGTGGCCTTCGGGCCCGAGCAGCCCGACCACATCTTCCCCGAGCTGGTGTCGCAGGCCGGGTGGAAGCAGCTGCGCACCGCGGAGACCGAGAAGTACGCCCACGTCACCTTCTTCTTCAACGGCGGCCGAGAGGTGGTCTTCGCCGGGGAAGACCGGCACCTCGAGCCGAGCCCGCGCGACGTGAAGACGTACGACCTGAAGCCGGAGATGAGCGCGCGGCCGGTGACGGCGGAGCTGGTGAAGCGCATCGGCTCGGGCCAGTACGACTTCGCGCTGGTGAACATCGCCAACGGCGACATGGTGGGCCACACCGGCGTGTGGGACGCGGCGCTCAAGGCGGTGAAGGTGGTCGACGAGTGCGTCGGCGCGCTGTGGGCCGCCTGCGAGGCCGCCGGCTGGACGATGGTGGTGACGGCGGACCACGGCAACATCGAGCTCATGGTGGACCCGGTGACCGGCGCGCCCCACACCGCGCACACGCTCAACCCGGTGCCCTTCCACCTCTGTCACCGCGACTACGTGGGCCAGAAGCTCAAGCCCGGCGTGCTGGCGGACATCGCCCCCACGCTCTGCCAGGTGATGGGCCTGCAGAAGCCGAGCGCGATGAACCGGTTGGGGTTGTTGTAGGGCTGCACTCCGTCCGTCGGGCGGGGGTCAACCTCGTGATGGGCGCGAATCCGGTGCTGACGGCGTCACTCGCGGGGCTCGTGCTCGCTGCGGGCCCACCGGGCTTCACGCCGGACCCGCCCAGGTTCGACGGCGGAGACGGCTGCATCGAGCTCAGCGCCCAGGGCCCGCGTCCCTGCAGCTTCACCTTCGGTCCTCCGAGGTCCGCGGCCAGGGCACGGTCCGCCGCTCCCGAGGCCGGCCGGCCCGATGGCGGCACGGTGGCCTCGATGGAGGTTCGACTGCTTCCGTGCATTCCCATCGGCCCCGGCTTCGCGTGCCCCTGCGAAGTGGTGGCGCCCGAGGCCTCACGAGGGCGGGCCGAGCTCAGGGCCTCCAGCGCTCCACTCGACCGATTTCTCGAGAAAAGCGCGCCCCTGCTCCGCGACACCGAGTCGTACTGGGCGGCCCCGGGTGCCCGGGGAGTCCGTCAGCAGCTCCCTCGTGGCAGCGACGCGGGCTTGATGACGCTCCGGCTCGACGTGGTGGGCCGAGGCTCCGCCCCGTGCCCGGACACCCTCCGACACGACGGTGGGGAGCTGTGCGTGCTGCAGGCGGTGGAACGCCGGTAGCCCAGGCCGTGGAGCGCCGGCGCTCCCGACTTCACCGCACCTCGACGCAGGACAGACCGTTCGCCGGCGCGCAGTTCTGGCCGATGAGGCAGCCGCCGCCGCCCTGGAAGTCGACGCAGCGGATCGACTTGCAGTCGTCGCTGGTCACGCACTTCTTCCGCGAGATGCTGCACTCGCCCATGGAGCACGATTCCTGGGCGCAGTCGGCGTTCTCCTGGCAGGTGCAGAAGCCCTGGGTGTCGCCTTCGTCGACCGCGCACTTGCCCGCGCACGCGCCCACGCCGGCGTCGCCCGACTTGATGCACACCCCGCCGCGCTTGCAGTCCTCGTCCCTGGTGCAGATGAGGTTGGGGTTCACCGGGCACGACGGGTTCGACTTGCTGCACGCCCACTGGGTGAAGACCACGATGACGTCGCTGCAGGCGTAGCCGCGCGGACAGCTCTGGCCGGCGCTGCAGTCCACGCCGCAGTAGAAGTTGCCGGGGTTGCGGGTGTCGATGAGGCAGTAGTTGGGCCCCGAGCCGCAGATGCTCACCCCTCCGCCGAAGCTGCAGTTGTCGCAGTACGGCCGCCGCCGGTCGTCGTAGTCGCTGAAGCACACGTTGCGCTGGGTGCCCGCGTCCTCCACCGCGCCCCCGTCGGCCGCGGTGCCGGCGTCGGGCGCCGCGCAGAGCTCGCCGAAGAGGCAGTCGTTCTGGTCGCCGCAGAACTGCTCGTCGCACACCCCCACCGTGCAGGTGGCGACCTCCGCCGGCGTCTTGCCCGTGCAACGGCACGGCTTGTCGCCACAGCGGCAGGCGCCCTTCGCGCAGTCGCCGCTGCCATGGCACCCGTCGACGCAGCTCGCGCGGCCGACGTCGCACACCTGGCCCAGCGGGCAGTGGAGGTCGTTGGTGCAGCGCCCCTGCTGCAGGCACACGCCGGACATGGTGTCGCAGAACAGCCCCGCGGCGCACTCGGAGTTGCTCAGGCAGCCCGCGCGCGTCTGGCAGAAGCCGGCCGGGTTGCAGATCTCACTCGGCTTGCACGCCTCGTTGGTGCGGCAATAGCACTCGCCGGTCTGCGTCTCGCAGCGCCACGCGGCGGCGGCGCCGCAGTCCTTGTCTTCCTTGCAGCCGCGCTGCTGCACGTTGGTGCCGCGGCAGCCGACCAGCGTCACCAGCACCACGAAGAGGTACGGCCGCAGCGTCATGGGGTGAAGGGCGCCGAGAGCGCGATGGTGAAGGACGACCAGCTCACGCCCGACAGCGTGTCGTACGTCCACTGGTTGTAGGCGAACTTCGGCGAGCGGCTCGAGTAGATGACCACGAAGAGCTGGTTGCCGGCCTCCTCGGTCTGCAGCTTGGTCACCGCCGGCGGAGGCAGCACCACCTGCGTCTCGGTGCCCGGCAGCACCACGCTCCACACCGAGATGGCGCCCAGGAGCGTCTGCTTGAGGATCTGCACCTGGTGAATGTCGGCGGTGGGGCCCGCGGGCAGCCCCCACTTGAGCACGCCGGTGAAGGTGCCCATCGGCTCGAAGATCCGCGGCGCCGGCAACATGGGCCCGATGGTGACGCCCAGGCTCAGGTCGCCCGGCTGCCGGCGGAAGTAGTAGCTCGCCGGGTAGTACGCGGTGGTGGTCGACTCGTTGAGGAAGATGAAGTTGGTGCCGTCGAGCCGGGGGAAGTTGGGGAACGGGTAGCTCGCGAGGTGCCCCGCGACGCTGCTCTGCGCGGCGGTCCCGGTGTCCCAGTTGTTGGGGTTGGGCACGAAGCCTTCGGCGCCCAGGTCGAGCCAGGCGTACACGCTGTTGTTCTGCGCCTGCGCCATGCCCGACGGCCCCACCTCGAAGAGCGGGGAGTCGATGGTCACCGGCACCGTCAAGTCGAGGTGCTGGTCGATGACGATGTCCTGGTTCACCGCCGGCTGGTCGGGCGAGGTGGTGATGCCGCGCCGCAGGCCCATCGACACCGGCTCGAACTTCTTCGACACCGAGTTGGCGATGCCCAGGATGGCGTAGACCGCGCGCAGGCCGGCGCCCGTCTTCACCAGGTACTCGCCGCCTTCCTTCACCACCTGCCACTTCTCGCTCGACTTGTTGGGCGGCCCGCCGAACGGAGGCCCGCCGAAGAGCGAGGTCTGCGCCACGAAGACGCGCGCCTCGAGCGACTCGCCGCTGTTGAGCACCCGCGGCGCCTTGAAGCCCGTCACCTTGCCGGAGATGGTCGACGGCGGAGGCCCGGGCGGCGGGTTGCCGGGGCTGCCGTCGCCGCCGCCGGTGCGCGAGATGAAGACGGTGAGGTTCTCGGCGTTGATGCTGGTGACGGTGGCCGACTCGTAGTTCGTCTTGAAGATGGTGGCGGTTTGCGCCTTCACCAGGCCGGGGTCCGAGAAGGTGATCTGCCCGCGCGCGTCGGTCAGCCCCTGGAACGGCGTGCCCGGGTCCACCCCGAGGATGACCTGGGCCTGCGGCACCGGCGCCCCGTAGAAGCCCTGGGTGGCGTCGAGCACGGTGATGTTGAGCGTGCCCACCAGCGGCCCGCCCGACAGCCCGCCGGAGATGCTGCGCGGGTCGAAGTAGCTGAAGCCGCCCAGCAGGTCGTCGTGCGCGGTCAGCCGGTCGACCAGCACGTCCACTACGCCCACGTCGCCGCGCGGCGTGCGGCAGGTGATGGTGTGGCTGTCGACGACCTTCACGTCCTTCGCCTTCTTGTCCCCGAAGGTGACGATGGTGCCGTCGCCGAAGCCCGCGCCCAGCACGGTGACCAGCGTGCCGCCGGCGATGGCGCCGCGGTCCGGCTGCACGCGGCCGAGCGCCAGCTTCTCTTCGTAGGTGTACGCCGCGGCGAGCACCGCCTCGTTCTCGGGGTCCGCCGCCTCGCGCACCCGCACGTCGACCGGCGCGCCGCCCGAGCCCGGGGCCGTCACCACGTCGGCCGAGTCTTCCGGGTTCGCCGCCGCCTTCACCGCGGGCAGCGCCCCCACGAAGACCTGCACGTCGGCAGGCAGCGCCTTGCCGGCGAGGTGCACCGCGGTGCCGCCGGCCGCCGGACCGGAGACGGGCGCGATGGACTCCAGCGACAGCCGCCAGGTGAAGCCACCGGTGACCGACCCGGAATTCGCCCCCGCGGTGGCCGCCACGTCGGACTTGCGCGGCGCCGCGCCGCGCGCCGGCACCGTGAGCACCGCGGTGCCGAAGGTCTGCGCGCCCACCGCCGCGCTCACGCCGCCCAGCGACGCGGTGAGGCCCGAGGCGTCGAGCCCCTGGCCGACCAGCGTCACCGTCTCGCCCGGAGCGCCCACGTGCGGCACCACGCCGAACACCGCGAAGGCGCCGGTGGGGTCGACGAAGGCGATGCCGCGCCAGGTGACGGAGTCGAGCGGGGTGACGATGGTCACGTCGACCAGCCCCGGCGTCGACACGCCCGCCGCGGTGGCCTTGAGCACGCCGTCGCTCTCCACCGTGAAGCTGCTCGCGTCGACCGCGCCGAACTTGACCGCGGTCGCCCCGCTGAAGCCCTGGCCCGACAGCGTCACCGCCCCGCCCTGGAGCGGCAGCGTCAGCGGCGCGGCGCCCGTCACCTTGAGGTCCGCCGCGTAGCGGAAGCCGCGGCGCAGCGTGGCCACGCCGTTCTTGTTGTACACGGTGAGGTCCACCAGGCCCGGCGCGGCGCCGCGCGGCACCACCGCCTTCACGCTGGTCGAGCTCACCAGCGTCACCTTGGGGCTCGAGAACACGCCGAAGAGCACTTCCATGTCGGCGGTGAAGCCGTTGCCGCTCAAGGTCACCTCGGCGCCGCCGCGCAGCGGGGCCGCCGCCGGCGCGACCGAGGTGAGCGCCAGCTCGTCGAAGTACGTGAAGCAGCTGTTGCACTTGTACGTGCCCAGCGGGTTGGTGATGGCCACCGTCGCCGAGCCCGCGACGCCGGGCGGCGTGCGCAGCTCGAGCGTCTCGTCGTCGATGATCTGGAAGTCGATGACCGGGTTGCCACCCAGCTTGAGCGTGGTGACGCGCTTCGCCTCGCTGCCGGTGGTCGAGAAGTCGCGGATGAAGCCCGAGCCCTGCAGCGTCACCGGCGTGCCGCCCGACGCGCCGCCGCGCGGCGGCAGCACTTTGAGGATCTTGAGCTCCGGCGGCGGGCCCGCGTCGGGGTCCATGCCCCCGTCGACGCCTGCGTCCACCGGCGGGCCGGCGTCGACCCCGGCGTCGTCACCCGCGTCGACCGGATCCGGCCCCGCGTCGGTGCCCTGCGCCGGCTTGCCGCACGCACAGGCCGACAGCCACACCGCCGTCAGCGCCACCGCCCACAGCCTGCACCGGTCGCCCATCGCACCGCTCCTTCGCGAGCCTGCGCTCACGGGAACTCCACCTGCAGCGTGTACCCATTCGACACGCGCTCCGTCGAGCCGTCGACCCGCACCAGCAACGTCTTGTCACCCGCCTGCGCCGCCGCGAGGTCCACCAGCGGGTGCGTCGCGTCGTCGCAGCCCAGCTGGGTCATGCCGTCGAAGACGCACAGCTTGAGCAGCCCCTTGCCCGAGTCGTAGTTCGCAAGCGACGCCTTGAGCCCCTTGCCCGCCGGCACCGTGAGCTGGAACCAGTCCTGGTCCTGCGGGCACACCACGCCGTCGAGGCTGGTGGCGGCGTTCAGCTTGGTGGCGTTCATCGCCTCGTCGTTCGGCTCGTGGGTGTCGTCGTCGCACGGCGTGCCGCGCGAGGTGAGGAAGGTGACGTCGTACGGCTGGTACGGGTCGGAGGTGCTCACCACCACGAAGTACTTCTGCGCCGCGGTCGCCACGTAGCTCACCAGCAGCTTGCCCGCAGCCAGCGTGCGCCCCGAGTCGTCCTTCACCACCGTCGAGAAGGTGCTCTCGCTGAAGGGGTCGGCGTCGACGTTGACCCCCAGCCGGTCGCCGCGCTGGAGCGAGATGGCGAACCAGTCGCTGTCCGCAGGGCACAGGGTGAGCCCGGTGAAGCTCGCCGAGCCGGTGGTGGCGAAGGCCTGCGCCGCCGAGTTGTTGGGCTCGGTGCGGTCGGGCTGGCAGGTGCGGGGAATGCACTTGCCCGAGCCCACGTCGCAGCGCTTGTCGGCGGGGCAGTTGTCGTCGCTCGCGCAGGGCGGCGGCTTGGGCAGGCAGGCGCCCGTCTGGGGGAAGCAGGCGAGCGGCACCTTGCAGTCGCGGTCGGTGTAGCAGCGCGTGCCGCTCGAGCAGCGCCCCGCCGCGTCGCACACCAGGCCGGGGCCGCAGTCGCCGTCCTTCTCGCACTGCACGCAGAGCGACTTCACGCACTTCTCGCCGCCGGCGCAGACGTCGGCCTGGGTCTCCGCCGTGCAGCGCGGCGCGCAGACGTGGCTGCCCGGGTTGCAGGCCTCGGTGGCCGCGCAGTCCTCGTCCGAAGAGCAGCCCAGGTCTTCCTCGCACACCGTGGTGCGGGTGTTGCAGCGGTCGCCCTGCGGGCACTCGCCGTTCATGCCGCCCGGGCACAGCGACACCTGGGCGCGGTCGACGCACAGCCCCTGCTTGCACCAGCTGCCGGCCTGGCAGTCTTCGTTCGCCTGGCAGGCCTCGCCCCACCCGGGGCGGAACGTGCAGCGCCGGCTCGTCTCGTCGCACTGCTCGCGCACCCGGCACTCGCCCGACGAGGTGCAGTCGTCGCAGAAGCCCTGCGAGGTGCAGACCCGGCCGGCGTCGCCGCACTCCGCGCGCGTGGTGCACTCGGGCTGTGGCCCCGCGTCGCCGGTGCCCTGCCCCGAGCCCTTGCAGCCCGCGAGCGCCGCGCCCACCAGCGTGAGCGACAGGAGCCACCTCACGGCAGCACCGTCACCTTGCCGCTCGGCCACTCGACGTCGCACACCGCCCAGCGGTCGCCCGCCTTGTCCAGGGTGCGCGTGGCCTCGGCCTTCACCACGCCGTAGTAATAGACGCGCACCGTCGCCTTGCTCGCCGGGGTGGGCGAGAGGTGCTCGTTGGCGAAGTCGATGACCACCCGCGAGGTGCCGTCGACGGGGTTCACCCAGCCGAACAGCTCGGGCCCGTAGCCGGTGAGCGCGTCGCGCACGAGCTCGGGGTCGTCGGACTTGTCGGCGGCGATGCCCCAGTCGGGCTTGGGGTCGGCGTAGTAGCAGTCGTCGGCGCTGCCCACCTTGCCGTCGACCTTGCGCAGCACGTGCAGGTCGAGGTCGGTCTGCGCGTTGTCCCAGAAGAGCTCGATGAGCAGCTTCTGCGCGGGCGCGGCCACCACCGTGGCGCGGGCGGGCTGGCAGCTCTTCACGCCGGCGCCGTCGACCACGTCGAGCTGCACCTCGTACGCGCCGGGAACCTGCGGATCCAACGTCATCGACGTCGTCGCCTGGTCGGGCATGGCGATGGTGGTCATCGACGCCAGCGGCTTCGAGCGCAGCGTCCACTTGAAGCCCAGCGGGCTGTCGCCGTCGGGGTCCATCGAGCCCGAGCCGTCGAGCGCCACGGTGAGCCCGGGCGCGCCGTTGCCGGTGGGCGCGATGGTGGCCACCGGCGCGCGGTTGACGGTGGCGAAGAGCGGGATGCGCACCGTCTGCCGGTCGGGGTCGGTGGTCTCGAGCAGGATGGCGCCGCCCAGCATGCCCATGGTGCCCGCGGCGACCGTCACCTTCACCGTGAGCTGGATCTGCCCCGGCTGGCCGTTGCCGCCGTCGTGCTTCACCGTCGCCGGCGTCTTGGTGCTGCCCACGAAGCCGAAGCTGGGCGAGGTGCCGTCCTCGAAGCGGATGCCGGTGAGGATGAGGTCGGCGGTGCCGGTGCTGCGGATGACGAAGGACTTCACCGCGCTCGAGCACTCGGGCACGCGGCCGAAGTCGAGCATGTCGGGCGCCACCTCGACCCGGGCGCGGGTGCTGCCGGTGCCGGTGAGCGTCACCGTGACCGTGGGGTTCTCCTCGTCGTCGGACTCCACGGTGAGCGTGGCCTGGTAGGCCTTCTCTTCCCTGGGCTTGAAGACGATGGCCACCGGCACCGTCTCCGCGGCCTGCACGGTGGCGTCGGTGACGGTGGTGGTGAAGGCCCCGTCGGGCGACGACAGCGTCACCTTGGAGACCACCAGGTCCTTGCGGCCGATGTTGCGCAGCGGCACGTCGAGCGCCTTGGTGTTGAGCACCGGCACCGCGCCGAAGTCGTACGTCATCTCCGGCACCACCAGCTGCGGCTTCACCGCCTGGGTGCCCTGGCGGTTGCAGCCCACGCCGAGCACCACCACCGCCGCCAGGGACAGCCAGACGCGCGCGCTCACGGCATCGGCCCGGTGCCTTCCTCGTAATACTGGAACTCCACCTGTGCCTTGAGGAAGGGCACCGATTCACCCGAGAAGAAGATGACGTTGTCCGCCGGCTCGTACGTCCACCCGTCGGCGCCGCCCTGCGGAGGCACGCACACCAGCTTCACGGCGTCGGGCGCCTCGCCGTCACACGCGGTGCGGTCGACCGACGTGCAGGCGGTCAGCACGTCGGCGTTCTCGTTGCACGGGTACTTGAAGCGCACCTCGATGGTGCTGACGTTGGGCTTGCGCTGCAGCGCGAACTTCCGCTTCAGGCCCACCGCGTTCGACGCCAGCTTCTTCAGCGTGTCGGCGAACGACGCGTCGCAGATGCTGCCCACCTGGCCGCCGGTGAGGTCGCTCAGCGCCTGGTACCGCTCACCCGCCGCCGCGCCGCAGGTGTTGTCCTTGGGGCCCTTGATGGCCGCGGTGGTGACGGTGCCGTCGTTGCCGATGCCCTTGGCGGTCTCGAAGCTGCGCCAGTAGTAGCGCACGTCGTCGCTCGACTCGTCTTCCTCGTCGCTGACGAAGATGAGGTACAGGTAGGCGTCGGGCCGCAGGAAGTCGATGCCGCTCTTGGCGTTGCAGGCGTCGGTGCAGGTCTGCACGCCCTGGCAGCCGCTGAGGCACGACTCGCGCATCGAGAGCTTGGGCGCGTTGGCCGCGGCCTGGGCGTCGAGCGACATCTTGGCCGCCTGCAGGCCGGCCTCGTACGGGCTGCCGGTGATGCCCACCTTCACGTTCGACGCGAAGGCCGCCACCACGCCCGGCGTCTTGGGGGTGAGGATCTTCGGGTTGCCGACGAAGGCGCCCTTCTCCTTGAAGATGTCGGTGGTGGTCACCGCGATGCGGAAGTCGACTTCTCCGCGGGTGAAGAGGTCGATGAACGACTGGAAGTTCTTCGCCAGGTTCTCCTGGCGGGGGGCCATGGAGCCCGAGTTGTCGACGACCCAGAGCACGTCGATGCGCGACGCCGCCTGCTGGGCGTAGGAGTCCACCCGCACGTCGGGCGGCAGGGTCTTCGTCAGGGTCTCGGGCCTGCAGGCAGCGAGCAGGAGCAGGGGCAAGAGGCGCTTCATGCTGCGACGTCCCATTCCTTCGGTCGGCCGATGGAGCATCGGTTCTACCCCGATTCCCCGACCCAAGGCACCCAGTCGTTGACCGGGCGCGTCCAGGCGCCTAAGTGCCCGCTCGCCCATGGCTTCTCTCCGAGACATCCGCAAGCGCATCAAGTCGGTCAAGAACACCCGCCAGATCACCAAGGCGATGAAGATGGTGGCCGCGGCGAAGCTGCGCAAGGCGCAGGAAGCCATCGTCATGGCCCGCCCGTACGCCTCGACGCTCGACGCGATGACCTCGGCGCTCATGGGCCGCGCGGAGCCGGGGGCGCTCAGCCACCCGCTGCTCACCGCGCGCGAGGTGAAGAAGGTCGAGGTGCTGGTGCTGACCTCCGACCGCGGCCTCGCCGGCGGCTTCAACGCCAACGTCAACCGCCGCACCCTGCGCTTCCTCGCCGAGGCGCAGAAGAAGTACAGCCAGGTCCACGTCACCACCATCGGCCGCAAGGGCGCCGAGTTCTTGAAGGGCCGCGGCTACACCATCCGCAAGGAATGGACCGGCCTCTTGGGCAAGGTGAGCTACGCCACCATCGCCGAGGTCGCCGAGGAGCTGTCCGGCCGCTTCCTCTCGGGCGAGGTCGACGCGGTCTACGTCTGCTTCAACGAGTTCCTCTCCGCCATCGCGCAGCGCGTGGCCTTCGACACCCTGCTGCCCTTCGAGGCCCCCAAGGGCAGCGCGGAGTCGGGCACCAAGTCCGACTACAAGTACGAGCCCGACCAGCAGTCGGTGCTCGACGCGCTCATCCCCAAGGCGCTCAACACCAAGGTCTACCGGGCGGTGCTGGAGTCGGTCGCCTCCGAGCACGGCGCGCGCATGACGGCGATGGAGAACGCCACCAAGAACGCCGGCGAGATGATCGGCAAGCTGACGCTCTTCTACAACCGCACCCGCCAGGCGGCGATCACCAAGGAGCTGATGGAGATCGTCTCCGGGGCCGAGGCGCTCAAGTAGCGTCACGGCCGGTCGACGAGCCACAGCGCTCCACCGTCGAGCTCTTCGAGGAACGCGTGGGTCGGCGCGACGCCGCGCGGCAGCACCCGCGGCGCGTACCACTCGAGCCGCAGCACGTCGCCTTCCGGCCGGTACAGGAAGGTGTCGCTCCCCTGGAAGAAGGCCGAGGCGAAGGGCGTCGCGCCGGGCTCGGGCGGCGGCGGCGGCGCCGAGGTCCGCGGCGCGCTGATGGCGCCCCAGCCCGCCGGCAGCTCCAGCCGCGCGCGCGTTCCCGCATC
>JAIBBQ010000107.1 GCA_019694595.1 Myxococcaceae bacterium
AGGGCGCCGCGCCGCGCGCCACCGGTCCGGTCAACCCGCGGCCGCCGGCGCCCAGCGGCCCCACGGTGCAGGTGCAGCGCGGCCAGGTGAACCCCGGGGCGCGGGCGCCGTCGCAGCAAGGCATGCAGCCGGTGCCGTCGGCGCCGCAGCGGGCGCCGTCGCAGCAAGGCATGCAGCCGGTGCCGCAGGGCTACGAGCCGGAGCCGACCGGCTCCGGGGCCTCCGCGCCGCCGCGCCGCTCGATTCGCCCGGCGATGGCGCTGGGCGCAGGCGTGCTGCTGACGCTGGTGGGCTTCGGCGTGGGCATGCTCCTGCGCGGCTCGGGGCCCGCAGTCACCAACCTCGAGCCCGGCGAGACGCTCTACATCCAGGGCGTGGAAGTCGACCCGGCCAAGGTCTCGCAGCTCAACGCGGGCGACATGCTGGCCATCACCCGCGACGGCAAGTTGACCAAGCTGGGCCGCGCCGCCGGCCCTCGAATGGACGCGCGCAGCCTCATCAGCTGGACCGGCAACGGCGCCACGCCGCCGGGCCGGCTCGCCCTGGACAGCCAGCCGCGCGACTGCTCGGTGCGCCTCGGGGGCAAGGGCGGGGATCACACTCCGTTCAATGGCCCCATCGAGTCGGGCGTGGCCATCGACCTCGAGGTCGCGTGCCCGAACTCGCCGCTGTGGAAGAAGCGCCTGGTTGCAGCGCCGAACCAGATCATCGACCTCGTCGTGAACCCGACAGCGGGGTAGGCGTGGGTACCTGGAGCCTCTTTCCGCACGTCATCGTTCGCACCACGGGCTTCCCGTTCGAGCTCGTGCGCACGCTCGCCTACGAGCGCGCGGCCCAGGTGGCCGAGCGGCTGGTGAGCTCGAGCACCCGGCTCGAGGCCTACCGCCGCGACGGGCCGCGCATCGAGCGGCCGCCCAAGGAAGTGCTCAAGGCGCTGCGCAGCGGTTCGGTCATCGACCTCGACGACGTCTCCCGGCCCCACCGCTTCGTGGAGTGGAACCGGCTCGCCGGCGAGCTGCTCAGCATCGAGCGCGAGTTCCAGGACGGGTACGACGCCGACGAGAAGCGGGCGCAGGCGGCCACCGCCCAGATGCTGGGCGACCCCTGGTTCCTCGAGGCCGTCGCCAGCTCGAGCCCGCCCGTCTTCCAGGACATCATGCGCGGCCGGCTCAACTCGCGCGTGATGCGGCAGGTGGCCAGCTACACCCAGCGCTTCGGGGCCAAGAACGAGACGATGAGCTTCTTCGGGGCCATCAACTACGGGTGGCTCAACGGCGACGGGGCCCCCAAGGTCGAGATCAGCTGGAGCGGGCCGCGCAAGCTCAAGGCCCGGAACACCTACCTCGCGGCCTGGGCGGTGCAGGGCATCGCCGCCGCGGTGGCCTCCGACCCGCAGGTGCTGCCGTGGCTGTCGCCGCGGCGCCGCAGCTTCGGCGAGTTCCCCTCGCGCAAGAGCCCCGACGGGACCAAGGTCGAGCCGTCGCTGCTCGAGCGGCTCTTCCACCTCGCCGACGGCACCCGCACCGTCGCGACCCTGGCGCGCGAGCTGAACACCGACCTCGCCACCCTGGCGCCGCAGATCGCGCTCGCGTTCCAGAAGGGCCTGCTCACCCACCAGCTCGAGGTGCCCGCCTCGCTCCACCGGCCGGTCGACGACCTCATCGACCGCCTCGCCGGGCTCCCCGGCCAGGTGGGCCAGCGCCACCAGCACGGGCTGACCGCGGTGGTGAAGGCGATGGAGCAATACGGCGCGTCCAACGCCGGCGCCAAGGTCGACCTCAACGACCGCGTGCGCGGCTTCGTCTCGCAGATCTGGAACGTCAGCCGCGAGCCGCCCAAGCCGGTGTCGGTCGACGGCCAGGTGCGCCGCACGGAAGGTCACAACTTCTACGCCGACCGGCTGCCGCTCCGCGAAGAGTGCGGAGGCGACCTCACGCTCACCGTGGGCGGCCCACGCGCGCGCGAGCTGGTCGACAACGCGACCGGCGCGCTCGAGGTGCTCGCCATTCAGGCCGGGGCGCTGCGGGCGGCCTGCCGCCGCGAGGTCGCGAGCCGCCTCGGCAAGGCCAAGCTCCCCTTCTGGAAGGTCGGCGCGGCACTCGCCGACGCCAAGATTCCCCGCGACCCGGTGGGGCTCGAGGCCGTCGTCCGCCACGCGTGGGACGGGAAGTCGGCCGAGCTCGACCTCGGGCCGCTGGTGCCGAGCCTGCCGCCGGGCCCGACGCTCCCCATCATCTCCACCATCGACCTGCTGGTGGGCGCCAAGAGCGCCCAGGCCTGGGAGGCGGGCGACTACGAGGTGGTGCTGGGCGACGTGCACGACGCGGCGCTCATCTGGGGCTGGGCGCTCCAGTTCCACCCCGACCGCAACGGCGTGGAGCGCGACCTGCGCCAGGCGCTCGCCCAGCTGGAGACGCCGCACCCGCTCATCACCGTGCTCGCCTCGCGCCGCACCGGCCTGGTGCCCAACGAGCTGCCGGGCCTGGTCGTCGAGCTCGGCTCGCCCAGCGGCCGCATCGGCGCCTGGCGGGCGCCGCTCGACGACCTGTGGGTGGAGTCGGACGGGGTCGATGCCCGCCTGGTGTCGCACGCGCTGGGGTGCGAGGTGCTCCTGCACAACGGCGAGCTCGACACGCTGGCCCACACCGCCTTCGCGCTGCCGCGCATGCGCGCGCTCAAGGTGGACCTGGGGCCGTACACCCCGCGCATCAAGGTAGGCGGCGTGGTGCTGCAGCGCGCCCAGTGGCGGCTCCCGAAGGACGACACGCGTGCGGTGCTCGAGGTGGCGACGGAGCGTGACCGGCTCAAGCGCGCGGTCGACCTCTGGTCGTCGCGCGGGCTGCCCCGCTTCGTGTTCGCCAAGTTCGTCGGCGAGCGCAAGCCGGTGCTGGTGGACCCGTACAGCCCGATGCTGATGCGGGTGTTCGTCAACCTCCTCGAGGCCCACCCGGAAGTCATGCTGAGCGAGATGCGGCCGGACCCCGATCACCTCTGGCTGCAGGGTCCCGAAGGGCGCCACACCAGCGAGCTGCGCTGCGTGTTCATGCGCGGGGCGGGTGGTACGGCGTGACCCGGCTCGTGGGGCCTCCGCACCGCGACGTCACGCGCGTGCCGGTGCTCCCGCCGGGCTGGTCGTTCGAGGACCTGGCGCTCGCGTTCGTCACCCGGGTGCTGGCGCAGCCGACCGCCGGTTCCGCGGTGGAGCGCGCGGCCGCCCAGGTGCTCTCGCGGCGCGGCCCGGCCTGGAGCCGCCTGCGCGCGGCCACGCTGCTGCTCGACGCCGCCACCAAGGGCTCGGCGGTCTCGGTGCTGCTCGACGACGTGCGGCTGGCGGTCGGCACCACCGAGTCCGGCGCCGACGTGGAGCGCGCTGCGGGAGGCGCCGTGCCCTGGGCGCAGGAGCTCGCCGCGGTGAGCCCGGGCGAGGTGGTGGCCTGGCTCGAGGCCGACCTGGCGGTGGTGGGGGCCTTGGGCCTGGCCGCGGTGCGCGGCCTGACCGGCAGCTTCGCGCTCGCGCACGGCCCGGCGCTGCGTGCGCTCGGCCCGCTGGCGCTGGCCGCGGACCATTCCCCGCTGCCGGTGGAGGTCGGCGGCCTCGCCGGGCTCGCCCCGCCGGAGCCGGGCCTGCGGTTCCGCGAGCTGCACCAGCCGCGGCCGTCGCAGCGCTTCTGTGGCTACGTCACCGCCGGCGAGCTGCTCGAGGCGCCGCCCGAGGCGTCGGTGGCGGTGGTGCCGCTGGCGGCGCTCGACGAGCGGGGCGCGCTCGACGTCGACGGCCACCCGCTCGACTGGCGCGCGGTCGAGCTGGCGTGCCGCCGCTGGGCCGACGCCGGGGTGCAGGTGGCGTTCGAGCTCCACGTGGGGGCGCCGGGCATCGGCGCCGGAGGCTTCGGCGGCGCCCGGGAGCGCCTCGAGGCCTGCAGCGGCGCCTGGGTGCTCGGGGTGCGCCCGTTTCACCTGCCGCGCACCGCGGGGCCGTCGTGGGGGCAGGTCCGGCTGAGCGCCCGCGAGACGCCGCCCACGCTCACCCTGGTCCGCTCGGCGCGCTTCGACTGCCCGGGCACGCTGGAAGGCGAGGCGCTCCAGGCAGCGATGGTGGAACTCGGCGCGAAGCTCTCGGTGCGCTGGCCGCTCGCCCCCGCACGCACCGCGCTGGCCATCGCCAGCGGGCCACCCGGCGCGGCCGTCAAGGGCGAGGCGCTCCAGGTGAACGACGACTGCGGCGTGGTGGAAGACGGCGCCGCGTTCGCCGCGGTCAACCTCCGGACCGGGACCACGCTGCGGCTCGACGCGCGGCTGGCGAAGTCGCTCGCCGAGCGGCCCGAGGCGCTCCCGACCGCGGAGCGGCTGGCGCAGGTCCCCGCGCCGCAGCGGGAAAAGATCCGGGCCACGCTGTTGGCCAAGGGCATCGTGCAGGAGGCGCAATGAGCGAGGTCCGCTGGCGGCTGGGGGAAGCTTTCGTGTTGCGGCATGCGGGGTTCCCGTTCGACTGGATGGAGTCGCTCGGGGTCGGCGACGAGGTGCACGCCGCGGCGCTCCAGGTGCTCGACGGCGCGCTGCCGGTGAAGGACTTCGAGGCCAAGCTCAAGGCCCAGCGCGAGGGCCTGCAGAAGAAGCTGCGCGAGTACTGCAGCGACCCCAAGGTGCAGGAAGCCGTGTTCCTGTCGAACCCGTCGATGTTCGAGAACGTGTGGGCGCGGGCCCTGTCCAAGCCTCCCGCGGACACCGCCGACGGCCGGCGCATCGACCGCCAGCTCTACGTCTACCTGCAGCGGCTGTGCGCCAAGAACGAGACCACCAGCTTCTTCGGGCCCATGGGCTACGGGAAGACGAGCCGGGCGGCGGGCCGGCTGGGCGTTTCCCCCGCGGGCCCGCAGCGGCGCCGGCTGCTCTTCGCGTACTGGGCGGTGCAGGAACTCGCCAAGGCCATCTCCAAGGAGAAGGCGTTCACCTTCGACCTGCCGGTGCGCATCAACAGCTTCTTCCGCTTCGGCGCCGAGGCGGCGGAGTGCCGCGCGCTGGGCCCCGACGTGCCGCTGACCGCCGAAGCCAAGCAGCTGCTCGACGCGCTCCGCGCCGGGGCGCCGACGGTGCGGGCGGCGGCGAAGGCGGCCGGGCTCACGGTGGAAGTGGCCTTCAAGGCCGCGGTCCCCTTGCTCAAGGCCGCCGCGCTGCTGCGCGCGCTCCCGGTGCCGCCGGAGGCCTTCGACACCTTCGAAGGCCTGGTGGCCGCGGTGCGCGCCCTGCCCGAGGTGCCCGAGCGCACGTCCTGGCTCGCTCGCCTCGCCTCGCTCGACGCCTTGCGGCGCGCGTTCGCCGAGGCGCCGCTCGAGCAGAAGGCCAAGGCGCTCACCGCGTGGGAAGCCGCCTTCACCGAGCTCACCGGGCAGGCCGCCCGCCGCGGCCAGGGGCAGATCTACGCCGACCGCTACGTGTACTACGAGGAAGCCTCGTCGCCCTTCGCGCTGGAGTTCGGCGCCGAGCTCGTCGAGCAGCTCGAGCGCGCGCTGTCTCCGGCGCTCGAGCTGTCGGCGACCTTCGGCGCCCGGGTGCAGCAGGAGCGGGCCGCGCAGGTGGCCGCCACGCTCGGCGGGACCGGGGAGATGGACTTCCTCGAGTACACCGTGCGCACCCGGCCGGAGAGCGTGGAAGGCACCCGCTTCGCCCCGGTGCCGGTGCAGCCGTTGCCCCCCGGAGCGGCCGACGCGCAGCTCGCGGCCGACCACCTGGGCCCGGCGGTGCCCGGCCAGCGCTACGCCTTGCCCGACGTGTGCCTGTCGGTGGTGGGGGAGCGCATCGAGGTGCTCCTGGCGCGGGTGCACCACCACCTGCTGCTCGAGAGCTGGCTTACCGCGTTCCACCCCGACGCCGCCGGGTACGCGAAGTCGGCGCGGGAGTTCATCGAGCGCAGCGCGGACCCCACGCTGGTCGGCCTGGCGGTGAAGCGCCGCAACAAGGGCTTCTACGTCTTCCCGGGGCCGCGCGTGCTGCAGTCGGTGGCCGACGCCATCGAGTCGCGGCCGGGCGACTACTCGCCGCGCGACGTCAAGGTCCGGGTCGACGCGAGCGGCCCGTCGCTTCGGCTGCCCGACGGCCGCGAGGCCCGGCTCTACCTGACGCTCGACGACTTCTCGTCGTTTCCGCCGCTGTCCGCGCTCGCGCACCCCCAGGTGTTGCACGCCCGCTTCTCGGCGGGCGAAGGCGCCACGCCGCGGGTGCGCATCGGCGACGGCGTCTATCAGCGGGCCCGCTGGTCGATGAGCACCAAGGTCTTCGAAGGCAAGAAGGGCACCGCGCTCTACCTCGAGGTCGCTCGCCTCGGCCGGCAGTACGGGTGGCCGCGCTTCCTCTTCGTGCGCTCGACCACCGAGCGCAAGCCGTACCTCTGCGACACCCGTTCCCCCTTCGCCCTGGAGCTGCTCGCCCACCTGGTCCAGGAAGGGGGAGAGCTGCTCTTCGAGGAGATGCGGCCGGCGCCCGAGGCGCTGTGGCTCAGAGACGCGCGCGGGCGCTACACCTGTGAGCTGCGCATGCAGGCCACCCGCGGGTGACATGTTTCGAGCGTCGGAAGCGGATTGGGCATATCCTGCGGCCCGGGAGGGAGCTGCACATGAACAGCACCACGCACTCGCGCAATCGTCGGTGGATCTGGAAGGCACTCGTCGTCTCCGCAGCAGCGATGTCGCTGTACGCGGGGTGTCTGTCGCTGACGCCTGATGGGTCCCTGGCACTCATCGCCAAGATCGAAGGCCAGGGCACCATCACCTCGTCTCCGGCAGGCCTGTTCTGCATCTCGGGTCGCGCCGACGTGAACTGCCAGGCGTCGTTCGATGCCACCAAGCTCCCGCTCAAGCTGACCGCCACCCCGGCCAAGGGGTGGGTCTTCAAGAGCTGGGCGCGCACCGGCACGCCGGAGGCGGCCGATCAGCGCACCGCCAGGACCATCACGCTGTCCAAGACGTTCGAGAACGCCAAGGAGACCTGGACGGCGACCTTCGTCGAAGGCCCGCCGGAGCCCGAGCCCGAGATGATGATGCCCGAGATGGACGCGGGCATGGAGGAGATGGACGCGGGCATGGAAGAGATGGACGCCGGCATGGACCCCGACGCGGGCATGGGCGACCCCGACGCGGGCGACGGCGGGGCCTAGCCGCTCGTCTCCAGCGCGAGCGCTGCCTCGGTGCCGTCGGGCCGGGGCAACGCCGCGAGCCGCCACGTCGAGCGGCGCATCACTTCGGGAACCCGCAGCACCTCGGCGGCCCCGCCGAGGGTGACCTCGGTCTCCATCAGGTGGTGGGTGATGCCCAGCCCGCTCGCCTTGAGGAGCGCTTCCTTCCGGGTCCACCCGCGGAAGAAGGGCGCCACCCGCTCCGGCTCGGCGAGCGGCGCGAGCACCTCGCACTCCGCGGCGGTGAAGACCGAGCGGGCGACGCCCCAGAGGTCGCTCAAGGGCCGCACCACTTCCACGTCGATGCCCACGCGCCCCCGCGGCGAGATGGCCACCGCCGCCCAGCGCCCGGAATGCGAGAGGTTGAAGTCGGGGCCGCCGCCGGTGAGGTACGGGCGGCCTGCTTCGCCGGTGGTGAAGCGCAGCGTCGCCGGCGCGACCCCCAGCACCTCTCCGAGCGCCCGCCGCAGAAAGGCGTGCGACTGGCGGAACCGGCGCCGCAGCTCGTCGAAGGCGAACCGCTGCGCGCGGGCGCGCTCGGCGTCGTCGAGCGCGGACTCGTCCTCGCCCCCGGCGTCGAGGTCGACGTACCCCACCCAGAGCGCCTGGGCCCACTGCGGCAGCTCGCTCGACGGAAGGCGATTCACCGCGGTCGAGTATGACGCCGAACGTCGACGAAGCCGCAAGTCGCAGGCAGGATGCGCGGCGCGAATGAACGTCGTCTTTCTCTCGCCCCACTTCCCTCCGAACTTCTGGCTCTTCGCCCGCGCGCTCCACGAGCAGGGGGCGCGGGTGCTGGGCGTGGGCGACGTTCCTTCCGAGGCGCTGGCGCCGGAGCTGCGGCCGCACCTCGCCGACTACGTGCAAGCGCCGCTGACCGACCGGGACCAGACGCTGCGCTCGCTCGGGCTGCTGGTGCACCGCCACGGCCGGCTCGGGCGCATCGAGTCGCTCAACGAGCACTGGCTGCCGCTCGAAGCGGCGCTCCGGGAAGACTTCAACGTTCCCGGTCCTCGACCGGCGCAGGTGGCGCTGTGGCAGGACAAGCTCGCCACCTACCGGTTGTTCCGCGACGCGGGGGTGCCCACGCCGCAGACCGAAGCGGTGGTGTCCCAGGAGCAGGTCGAGGCGTTCGCCAGCCGCGTCGGGTACCCGCTGGTGTGCAAGCCCGCGGTCGGGGTGGGGGCCTCGGGCGCCTTTTCGCTGCGCTCGGCGGAAGAGGTTCGCGCCCGGCTGACGACGCTCCCCGAGCGGGCGGTGGTGCAGCCCTTCATCGACGGCCGCATCGTCACCTTCGATGGGGTGGTCGACCGCGAAGGCGAGGTCGCCTTCAGCTTCTCGCTCGAGTACTCGCACGGGGTGATGGAGGTCATCCGCGATGGCCTCGACATCTCCTTCTGGACCCACCGGCAAGTCTCGCCCGGCCTCGCCCAGCTGGGGACCTCGGCGCTGAAGGCGCTCGGCCTCAAGGAGCGATGGTTCCACCTCGAGCTCTTCCGGCTCGCGGGCGGCCGCTACATGGTGCTGGAAGCGAACCTGCGCCCGCCGGGGGGCTTCATCCCCGACATGATGAACTACGCGGTGGATGACGACGTCGCCCGGGCCTGGGCCCGCGTGGTGGTGAAGGGCGAGAGCCCCGGGTTCCCCGAGCCCAAGTTCCACGTGGGCCACGTGGCGCGTCGCACCCGCGCCTACCGGCGGACGCCCGAGGAGCTCGCGGCGCAGCTGGGCGACCGGCTCCTCGTGCGGCGAGCGCTGCCCGCGTTGTTCGCCGCCGGCATGGGCGACGAGATGTACCTGGTGCGCACCCGCACGCTCGCCGAGCTGCGCGAGACCACCGAGCTCATCCAGGCGCGCTGAAGGACTGCTTCAGACGAGCAGCCAGGCGAGCGCGCTGGGGAGCCGGCGCTGCCAGTCGCGCTCGTGGTGCAGGCCGCCGTCTTCCAGCACCAGGGAGAGCTCCCAGTCGGCGTACCCCAGCCCGCGGAGGTGCCCGTGGAAGGAGCGGGTGTCGTCGCCGTAGTGCATGGGGATGTCGTTGACGCGGATGAACTCGCCGTCGCCGGCGTCGAGGTAGATGCGGCTCCACAGCCGGGAGTGCTGGTGCCAGGCGCGGAAGATGGCGCCATCGGCCCACATCACCGAAGGGGAGAAGGCGCCGATGCGCCCGAACACCTGCGGCCGCGACAGCCCGAGGTACAGCGAGATGAGCCCGCCCATCGAGGCGCCCGCGGTGGCGGTGCTCGGGCTGCCGGGCTGGGTGCGGTAGGTGGCGTCGACCCAGGGCTTGAGCTCGTCGGTGAGGAAGCGGGCGTAGCTCTCGCCGTGGCCGGGCACGTGGCTTCTGTGGTCGGGCCAGGCGGAGTACTCGGCGAGCCGGCCCGGGCCGCTGTCCACCCCCACGATGAGCCACGGCGCGGTGCGGCCGGAGTGGGCGAGCTGCTCGATGGCCCAGTTGGCGCACCAGGTGTCGGGCATCGCCGATTCCGGGTGGGCGAAGACGTTCTGGCCGTCGTGCATGTACAGCACGCCGAAGCGCTCACCCGGCCGCGCGTCGTACGCGTCGGGGGTGTAGATGCGGACGGTGCGGTCGAAGCCCTCGGCGCGCGATGGAACGCCGCGGAGTATCTGCACGTGGCCCATGGGCGGGCGCCGAAGTTAGGCGTGAATCGCGAGGTGGGGGAGATCCTTTCTCCGCGCCGTGCGTGGAAGCGGCACTCACCCGCCGTCGAAGGACACGCCCATGCGCCGACTCGCCCGCCGTCTCACCGCCACCCTGGGGTTGCCTGTGTGTCTCTTCCTCACCGGCAGCCCGGCGGGAGCGGTGGAGCCCAAGGTCCGGGACTCGGCGCAGCGCGGCGTGGTGTACCTCGCGCGCTCGGCGGCCGACTGGCAGAAGAGCAACAACTGCTACGGCTGCCACGTGCAGGCGGTGACGCTGGAAGGGCTCTCGGTCGGCAAGTCCAACCAGTACGAGGTGCCGAAGAAGGAGCTCGCGGCGCTGGTCGACGGCATCCTCCACCTGCCGGGCGGGGCGCGCACCCCGGGCGGCATCAGCCACTCGGGCTTTCCGCGCACCGCGAAGATCTTCGGCGGCGCCGCGCTCGCCCGCTACGACGCGCTGGTCGACGGTGCGCTGAGCGACGACCTGCTCACCACCGCCAAGGCGATGCTCGCCTTCCAGAAGGCCGACGGCAGCGTCCCCGGCGACCACCAGAGCTACCCGGTGACCGCGGGCGTGGTGCAGGCCACCTTCCAGGCCGCGCAGACCTGGCGGCAGGCCTTCGCCCGCTCCGGCGACGACGTGTGGCTGCCGCCGCTGCGCAAGGCGGAGTCGTTCCTCACCGCCACCGCGCGCGGCTGGAAGGGCGAGGTGAAGGCCGTCTACCTCCAGGACGTGAACTACGCGCTGCTGGGCATGCTGGCCGCGGGCGCGGCCAAGGGCGACGACACCGTCTCGGTGCTGGTGAAGGCGCTGGAAGCCCGCCAGGAGAAGGACGGGGGCTTCGGCTTCACCCCGGGCACCTCCGACCCGTACGCCACCGGGCAGACGGTGTACGCGCTGCGCCAGGCCGGGCTCGCCGAGACCGACGACCGGGTGGCCAGGGGCCTGCAGTGGCTCACCCGCCACCAGCAGGCGAACGGCGGCTGGGGCGCCGGCGGCGCCGGCAAGGCCGAGGCGATGTGGGCGGTGCTGGGCCTGGTCTCGGTCGACGTGATGTCGGTGGCGATGGACGGGGTCCGCGACGGGCAGCACGTCGCGCCCCGGCACACGCTCACCGTGAAGGCCGAGGAGAACTCCGGCGCTCAGGTGGCCAAGGTGCAGCTCATGGTCGACGACCGCGAGGTGGCCCAGGCCAAGGGCGGCGGCCTCACCTTCACCTGGGACACCGCGGGCCTGCCCACCGGCCGGCACACCGTCGACGCGGTGGCCACCAACGCCAAGGGGCAGGTGAGCCGCCGCCGCGTCGAGGTCTACGCGGGCGACGTCTTCTTCACCCAGCTGGGCACCCGCTTCACCGACGAAGGCACCCAGGTATCGGTGCGCGCGGTGGGCCCCGAAGGGGCGCGCGGCCAGCTGGTGCTCAAGGTGCGCGAGGCCGACGCCAAGGGCGGCGCGGCGGCCACCGGCAAGGTCGTCTACGAGACCACCCAGCCGCTCGCCCAGGGGCCGCAGGCCTTCGTCTTCTCCGCCAAGGACGAGAAGGGCAAGGTCCGCCCGGCGGCCCGCTACGTCGCCGAGGTGGCGTTCGTCGACGCGCAGGGCGCGAGCAAGCAGACCGAGACCGCGCTGTTCCTGCACGACTCGCCCGAAGCGCAGCGCGAGAAGTTCGGCGAGGTGGCCGGGCGGCTCGAGTTCAAGGGCGACGGCCGCGCCCAGGCGAACGCGCTGGTGGAGCTGGTCGACGACGAAGGCCGGGTCGTGCAGCAGGCGCGCAGCAACGAGGGCGGCAGCTACCGCTTCAAGAACGTCGACCCCGGCAAGTACAAGGTGCGCTTCTCCAAGGCCGGCTTCGAGAAGAAGGAAGCGCCGGTGGAGGCCGCCCCGGCCAGCGTGGCGGGGGCCTCGGCGTCGTACTGACCCTTCGTGTCGTGGAAGGCGCGCCACCCGCGCGCCGCTTGGGGTATGCACCGCGCCTCCTCACGCGATGCGCGCACCCCTCACCGATGCCGAGCTCGATGGCCGCCTCCATGCCCTGGGCCTGGAGCGCGACGAGTCCGTGGTGGCGCCGCCGCCGTCGAAGAACCGCACCCTGGTGTGCAAGGCGGGCCGCAAGCGGGTGCTGGTGAAGGTGGCCGACGGCCCGGGCAACGTGGGCGTGCTGCGCGAAGGCTCGGTGCTGGAACGGGTGGCGCCGCTCGCGCAGGGCTCGGAAGCCACGCTGCTGCTCCCCGAGGTCTACGCCTTCGACCCCGCCCACGGCCTGCTCGCGCTGCACTGGCTCAACGGCGGGGAGACGTTGCACCACTTCCACCGCCGCTCCGGCGACTACCCCCGCCCGCTCGCGCGGCAGGTGGGCAAGGCGCTGGGCTACCTCCACCGCATGAGCCGCAGCTCGCCGTCGCGCTTCGCGCTCGCCGACGCCTTCCGCGACGAGTCGGACCTGCTCGACTGCTTCCTGCGCATGCGCCCCGACTTCTACGCGCGGCTGTCCAAGGTGGGGCTCGAGCTCTTCGGCCGGGTGCAGGCCGACCAGGCCGCCACGTCGGGCCTGCAGGCGCTCTGGGAGCAGCAGCAGCGCGAGACGGAGTCGTGCCTGCTCCACGGCGACCTGCGCGAAGCGAACCTGCTGCGCGTGGGCCGCGACGCCAAGGCGCCGGTCTACTTCCTCGACTGGGAGCTGTCGTTCTGGGGCGACCCGGCGCGCGACCTGGGCAGCCTGCTGTCGGACTACGTGGGCCCTTTCCTGGCGCCCGAGCACCCGAGCGAGGTGCTCTCGCAGCAGCAGCTCGCCGGCTTCGGCCGCGCGCTCCTGGGCTCGTACGCCGCGCAGCGCGAGAGCGGCTTCCAGGTCGACGACGCGTTCCAGGAGCGGGTGGTGCGGTGGGTGGGCACCTCGCTGCTCATCGCGGTGTACGGCATCTCCCACTACGAGCAGGTGCTCGACGACCGCGCGCGGCTGCTCGCCGCCAAGGCGCTCGAGATGCTGGCCTCGCCCGCCCGCTGGCCCGCCATCTTCTGGGGAGACCCGGAATGAGCCAGCTCAAGGCCGCGGCGGAGGCGCTCGACGCGCTGCTCGAGCAGTTCAGCCGGCGGGTGTCCGCCGCGGGCACCGACGTGGTGCTCGACGGGCAGCGGCTGCACCAGGCCGACGCCACCGCGCGGGTGGCGCTCGAGGTGCAGCACAGCGGCTTCCGCCGGGCGAGCGGAGCGTGGCGGCCGCCGGGCCGGGCATCGGGCGACTCGGGCTGGGTCGCCCACCTCTCGTCGCTCACCCGCGGCGCGCACGGCTGGGAGCCCGGCTACCGCCTCACCAAGCAGGGGCAGCTCGAAGGCCCGTGGGGCTCCAAGTACGCCTACGTGAGCAACGGCACCATCACCCTGTACCTCGACGAGCCCGGTCAGCTGCACCCCGCCGACGCCCACGTCGGCGACCCGGTGGCGGCGCGGGTGCCGCGCGCCCGCGAGAACCTGACGCCCCACCGCTTCACGCTCCTGGGCGGTCAGGGCGGCCCGCGCCCCAACGAGGCGCGGGTGAAGCTCTTCCTCGGCGCGACGCTGGAAGGCGCGACGGCGCTGGTGCAGCTGCTCGCGACCCGGGCGGTCGACCCGCTCGCCTTCGCGCTCTCGGTGGGCAACGAGCCGCGGGAACTCGAGCGCGCCGACTCGGTGGTGCTCGACCTGCCGCCGCGCGACGAGGTGCCGGTGACGCGGCTGGTGCTCGACGCGGTCCGGGCCAACCCCGGCTGGGTGCGCCACCAGCCCGCGCCGCTCTTCACCCGCCAGGTGGCCCCGGGCGTGGCGCGCGCCGACACCCGGCACGCCGCCGACGACGCCGACGGCTACGGCTGGCGCTGGAGCTACCACCTCGCGGACGCGGTGGTGAAAGGGCTGCGTGCGGGGGAGAGCTCGCCGGCCCGCTGGCGCTCGCGCTTCGAGGGGCGGGGCTGATGCTGGTCGAGCTCGGCACCTCGGCGCTCGGGCTCGGGCTGGTGCTGGGCGCGCGCCATGCGCTGGAGCCCGACCACCTCGCGGCGGTCACCACCCTGGCGGCGGAGCGGCGCGGACCGTGGGCCGGGCTCGCGCTCGGCTCCTGGTGGGGCCTGGGGCACGCGCTGTCGCTGGGCGTGGTCGCGGGCACCCTGGCCGCACTGGGGCTCGAGATGCCGGCGTCGGTCGCGACGTGGCTCGAGACCGCGGTGGGCGTGATGGTGGTGCTGCTCGGGCTGCGCGCCGTGTGGCTGTCGCTGCGCGAGGGGCGCGAAGGCGCGAGCGCCTGGCACGCGCACGGGGGCTCGCGGCACCGGCACCCGGCGAAGGGCGAGCACCTGCACCTCTCGCGGTGGACGCTGGCCACGCGGCCCTTGCTGGTCGGCCTGGCCCACGGGCTCGCGGGCAGCGGGGCGCTCACCGCGCTGGTGCTCGCCGAGCTGCCGGGCACGCAGGCGCGCCTGGGGTACGTGCTCGCCTTCGGCCTGGGGAGCGTGGGCGGCATGGCGGCGCTCAGCGGACTGGCGGGGGCTCCGCTGCACTGGCTGCGGCGGGTGCCGCAGGTCGGCGCCGCGCTGCTGTGCGTGGCGGGGCTGGTGTCGGTGACGGTGGGCGCCCTGTGGGTCGCCGCCGGCGTCGCCCAGCTCTGACGGCGCCCGCTCCTGGCACCGTCGATGCAGTCGCTCCCTTCCCATGCGAAGGCCGCGGCGGGTGGCCCACTGGGCCCTGGGAATCGGCGTGGTGCTGGTGGTGTTGCTCTCTCGCCGGGGGCCTGCGTGGCTGCGGCTGGTGGGCGCGCCCGAGCCGCTCTCGATGCCGGTCGCCGGCCTGCGCGCGCGCGACGTGGTGTCCACCTGGCACGCGCCGCGCTCGGGCGGTCGGCGCCACCAGGGCGTCGACCTGTTCGCCCCGTCGGGCACGGAGGTGCGGGCGGCGGCCAGCGGCACGGTGTGGAAGGTGGGCCACGATGCGCTCGGTGGCCAGGTGGTCTCGGTGCTGGGGCGCGGCCCGACGCTCTACTACTACGCGCACCTCGACGACTGGGCAGAGGGCCTCGCGGTCGGGCAGCGGGTCGAGCGGGGCGCGCTGCTGGGGCACGTGGGCAACACCGGCAACGCGCGCACCACGCCGCCGCACCTCCACTTCGGCGTCTACCGGTGGGGGTGGGCGTGGGCCACGGCGGTCGACCCGGCGCCGTTGCTGAAGGCCCGCCGGACGGCGCCCGGCCGCTGAGCGGCAAGCACGTCGAACCGCTTCACTTTTGGGCTTGAACAGGCCCGGCCTGGGGCCCTAAGGCCCGCTGCGACCATGCAAATCCGCGCCGACGAAATCAGCCGCATTCTCCGCGATCAGATCCAGGACTACGGGAAGACCGTGACGGTGGCCGAGACCGGCACCGTGCTCTCGGTGGGCGACGGTATCGCCCGCGTCTACGGCCTCGAGGGTGCGCAGTCGGGCGAGCTGGTGGAGTTCTCCAACGGGGTGAAGGGCCTGGTGCTCAACCTCGAGGAGGACAACGTCGGCGTCGCCATCATGGGTGACTTCAAGGCCATTCGCGAAGGCGACGTGGTCAAGCGCACCCAGCAGATCGCCTCCGTGCCGGTGGGCAAGGAACTGCTCGGCCGCGTGGTGGACGCGCTCGGCAACCCCATCGACGGCAAGGGCCCCATCACCTCGAAGGACGTGCGCCGCCTGGAAATCAAGGCGCCCGGCATCGTGAAGCGCAAGTCGGTGCACGAGCCGATGCAGACCGGCATCAAGGCGCTCGACGCGCTGGTGCCGATCGGCCGCGGTCAGCGCGAGCTCATCATCGGCGACCGCCAGACGGGCAAGACCGCCGTCGCCATCGACGCGATCATCAACCAGCGCGGCCAGAACGTGTACTGCGTGTACGTGGCCATCGGTCAGAAGCAGTCGACCGTGGCGCAGGTGGTGGACAAGCTCACCAAGCACGGGGCCATGGAGTACACCATCGTGGTCGCGGCCAACGCGTCCGACCCGGCGCCGATGCAGTTCTTCGCGCCGTACACCGGCGTGACGATGGGCGAGTACTTCCGCGACAACAAGATGCACGCGCTCATCGTGTACGACGACCTGTCGAAGCAGGCCGTGGCGTACCGGCAGCTGTCGCTCCTGCTGCGCCGCCCGCCGGGCCGCGAGGCGTACCCCGGCGACGTGTTCTTCATTCACAGCCGCCTGCTGGAGCGCGCCGCGAAGCTGTCCGACGAGGAAGGCGCGGGCAGCCTCACCGCGCTGCCCATCATCGAGACGCAGGCCGGCGACGTGTCGGCGTACATCCCGACGAACGTCATCTCCATCACCGACGGGCAGATCTTCCTCGAGACGGACCTCTTCTTCTCGGGCGTCCGCCCCGCCATCAACGTCGGCCTCTCGGTGTCTCGCGTCGGCAGCGCGGCGCAGACCAAGGCGATGAAGGCAGTGGCCGGCACGATGAAGCTCGACCTCGCGCAGTACCGCGAGCTCGCGGCCTTCGCGCAGTTCGGTTCCGACCTCGACAAGGCGACGCAGGAGACGCTCGCGCGCGGCGCGCGCATGACCGAGCTGCTCAAGCAGGGCCAGTACGAGCCGATGCCCATGGCGCGCCAGGTGATGCAGCTGTACGCCGCCACCAACCGCGACGACCCCAAGAAGCGCGGCTGGCTGCGCGAGGTCCCGGTGGCGGACATCGTGCGCTGGGCGAAGGAATTCCTCGCCTTCTGCGACGCCAAGTTCGCCGGCATCCAGAAGAGCATCGAGGCCAAGCCCGAGCTGACCGCCGACGTGAAGGCCGAGCTCAACAAGGCCCTCACCGAGTTCAACGCGGTCTTCCAGCCGACGCCTGGCGCGAAGGTCTGATGCGCGCGCTCGTCGCCCTGGGGTGCGTGGTCGCGGTCGCGGGCTGCACGCTGCGGCCGCGGTACGCCGACTTCGTCACCAAGCAGACGAAGGCGCCCGGCACGGTGACGGTCGAGCTGGTGAAGCCGCCCGACAACACTCCGCTCGCCGGGGTGAAGCTGGAGATGGGCGAAGGCAAGGCCCGCTTCTCTGCCACCACCGACGAGCAGGGGCGGGTGAAGCTGCCGGTCGACCTCAAGCAGGTCGATGAGAATCCCATCATCGTGGTGAACCCGCCTCCGGGGCTCACCAAGTGGAAGCTGCGCCAGGTGTTCGAGCCCGACCCCGTGCCGACCCCCGAGGTCGCGCCGGCGCCCACGCCCGCTCCGTAGTCGGCTTCGAGCTTCGCGGTTCCGGCACCCGTTCGACTCCGGGCCCTGGTCCTCCACGACTCGGGCAGAGTCTGGCCCAGCGGGCGTCCGCCGCTGCCTCCCCCGAGGGCAAAGTACTGAGGCACTCGGTCGACCCGGTCACCCACGCACCCGGTCGACCCACGCACCCGGTCGACCCACGCACCCGGTCGACCCACGCACCCAGTACCGAGGGTTTCAGGGCCGAGGGGCCCCGAGGTCCTCCTGCAAATCCTTGATTCGGCAGGAGCAGCGGCCCCAGACGCCAGCTACGCAGGAGCGAAGTGCGGGTTACTGGGCACTCTTGTTGGCGGCATTTTCAGAACCGGTTTGGTCGGCCCATTTTCGGAATCTGAGAATCAGGGTGTGCAGTGCACTGCAGCGTGCTCGCGCGCTGCCTTCCTGGAGACCCGACCATGACCGCCAAGATTGCCCCTCGCCCCACCTTCCTCCCCGAGCCGCTGAAGACCCGGACCCCCGAGTTCCACATTCCTGGCCAGCCTGGCCCCAAGACCACGGTCTCGCTGCGCGATGAATTCACCGCGAATCGGCTGACCGGGAGCCTCTCGTCGCTGAAGACCCGCCTCAACGAGGCGCTCCACCCGGGGCAGCAGGCCACCATCACCTTCGACCCCCAGACGGGCGCGGCGCGCGGCCCCGACGGGCAGCCGCTGATCAAGGTGAAGCGCGGTGACCAGTCGCTCTACGTCGACCCCAACACCAACCAGTACTACGTGGCCAAGCCGCAGAACCCGAACATCCAGTACTTCCGCATGCCGACGCAGACCGAGGCGACGGGGCCGTACTCGCTCCCGCCCGACGTGCAGTTCTCGAACTCGTACTTCACCGACGCCGACGTGCGGAAGCTCAACTGGGACGTGAACCACTCGCCGTTCTCGCTCGGCCAGCTCGGCGACGTCTTCGAGGCCAAGTAAGCGGCCGGGCGGCCGTCAGCGCTTGCCCTTCTTGCGCGGTGGCGCGGCGCTCGGCGGGGCCGGCGCGAGCGGGGCATCACAGTGGAAGAAGCGGCCGTCGATCATCGCCGCCACCAGGCGCCCCGACGGGTGGAACCACACGTGCCCGAGCTTCGAGCGCTCGGACAGGCCGGTCGCGGGACAGACGCGGCGTTCCTTCTTGAGCTGCACCACGTACCCGACGTCTTCCCCGTCGGTGAGGAGCTCTTCGACGCTGACCCCCTGAGGGCCCTTGGTCGAGGGCTTGGGGAGCTTGAGGGCCTGCTTCCACCCCAGCGGGGCGCGGTTGGGGTCGGTGAGGCGCACGCACGGAGGGCGGCCAGACCGGTCGAGCTCGTTCAGGTTCTCGGGCCAGGTCGGGGCCACCTTCTCGTCGGCCTGGCAGAAGAACAGCTCCACCGTGTCGTTGGGGCCGCTGACGCGCTGCCAGGCGTACCAGGAGCCGTCGACGGACCAGCCGTGGAACTCGTCGGCGCGCACCTCCCCGGCCGCGCACAGCGAGGCCACCAGAAAGAGCGTCGGGGTCGAGGCAGACACGGAGGAAGCCTACTGCCCTGACTCCGGCAGCGCTTTGGCATCCTTGGCGCCGGGGTGGGCGGCGGCCTCGGGCGACATGCGGGCCTCGCGGGCGGCCTCGTCCGCCGAGCCACCCACCGCCTCGATGCTGCTCTTCGGCAGCCGCGCCGCGACCTGGGGAACGTCGCGGTCGAAGGCCTTGGCGCGCTCGCCGACTTCCTCGGGGGTGGTGTTGCGCAGGTGCCGGCGCACGCGGGAGATGAAGGTCTGCACCACGCCCGGGTCGGGGTGCTTCTTCAGCGCGGCGATCCACAGGCCGATGGCCTTCTCGCCGTCGCCGGCATCTGCCTTGAGCTTGCCGAGCTCGAAGAGCGCGTGGGGCTGGAGCTCGGAGTCGGGGAAGCGCTCGAGGAGCTCCTGGAAGGCGCGCATCGCGTCGGCGTGGCGCTCGTCGATCATCGCCAGCGCCTGGCCGCGCAGGAAGAGCGCGTCGTCGACCAGCGGCGAGGTCTCGTACTTGCGCGCGAGCGACGCGGTCTCCAGCTCGCACTGCTGGTAGTCGCCGATCTCGAAGTAGAGCCGCGAGACCCGGTAGGCGAGCTCGGCGGACTGCGGCGGGTTGCGCGCCAGCGCAGCGGTCAGCTCCGCGATGGCGCCGCGGAGGTCGCGCAGCTCGTGCTCCAGCAGGTCGGCGAGGCGAATGCGCCCTTCGAGCGTGGGCGGCGCCTCGGGGCAGAGGGTGGTGAGCTCCCGGTACACCTCGACCGCCCGGCGGTACTCGCGCAGCTCGAGGTAGTACACGTCGCCCGCGCCGCGCAGGGCCCGGGCGCGCGCGAGCACGCCTTCGGGGCTCTCGTCGTGCTCCACCGCGTCGAGCACCAGGCGGTACTCCTCGAGCGCGCGCTGGGGCTGGTGCTTGAAGACCGCGTCGCGCGCCAGCTCGAGGTGGGTGTTGGCGGTGCTCTTGGAGCACCCGGCGAGCACCAGCGCGATTGCGAGGGCGGCGCGCCTCACGGGCAGGCTCCGCGGGTGAAGCGCAGGCACCTCGTCTCGGAGCAGAGCACGCAGTCGCGGGCCTGATCTTCCGTCGAGGTGCAGATGAGCACGTTGGTGGGGCGCGGGCAGTCCTCGGCGCGCACGCAGGTGAAGACCCCGGCGTCGTCGCGCAAGAGCGGCTCCGAGGTGGTGCACACCGGGGCGAGCAGCCCGCCACACGCCGTGGAGGCGAAGAGCAGGAGCGAGGCCGCGCGCAACATGCTCCCTTCCTACTCGACGCGGGCAGGGCGGCCAACGCTCACGGGCGGTGAACCTTGGCCCAGGCCTTGAAGTCGGCCTCGAGCTTCTTCTGCCTGGCAGGCGCCAGCGGGCCGAGCGAGGCATTCACCCGGTTGAGCGCCTCGGCGGCCTCGTCGTCTTCGGGGTCTTCCAGGAGCGCCCAGCTCAGGTCGAGCTGCGCGTCTTCCGCGCGCCCCAGGGCGGCGAGGAGCTGACCGCGCAGCGAGCGCACCCCTTCGAGCCCGGGTGCGGCCTTGGCGACGGCGTCGACCTCGACCAGGCCATCGTCGGGCTTGCCGTGACGCCAGAGCCAGCGGCCGAAGCCGGCGCGCAGCTCGTCGTCGCCGTTGCGGTCGAGGAAGTGGCGGTAGCTGGTGGTGGCCTCCTCGATGAGCTCCTGCTCCTCGAGCGCGCCGAGGAGCGCGAGGAAGGTCCCTTCGTCGCCCGGCTGGTCGGCGAAGGCGGTGCGCAGGCGGTCGAGGCGGGCGCGGGCGCGCTTGTCCTCGAGCGCGACGAGCTTCGCTTCCACCTCGGCGGCGGTCTTGAAGTCCTGCGCCCGGCGCAGCTCGACGAGGTACTGCCGGCCGAGCGCTTCGTTGTCCGGGTCCTGCTGGAACTGGGTGGCCAGCTTCTGCACGGTGAGGCGCTGCGCGAGCTGCGCAGTGCTCTCGGTGCGCACGGTCATGAGCCACGGCAGGCCGAGCGCGCCGCCGAGGCAGAACAGCGCGAAGGCGAGCGCCCACCACAGGCGGCGCCGCTGCTCGCCTCGGGCGAAGGCGGCCTCGTCCTCGTCGGTGATGGCCACGGCGGGCCGCGCGGGCACCACGTAGCTGCGGGCGAGCAGGTCGGCGAGCGAGCGCCCGTCCTTGCTGGCGAGGGCGACGAAGTGGCCGGCGATGGCGAAGCCGAGGGCGATCATCGACGCGAAGGCGAAGAAGGCGGTGAGCCCGGTCGGGGCGGAGAAGCGCAGGCCGGGGACGAAGAGCGTCGCCAGCGCGCCGGCGAGCACGGTGAAGAGGAAGGCCGCCGGGAAGTAGCCGCGCCCGAGCAGCTCGCGGAACAGCACGTCGCCGGCTCCCACGGCGTGCCCGTCTTTCCCCACCAGCTCGAGGCGGAAGATGGCGAAGCCCAGGGTCCTGCGGAAGGCGGCGAGGGGCACCACGCTGCCGGCGAGCACGGCGAGGAGCACGCCCCACATCGGCAGCACCACGCCCTGGAGCAGCAGCGGCACCAGGAAGGCGGCGGTGCACAGCACCAGCAGCACGGCCGCGTCGACGAGGCCGGCGCCGATGCGGGCGCCCAGGGGCGCAGGAGTGGGGGTGAAGGGCGTCACTGGCAGACGAAGGTGGGGTCCTTCGGCGCCACGGTGTTGGCGGCCACCGCGCACGAGGTGGTGAGGGGCGCGCGGATGACGATGCGGCCGACGCCGCCGGCGCCGCCTCCGCCCGCGCCCACCGCGGAGCCGTTGGTCTTGCCGTTCTTCCCATCGCCCCCCTTGTCGTTGGGGTTCAGCGGGCCATCGCCGCCGCCGCCCGCGGGGTCGGTGCCGTTCCCTCCGCTGGCCTTCACCAGCGCGTCGGTGCGGCCGTCTTCACCGGCGCCGCCGTCGGCCGAGTCGGCGCTGTCGGCGAGCGCCCCGCCGGCGCCGGCGCCTCCGAGGGCGAGCACCCGGGCTCCGCCGGCGACGCTGACCTGGTTGCCTT
>JAIBBQ010000354.1 GCA_019694595.1 Myxococcaceae bacterium
CCGGAGGCGGCGTGGCGGGCGGAGGTTCCGGCGCGACGGGCGGCGGGACAGCGAGCGGCGGTGGCAGCGGCTCCGGCGGCGGTGGCGCCGGCGGTGGCGGGGCGGCCGGGGGTGGCGCGGCGGGCGGCGGTTCGGCGGGTGGCGGCTCGGGTGGCAACGGCGGGGGCGACCCGTTCTCCACCGACCGCGGCCTCTTCTTCGGCGCCTCGCGGTGCACCGGCTCGGGCTTCACCCTCTGCGAGGACTTCGAGTCGGGCACCATCAACAGCAACACCTGGACGGTGAGCGGCGGCAACGCGGTGGCGGTCGGCACCGCGGACCACGCGCGCGGCACGCACGCGTTGCACATCACCCGCACCGGCAACGGCAACGCGTACATCAAGGAGACGAAGACGTTCCCCGCGCCGAACAACTCCTACTTCGGCCGCGCCTTCGTGAAGTTCATCTCCTTGCCCGCGGCGCCCATGGGCTACGCGCACTGGACCATCATCGCGGCGTCGGGCACGCAGGTGGCGGGGGAGATCCGCGTCAGCGGCCAGCGCCCGGCGAACCCCGCCTCGAAGCAGCTCTACGGCGTGGGCACCGACAACCGCGTGCAGGACGCCGGCACCGGCGACTGGACGACGTCGGACAACGACCCCACCGGCAACCCGCGCGCAGTGCCCCTCAACGAGTGGATGTGCATCGAGTGGCAGCACGACGGCCAGAACAACGAGACCCGCTTCTGGTGGGACGGCACCGAGCACCCGTCGCTCCACACCACGCCCACCAAGCACGGCGGCAACTCGAACCCCTTCATCCTCCCGCAGTTCACCAACGTGTGGCTGGGCTGGGCCGAGTACCAGGCGTCGACCCAGGTCTTCGAGCTGTGGATGGACGAGATCGCCATCAACTCCACCCGCATCGGCTGCGTGCGGTAGCGCTCGCTTCAGCGCGCCGTGCGCATCACCGCGCGGCAGCGCCAGGCGAGCGAGTTGATCAGCACCCAGAAGAAGCGGAACGCCGGGTTGCGGCTCTGCCCGTGGTGGTAGCGGAAGTAGATCTGCTGCGCGATGCCCGCGAGGCGGAAGAGGCCGAACACCTCGTAGAACGCCCAGTCGTCGGTGGTGAGCCCGGTCTTCGCCAGGTAGTACTCGACCACCTCGGCGCGCGTCAGCATTCCGGGCAGGTGCGTCGGCTGGCGCCGCCCGAGCTGCATGAAGAGCCCGTCCTTCGCTTCCACCCAGTACGCGAGCGCGCTGCCGAGCTCCATCAGCGGGTCGCCCACGGTCGCGAGCTCCCAGTCGAGCACGCCCACCACCCGCGTCGGCTCCTGGGGGTCGAGCACCACGTTGTCGAAGCGCCAGTCGTTGTGAATCACGCAGGGCGGCTTGTCCTTGGGCGCGCGCTCCTGCAGCCAGCGCGTCACCGACGCGAAGGTCGCCACGTTCCAGGTGCGGGCCTTGGCGTAGCGCTCGGTCCACCCCGAGAGCTGCCGCTGCACGTAGCCTTCGCCCTTGTAGAGGTGGGCGAGGCCCGCGGCGCGGAAGTCGACCCGGTGCAGCTCGACGAGCCGGTCGAGCACCGACAGGCAGAGCGCGCGCGTCTGCGCGGCGTCGAGCACCAGCCCCCTGGGGAGCTGCTTGCGGGGGATGAGCCCGTCGATGCGCTCCATCACGTAGAAGTCGCAGCCCAGCACCGCGGGGTCCTGGCAGAGCGCCACCATGGTGGGCACCACCGGGTAGTGCGGCTTGAGCGCCTGCTGGATGCCGTGCTCGCGCGCCATGTCGTGCGCGGACCTGGCCTTGGTCCCCGCGGGCGGGCGCCGCAGCACGAGGTCGCGGTTCTCGTACTCCAGCCGGTACGTCCAGTTGGACGCGCCGCCGGAGTACTGCGTCACCTTGGGCGTGCCGCGCAGCCCCGGCACCTGGCCCTTGAGCCAGGGGTCCACCGCCGCCACGTCGAGCGCTTCGGTCGCCGCCGCCATCGCGGGCGACCGCTTACCACGCGCTCAGCGCTCGTACGCCCCGACGTCGGCGTAGTCCGGCGAGCCCGTGCCGGTGTTGGTGACCGCCGGGTCGTCCACGCGCGCCTTGCCGGTGAGGTCGCTGGTGGGGGCGAGGGCGCCGTTCGCGGAGTCGATGCACGCCGAGCCGCTGGAGAGCGTGAAGTCCTCGGTGGTGGTGGCCGGGCTCACGCCCCAGTCGGCGAGGAGCGTGTTGGCCGTCGAGGCCGCGGACAGCGCGGGCGTGATGGTCAGGGTGCCGGTGGGAACGTCGAGCCCGGTGATGGTGGCGTCGGTCGCGCCTGAGAGCCGCAGCGCCTGGCCGACCGCGTACTTGCTGGCGTCGCTGACCACGAGCGTGGTGGTGGTGCCGCCCGCGGTGGTGAGGTCGTAGAAGAGCGGCGCGGCGGTGAGGCCCGGGCTCACGTTGCGGTTGGTCCCCACGCCGAGCGCGGCGTCGTCGACCACGCACGTGTCGAGCGCCGGAGGCGTCGCCGCGGTGAAGTCGATGCCGCCGTACGCGTGGTGGCCCGTGATGATGGAGTTCGCCACCGAGAACGCGGGCCCCACGGGAGTGTGGAAGGCGTTGCCGTTGCTCACCGAGCGCGAGCGGTTCCCGTAGAGCGTGCTGTTCACGATGCTGATGGGGTTCACCCCGTTGAGGCGCGCTACCGCACCGCCGCCGGAGCCGGAGATGTTGCCTGCCAGCACGTCGTTCTCGAGCGTGATGGTGGCGCCGGTGGCCGAGTTGGAGTTGTCGCAGAGCGCGCCGCCCCAGCCGCCGATGTTCCCCACGATGAGCGAGCGCGTCACCTTGGAGCCGGTGGTGGGGTTGAAGACGAAGATCGCCGCGCCGTCGCCGCCGCGGTTGTAGGACAGCGTGGACTGGTCGACGGAGAGCAGGCCGCCCGCCGCGTACAGGCCGTTGCCCGCGCCCGACTGGTTGCCGGTGAGAGTGGAGTTCTTCACGGTGAGCTTCCCGGTGGAGCCGGCGATGAGGTGCACGCCGCCGCCCTGGAGCACCGAGGTGTTGTTCTTCACCGTCACGCCGTCGAGCGTCACCTGCACCGGGCTCACCACGTAGATGCCGCCGCCGTGCTGGCCGGCGCTGTTGCTGGAGACGGTGGAGCTCTGCACGGTGAGCGCGGTGTCCGACGCGCTGGCGATGGCGCCACCTTCTGCGCCCGCGTTCAGGTCGTGGAAGTTCATGTGGCCCACGGTGAGCGAGCTGCTGCTGGAGTAGAGGCCCGGGCCGCGGTCGTTGGGGTTGGCCGCGTTCGCGTTGGCACCGGTGACCTCGAAGCCATCGACCTGCGCGTTGGTGATGCCGCTCGCGCGCAGCACCCGGTAGCTCTGGTTGAGGCCGTCGGCGCTCTTGCCGGTGAGCACGGTGACGTGGGCGACGCTGTCGCGGCTCGCGCGGGAACTCTCGGTGCCCGTGAAGCCGCCGAAGAGCCAGGTGTTCGACTTGAGGGTGAAGGTGTCGGTGCGCGCCGACGCGTAGGTCCGGTAGGTGCCGGCGGCGACCCAGACCTCGCAGGAGGTGAGCGCGCCGGAGCTGCTCGAGACCGCGGTGCTCGCCGAGTCGAGGGCGCTCTGGAGGGAGGTGAAGGCGTTGGCCCAGCTCGTCCCCGCGCCGGTGCCGGTGGCGGCGGCGTTCACGTAGCGGACGCAGGCGGAGCAGGTGCTCTCCGCGAAGCCCGCGTTGCAGACGCACGCCGCGGTGCCCTGGCTGTCCGAGCACGCGCCGTGGCCGCTGCAGCTCAGGGCCGCGGTGGCGCAGGTGGCGGTGCAGGAGCCGTTCTGGTCGTTGTCCTGGTAGCCGGAGTTGCAGCCGCAGGCCGCCGTGCCGCTGGTGTCGGAGCAGCTGGCGTTGGTCTGGCAGCTCAAGGCCGCGGTGGCGCAGGTGGCGGTGCAGGAGCCGTTCTGGTCCTTGTCCTGGTACCCCGCGTTGCACCCGCAGACTGCGGAGCCCGACGCCGAGGAGCAGGTCGCGTTCGACTGGCAGACGATGCCGGTGCAGGGATCGACACCCGCGTCGCTCCCCGCGTCGGACATGCCGCCGCCGGAGCCGCCCGCGTCGGACATGCCGCCGCCGGAGCCGCCGGCATCGGACATGCCGCCGCCGGAGCCGCCCGCATCGGACATGCCACCGCCGGACGCTGCGGTGCCGCCACCCGACGCCGCACTGCCGCCGCCGGACGCCGCGCTGCCGCCACCGGACGCCGCACTGCCGCCACCGGATA
>JAIBBQ010000355.1 GCA_019694595.1 Myxococcaceae bacterium
GAGCTGGTGAAGGCGGCGCTGAGCTTCGCCGCGTCGCACCCGCGGGTGGGGGTGCTCGCCGGCGGGCTGCTCGCCCACGCGCGCTGGGACGTGCGGGTCGCCGCCGCGCGCGCGCTCGCCGCCGGGGCAGGGCGGGAAGCCCTGGTGCCGCTGCACCGGGTGCTGGAGAAGGAGTCCGACCCGATGGCGCGCGAGCTGCTGGTGGCCGCCGCCGGAACCCTCGCCGAGCGGTGAGCGGGTGACGGGCTTCGACGAGCCCAGGCCGCGGCTCGACGGCGAGACGCTGCAGCTCCTGCGCGAGCTGTTCCGCGGCGCGTTCGGGCTGCAGCTGCGCGACGACCTGGCGTTCATCGCCGAGCGAAGGCTGTGGACGCGGCTCGAAGCGCTCGAGCTGCGCGACTTCGCGGGCTACCACCGCTACCTGATGCACGACGCCCGCGGGAAGGAAGAGCTCGAGCTCGCGGCCGAGCTGCTGGTGCCACACGAGACGTACTTCTTCCGCGAGCCGACGCAGCTCGAGTCCTTCCGCGACGAGGTGCTGCCCGAGCTCGCCTCGCGGTTCGCCCCGGGCCGCCGCCTGTCGCTGTGGAGCGCGGGCTGCAGCAGCGGCGAGGAGGCCTACACCCTGGCGATGCTGCTCGACGGGAGCGGGCTCTTCCCCGGGTGGGACGTGCAGGTCCACGGCACCGACGTGTCGCGGCGCGTGCTCCAGCTGGCCCGCGCCGGGGAGTACGGCCCGTCGGCGGTGCGCGCGATGCCTGCGGGCGTGCTCGGCCGCTGGTTCGATCGCCTCGACGGAGGCCGGTACAAGGTGCGCGACGTGCTGCGCACGCGGGTGAGCTTCGGTCACCTGAACCTGATGGACGCCACGGGGGTGAAGCTCCTGCCGCCGATGCACGCCATCTTCTGCCGCAACGTCCTCATCTATCTGGAACCCAGGGCCCGGCTCGAGGTCGTCGCCCGCTTCTTCGAGCGGCTGGTGCCGGGAGGCTTGCTCTTCCTCGGCCACTCCGAGAGCCTGATCAACGAGTCGACGGCGTTCGAGCTGGTGCAGCTGGAAGGGGACCTCGCGTACCGCAAGCCATGAAGCGCGAACCTCCCATCAGGGTGCTGGTGATCGACGACTCGGCGGCCAACCGCCGGGAAATCTCCGCCGTGCTCGAGAGCGCCCCCGGCATCACCGTGGTCGACCGGGCGAGCGACGGCGACGAAGGGCTGCAGAAGGCGGTGGCGCTCAAGCCCGACGTGGTGACGCTCGACCTCGAGATGCCCAGGCTCGACGGCTTCACCTTCCTGCGGCTGCTCAAGGCCACCGCGCGCACGCCGGTGATCGTGCTGTCGAGCTACGCCCACCCGTCGGACGTGTTCAAGGCGCTGGAGCTGGGGGCCTTCGACTTCGTGCCCAAGCCCGCCGAGCTGGGCAAGAAGGCGATGGAAGGCATGTGGGCCGAGCTCATCGCCAAGGTGCGCTCGGTGCGCGAGCTGACCCCCGAAGTCGCGGCGCGCCCCAGCCGGCCGATCCTCCCGCCGCCGAGCCCCGCCCGGCCGGGGCCGGTGGTGGTGGCGGTGGGCGCTTCCACCGGGGGGCCGCCGGCGATTCAGCAGCTGGTCACCGCGCTCAAGGGCCAGCCGGTCTCGCTGCTCATCGCGCAGCACATGCCCCCGCGCTTCACCCAGGCCTTCGCCGAGCGGCTCGATCAGCTCGGCGCGCTGCGGGTCTCGGAAGCGCGCGCGGGCGATCGGCTGCGGCTCGGGGCCGCGCTGGTGGCTCCCGGCGGCAGCCAGCTCGAGCTGGTGCAGGACGCCCAAGGGTCGCTCTCGGTCGACGTGCGCGCGCCGTCGCCGGCCGACCGCCATGCCCCATCGGTGGACCGGCTGTTCACCTCGGTGGCGAAGGTGCTGGGCCCGCGGGCGCTGGGAGTGGTGCTCACCGGCATGGGCGACGACGGCGTGGCGGGCGTGCGCGCGCTGGGCGAGGCGGGCGGCGAGGTCTGGGCCGAGAGCCAGGAGACCGCGGTCATCTTCGGCATGCCGCGGGCGGCGATCCAGACCGGGGTGGTGAAGAAGGTGCTCGGGCTCAAGGACCTCGCGGCCGCGCTCGTCACCCGGGTCGCCTCGCCCGGGTGACGGCGATCGACACTGCGCGGGCCTGGCGGTAGCGTCCGCGCGCTCGATGGCCCTGCACGCTCTGGTGGTGGACGATTCGATGGCCCTGCGCCGCAGCGTGATGTACGCGCTGCAGCGGCTCGAAACCCTGGTGTGCGTCGAAGCCCAGGACGGCGCCGAGGCGATCAAGAAGCTCTCGCAGCAGCGCTTCGACGTCGTGCTCACCGACATCAACATGCCGGTGCTCGATGGGCTCAAGCTCATCAGCCACATCCGCGCCGACCCCGAGCGCCGCGCGCTGCCCATCGTGGTCATCACCACCGAGAGCGCCGACGAGGACCGCGCCCGGGCGATGAACCTCGGGGCCAGCGCGTACCTGGTGAAGCCGGTGCAGGCCAAGGAAGTGCTCGACACCGTCACCCGGTTGCTCGCGCTGTGAAGCGCCTGCTCCTCGCGCTGCTCTGCGCGGCGCCCGCCTTCGCCGAGACCCGGCGCGCCCCCGCGACCGAGCCCATCGCCGACGTGTGGCCGTACGACGCGCGCCGCACCCCGGGCGGGGCCTGGGAGTACCGGTACGATCTCACCGCGCTCAAGGTGTCGGGCGGGACCAGCGACGCCATCGCCGCCCACGGCCAGAAGGACGTGAAGGCCTTCCTCGCCGGGCTGCCGCGCGAGGCCAAGGTCACCGTGAAGCCCGGCGCCCAGCTCACCGTCGGCGAAGGCCGCGGCCTCGAGCCGGTGCCGCTGGTCTCGGTCTTCTCCCAGGTGTCGGCCGAGGCGCTGGCCAGCGCCGACCCGCTGGGCCACAAGGAACGCGCGCGGCTGCGGCAGCCGCTCGCCCCCGAGGAGCCCAAGCTCCTGGTGTCGGTCGACCAGGTGGCGCTGGCGGCCGACGCGGCCATCGGCGGCGCGCTCAAGGCCGCGCTCGACGACACCGAGCAGCTCCACAAGGCGCTGTGGACCAAGGTCTACGCGGCGGTGGCGGCGCGGTACCCGAGCCTGGGCGGCGACGCAGTCGACGGCGCGGGGCTGTTGCTCGCGCGCCTGGGCGCGGCGCTGTCGTGCCTCGAGGCGGCGAGCCGGCCGGCGCTCCCTCGCAAGGACGCGGTGCTGGTGGCCCTGGCCGACGGCGAATTCGAGCGGCTCAAGGCCGACCCCGAGCTGCAGTTCGCCGCGGGCGCGGCCGGCTGCCACGACGTGCGCCGCCGGGTGCTGGCCGAGGCCTTCGGCGAGTCGCGGGCCTCGGCGGCCGCCGCGCTGCTGGTGGTCGCGGCGCTGGAAGCGGACCCCAAGCTCAAGGCGCAGCACGCCACCCTGGTCGCCCGCCGCCAGGCCCTCGAAGGGGGGCCGGCCGACGAGCCGCTGCTCACCTGGGCCGCGAAGGGCGGCAAGCCGGCCAAGGCCTCGCTCGACGAGCTGGGGCCGTTCCTCGAGGCCGCGGGCACCGTCGTGCCGCCGCTCTTCGTGCGCGTACCCCGCCTGGCGGAGCGCTTCTCGCGCGAGCTGGAGCCCAACCTGCGCCCCGCGCTGGTCGACGAGCTGCTCGCCGCCGCCCAGGACCAGCCGCCGTCGCCGAAGTCCGCCGCGCCGGCGCCCGCCCGCGCCGCCGCCGAGCAGGCCTGGCTGCCGCTGGCGTACTCCGAAGGCTCCGACGGCCTGAGCTTCGAGCGCGGCTGGCGCACCCGCCTGCAGACGCTCTTCGCGGCGATGCACGGGCTGCACCGCGACACCGAGCCCGACTCCACGCCGCTGCCCCCGCGCCCCGACGGCCGCGCGGACCTCGAGGTGCGGCTGATGGTGCCTCCGGTGCTCGAGGTCGAGCCCGCGCCGCTGGTCTACGGGCGCGCCGCGGAATCGGCCCAGCGGCTGCTCGAGGTGCTCAAGGCGCAGGGGCTGCTCGGCGTTCGCACCGCGAGCGGCGAGGGCGCGGGCGAGGCGCTCAAGCGCTGGGCGCCGGTGCTGCGCGGGCTGGCCCGGCTGTCGAAGCCCGCGGAAGCGGCGAAGCCCGACGACGCCGACACCAGCGCCGCGCGCCGCTTCCTGGCGGCCTGGCGGTCGGACCCGGTGCTGGCCGGCGACGTGCG
>JAIBBQ010000356.1 GCA_019694595.1 Myxococcaceae bacterium
GGTGGCCTGGGCGGAGGAACCGCGGGGACGGGGGGCGGCACCGGTGGCAGCGCCGGCGGGGCGGCGGGAGGCGGCGGGCTCGGCGGCGGCGCCGGCGGGGGCATGACGGACGCCGGTCGCTCCGACGGCGGCACCTTCGACGCGGGCACCCAGGACGCGGGGCCGGTCACCGCGATTCGCTTCGGCGGCGGCATGGGCCTCGACGGCCTCTTCACCACCCAGCACGCGAACCCCGACCTGCGCACGGTGGCGGGCTGGTTCCGTCTGCGGGTGAACGTGCCCACCACGCGCCAGGAGTGCGTCTGGTCCTTCGAGGACGACGCGCCGAGCAGCGCGTACCAGCTGATGGTGAACACCTTCCAGATGAACCAGTGGGAGAGCCACGACCGCTCCGAAGGCGGCTTCCTCTTCGCGCCGGTGGACCTCGGCTGGTGGTTCGTCGCCGAGACCAATCGCGCCGCGGGGCCCGCGACGGCGCTCTACTGGAAGAAGGAAGGCGCGAGCGCGCTCAACGTCACCACCGGCAACACCCACCCGGCGTTCCCCAACGCCACCCGCTTCCTCGTCGGCACCGACGACGCCACCGGCCAGAACGAGTGGACCGACGGCGACATCGCGGGCATCAAGGTGTGGAACGCGGAGCTGTCGAAGGCGGAGCTCGAGCTCGAGGCGCAGCGGCTCTCGCCGGTGCGCACCTTGGACCTCTTCGCGTACTACCCGCTGCAGACCGTCGCCACGATGCTCCAGGACCAGAGCGGCAACGGCCGCAACCTCTCGCCGATCTACACCGGCGGGACCTGGTCGCAGCAGACCGGCCCCGCCATCCCTCGCTGACGCGCGCTCAGGGCCTCGGCGTCAGGTGCCCGATGCCGCCCTGGTCGGTGCCGAAGAGCACCTCGCCGCCCGAGAAGGTCAGCGTGCGGATGTCGCTCTTGGGCAGCAGCACCGACTTGGTCCAGGTGACCGCGTCGGTGGAGACGTAGAGGCTGCCCTTCTGGCCGCCCACCACCCAGAACTTCCCGGTGTGCAGCACCTTGAAGTGGTCGTTGTTGGTAGGGCCGACGGTGGAGACCGTCCAGGTGCCCATCGCGCCGGTGGTGGAGACCGCCACCGTGCCCTTCTTGCCCACGGCGACGAACTTGCCGTCGGCGAAGGCGATGGAGTTCAGGTCCTCGTTGGTGAAGGGCGGGTTGATGTAGTTGAGCGTCACCGCGTCGCTCGACGGGTTGACGATGCCGTTCTGGCCCACCTGCACGAAGCTCCCCGCGCCGTACGCGCAGGACAGGAACGGGAACACCTCGCTCGTGGTGAAGCTGGTGCCGTTGGTCGAGGTGTAGACCTTCTTCGCGTTGCCGTTGCCCACCACGACGAAGGTGTTGTTGGCGAAGAGCACGTCGCGCAGGCTCATGCCGTCGGCGGTCTCCACCGAGCTCCAGCTCAGCGTCGGCACCGGCGTCAGGTGCAGCACGCCGTCGTCGCTGACGCCCACGAAGCGGCTGCTGCTGCTCGCGCCCGCGATCAGGCCCTGCCGGCCTTCCGGCACCAGCGCCGGCGTCCAGTCGAGGCCGGTCACCGAGTTGAGGAACACGTTGCGCGTCGAGGCGAGCAGGGTGGTGCCGACCTTCTGCACGAAGTCGACCGGGTCGTTCTCGTTGAGCGACCACGACTTCACGCTGGTGAGGTCGGTGGTGCTGAGCATGCCGGTGTTCTGGCCGATGTTGGCGAACACGTAGACGCCGTTGCCGAACGCCGCCGGCCCGCGCAGGTCGTGGTCCGGGGTGAGGTCCGCCCACGTCAGGCCGTCGGTCGAGGTGTGGAGCATCCCGTCGGAGGAGCCGGCGATGACGAACTTGCCGTTGAGGAACGCGAGCTCGCTGCGCTCCGACCAGGCGTTCGCCGTCTTGGTCCAGGTGGTGCCGTCGGGCGAGGTGAACATGTTGGCGATGGCGGGGGTGACGAAGGTGCCGTTGCCGTAGGCCACGCTGATGAGCCCTTCGGGCAGCGTCATGGTGTTGCGCTTGGTCCAGGTGAGGCCGTCGGGGCTCGAGTACATCGAGCCGTGCTCGCCCACCGAGACGAAGCCGCCGCCGCCGGAGACCACCGCGTACTGGGAGTCGGCCATCGGGGTGCCGCGGGTCCAGGTGACGCCGTCGGTCGAGGAGGTGACCTCGCCGAAGTCGCCCACCGACACGTAGCGCGTGCCGTTGAACGCCACGTCGTAGAGCACGCGGAACGCGGTGATGTTCGAGGTGCGCGAGGTCCACGTCACCGCGTCGGGCGAGGTGACGATGGTGCCGTTGTCACCCACCGCGACGAACTGCCCGCCGAGGAAGCGCACCCGGCGCAGGAGCCGCGCCTGGGGCCGGGTGCCCAGGGTCCAGTCGGTGCCGTCGGTGGACACCATCACCCGCGCGCCCACGCTGGCGGTGATGAAGCCTTCGCGGCCCACGCCGACGAACTTGCCGTTGCCGTAGGCCACGCCCATGTACTGCTTGGAGCGGCCGTCGCTCACCTGCGTCCACGCCACGCCGTCGGTCGAGCGCAGGATGCTGCCCGCCTCGCCCACCGCGACGAAGGCGCCCGCGGCGAAGGTGACGCCGTTGTAGAGGCCGGAGTTGCCCGTCGAGCCCAGGGTGAAGCCGGTGCCGTTGGTCGAGCTCACCAGCTCGTCGGGGGCGCCGACCACCACGGTGCGGGTGCCGTCGCCCGCCGCGCCGGACGCGGTGAAGCTGCCGGTGACGGTGCGCTTCATCCACGACGAGCCGTCGGCGGAGGTGGCGATGAGGTTGGTGCCCACCGCGACGAACTGGCCGTTGACGTAGCGGACCTCGTTGATGGGCCCGCCGCCCACGTTGACGCTGGTGAAGGTGATGCCGTCGGCGGAGACCCACGCCGTGCCGCTGCCCGCGGCGACGAACTTGCCGTTGCCGAAGGCGATGGAGCCCACCGGCGTGCTCGCCGTGGCGTTGGTCAACGTGCCCGCAGTCCAGGTGACGCCGTCGGTGGAGTTGAAGGTGATGCCGTTGCCGACGACCACCACGCGGGTGCTGCTCGCGGCCACGCCGAAGAGGTTGGCCCCGGTGCCCGAGGTGCGCTTGGTCCAGGTGACGGCGTCGGGCGAGGTGAGGATGGTGCCGTCGTAGCCGCTCACCACCCACTGCGAGCCGAAGCGGATGACGCCGGTGAGCAGCGAGAAGTCGCCGTTCGCCTTTGGCGGCTGCGCCTGGCGGTACTTCCAGGTGAGGCCGTCGGGCGAGGTGGCCGCGATGCCGTCGGCGCCCACCGCGACGAAGGTGCTGTCGGCGTAGGCCACGTCCTGCAGGGAGACCAGGTAGTGGGTGAGGAAGGCGTCGGAGAAGCCGCCGTCGACGCTGCCGGCGTCGGTCGCCATGCCTCCGCCCATTCCTCCGCCCGTGCCTCCGCCGGAGCCACCGCCCGTGCCGCCTGCGGAGCCACCACCTGCGCTCCCGCCACCCGAGGAAGACGCGCCGCCGCCGGAAGACGACGCCCCACCGCCGGAAGCGCTCATGCCGCCGCCGGAGGACGAAGCGCCGCCGCCGGAAGCGCTCATGCCGCCGCCGGAGGACGAAGCGCCGCCACCGGAGGACGCTGCGCCGCCGCCCGAGGAGGACGCGCCGCCACCGGAGGACGCCGCGCCGCCACCGCTCGAGCCGGAGCCGCCGCCGCTGGAGGCGCCGGTCCCTCCGCACCCGAGCAACGACGCAGAGACGACGACCGACACCGCAATGGCCAGGCGCAGCGAGCTGATCACGTATTCCCCCTCGAGAGGCCCGCGCAGGTGCGCCCGCGCGGAGGTGCAGTCACTTATGGGAATGCCGGAGGCCACGACAGTCGGGGAATACCTGACGACGACCGGGCGACGGTTGTTGCGGTGCAGAGGCCGCCCCTTTTGCCATCATGCGCCCACCTTTCTCGCTGGGGGCTCGATGAAGAACGTGTGGCTGGCGGCAGTGCTGGTGCTGGTGGTGGGCTGCGGCTCCAACCCGGCCTCGTCGGGCTCGGGCGGCGGCAGCGGCTCGGGGGGCTCCGGAGGCGCCTCGGGCGGTGGCGCCGGCGGCGGGAAGGGTGGCGGCTCCGGCAGCGCGGGTGGCGGCAGCGCCACGTCGGGCGGCGGCAGCGGCAACAGCGGCGGCGGCACCGCGTCGTCGGGCGGTGG
>JAIBBQ010000357.1 GCA_019694595.1 Myxococcaceae bacterium
GGCGAGCGCCTTCTCGTCGAGCACCACCTCGGCCGCCGCCCGCTCGAGGGCCTTGGCGTCGGACTCCTTGCCGTCGTGGCGCAGGCCCGAGGCCAGGCCGCGCGGGCCGGTGAGCCGCGCCACCAGGGCGCCCAGCGCGGCGCCCGACAGCTCGGTCGCCCAGGCGTTGCTGGCGGCGTCTTCCAGCTCGTGGGCCTCGTCGAAGACCAGGTGGGTGAGCGCCGGGTAGCGCTCGGGCCAGGACAGCGCGAGCGCCTGGTTCACCACCACCACGTCGGCGGCCTCGGCCTGCGCCACCGCGGAATGGAAGAAGCAGCGGCTGTAGTGAGGGCAGCGCTTCTCGAGCGTGGTCGCGGCCTCGGAGCGCGCGAGCACCAGGAGCTCTTCCAGCGGAGGGAAGTGGTCCTTGAACCAGCTGCTCACCCGCTCGAGGTCTCCCACGGGAGAGCGGCGCAGGAACGCGCGCAGGTACGCCCGCGCCGCGCGCTCGGGGTACGACAGGCCGGGCTGCGGGCGGCTCACCGCGAGGCCGCGGCGCCGGCAGAGGTAGTTCTGTTGCCCCTTGAGCACCGCGTAGCCGAAGGCGCCCGCGGTGGCCTCGTGGAGCCGCTTGAGCTCCTTGTCCACCAGCTGCTCCTGGAGCGCGCGGGTGTGCGGCGCGATGCCCACCCGCACCCCTTCGCGGCGCGCCAGCGCGATGGCCGGCGCCAGGTACCCGAGCGACTTGCCGGTGCCGGTGCCGGCCTCGACCGCCAGCACGTCGCCGCGCTCGAAGGCGGTGGCCACCGCCCGCCCCATCGCCTGCTGCGGCGCGCGGGCGATGAAGTCGGGGAGAGCCTGCTCGAGGAGCCCGCCTTCGCCGAGCAGCGACTGCGCCTCGGCCAGGAGGGCGCCGGGAACGGGCGGCGGCAGCTTGGGCTGCGCGCGGGTGCGCTCGCTGGCCGCGGGCAGGAACGGCTCCGGCGGGGTGAGCGTCAGCTCGGGCCGCACCTCGCGCGCCGCCTCGAGCGCGCGGCTGAAGAGCGTGAGCAGCGCCTGCGGGGCGCCGTCCCCAGCGAGCGAGGTCGACAGCTCGGTGAGCTCGTCGACCCGTGCTTCCCGCACCGCGCGCTCCAGCGCATGCGCCAGGACGCGGTAGGTGTCCTCGCTGTCCTTGAGCGCGCGGTGGGCGGCGCCTTCGCCCACGCCCGCCCAGCGGATCACCGCTTCCAGCGCGTGGCTCGGCAGCTCGGGGAAGAGGTAGTGGAGCACCTCGCAGCTGTCGAGCACCGGGCAGAGCGCCGCCTCGAGCTCGGGCGCGAGGAAGCGCTGCTCGAAGACCGCGTTGTGGGCCACCACCGTCCACCCGCGCAAGAGCTCCACCAGCTCGCCGCGGAAGTCGGCGAAGGGGCTCTCGCGCGACAGCAGCGCGTCGGTGAGCCCGGTCAGCCGCTGGATGACGGGGGCCAGCGGCCGCGACGGGCGGAAGAGCCGGGTGAAGCGCCGGGTGATGACGCCCGCCTCGACGAAGGCGATGCCCAGCTCGACCACCTCGTCGAACGCCGGGTCCAGCCCGGTCGTCTCCAGGTCGAGAAAGGCGTGGCGGTCGAGCAGCGAGGGGAGAGCCGACATCTCGCCGTAGGACGCTAGTCCCCGCCCCTGACAGCCAATGAAATCAGCCCGTTGGGAGCCTTGTGCCCCGTCACTCCACCAGCAGCACGCCGCTGACCATCATGCCCATCGCGCAGCCGAACCTGATCGCGCCGGCGTCCCGGGGTGTGAAGGGCACGTCGACCGGGGTCCCCAGCGGCAGCGGCACGTTGAGCTCGGTGCCGGAGATGAGCAGCTCGGTGGCGCAGGTGTGCTCCGTCGTCCGGGTGAGGCGGAGGATCACCGGCTCGCCCTTGGCGAGGTGCACCGCGTCGGGCTCGAACCCCGCCTCGGTGACCCGGAGCGAGACGACCCGGGGCGCGCTGGCCGGCCTGTCCTTGCAGGCGGCCGACAGCAGCGCGAAGGCGATGAAGGTCCAGCGCGTCATGGCTCGCACCCCTCACCACCTCGCGGGTCCCGGCGCAACGCTCGAGGTGGGGAAAGCACCCCCGAGGCCGGGTGTGCGAAGCTTCGCGTCAGCGATGAACTGGAGCGCCTGGGCAGTCGAGACGCAGCAGGAAGGCCGCAAGCACGGCTCGATTCTCGTCACCGCGGAAGGCTCCGCCGACGGCGCGCGCGCCCCGGTGCTGGTCAACCTCCTGCTCGACCGCTCGGGGTCGATGAAGGGGGCGCCCTTGTCGGCCGCGGTCGAGGCCGCGTGGGAGTTCATCGAGCTCACCGGACCGTCGGACTACGTGGGCCTCCTGCTCTTCGACGGCGTCGCCGAGCAGCGGGTGCAGGTGGTGCCGATGGACGCGCGCGGCAAGCGCCAGATGGAAGACGCGCTGTCCGACGTGCGCACCGGCCGGGGCACCGCGCTCTACGGGGCGGTGGAAGCGGGCGCCCGCGCCATGCAGCGGGTGCTGGTGCCCGGGCGGCAGCCGCGGCTGCTCCTGCTCACCGACGGCGAGCCGTCGGTCGGCCCCGAGGACCAGGCGTCGTTCGACGCGCTGGGCGCGCAGCTCGCCGAGTCGAAGGTGATGGTCCACGCGCTCGGGCTCTCGCGCCACTACGTCGCCGAGATCCTCTCCGCGCTCACGCTGCCGTCGGGCGTGGCCTTCGAGCACGTCGACGGCCCCGACGGCCTGTCGGAGGCGATGGGCGGGGTGTTCGCCCGGCTCTTCGGCGAGGCCGCTTCCCAGGCCTCGGTGAGCGTGAAGCCCGAAGGCTTCCAGGCACTGCTCACCCGCCACTCGTTCCCCACCCGGCTCGACGGCGACGCGCTGGTGGTGTCCTTGGGCGACGTCTCGCGCGGCCTGTCGCGGCGCGCGCTGCTCTCGGGCCCGGTGGGCGACAGCTGGGGCGCGGTGCTCACCGGCAGCTGCGTCGAACGCGGCGATCAGCGGGTGCAGAAGGTGGCGCTGGAACGGCTGGCGGCCGACTCGGCGCGCGGCCGGTTGATCCGCGCCATCGACCACGAGCTCGACCTGGTGACCGAGGAGACCGCGGCCTGGCTGTCGCTCGCGCGGCGCGACCTCGACCGCGCCGAGAGCCAGCTGGAGCACGCCGAAGGCCACCTCAAGGTGATCGTCGAGCTCGCGGCCGAAGGCATTCCGCACAAGCGGCACCACGAGCGGCTGGTGGACCTGCGCCTGGCCATCGAGCGCGGCGAAGGCGACATTCCGCTGCTGATTCGCCGGGCGAAGTCGGCCCACGCGGAGACCCACGTGAGCCAGGTGATCCCGCTCGCGGCCTTCCGCGGCCGCAAGTAGCGCGGGCTTCAGCCTTCGAGCGCCTTCCACTGCACGATGGCGTGCAGGGGCACGAAGACCAGCGCCTCGGCCGACTCGCCGACGAGCAGGTCGAAGGGCCCCACCCCGTGGAGCGGCAGGCCGAGCGTCAGCCCGTTGCGCAGCACCAGCTCGACCCGCTGGCCCACGTGCTCGAGGAATGGCCGCGGGTCCGACACCGGGCGCTTCGCGGGCTGCCGGGCGACCTGCGCGGGCTTCTGGGCCAGCTTGGGCTCCCGGGTGAGGCCCGCCGACAGCTTCTCCCACAGCGCGCGCGCCGCGAGCGCCACCACCTGGAGCTTCTCCAGCCGCCCCGAGCGCTCGAGCTGGAAGGCGACCGGCTCGACCTTGGTGATGACGTCGAGCGCGGTGCGTTCCGCCAGCACCACCGTGAGCTCGGTCTTGGCGGCGATGAGCGCGGCGATCCACCCGTCGACCAGCTCGGCGGTGACCGCGCTGCGGGCGACCTTGACCTCTTCCTTCTTCTTGGCGCGCGCGCGGCGGGCGGTGAAGTCGTCGACCGACATGCCGCTCTGGATGACGCCGAACGCCTCGGCGAGCGGCAGCGTGGGGTGCTTTTCCATCAGCGCGTACGCCTGGTCGAAGCGGCCCGCTTCCTCGCGGTGGAGCTTCTTCCAGATGCGGCACTTCATCTTCCCTTCGAGCTCGCCCTTGGCGATGCGCGCGGGCACCCGTTCCTTCTTGGCGAGCGCGTCGATCTGCTCGGTGGTCGGCGGCGGGCCCGGCGGGCGGCTCGGCCGGAAGCCGCCCGGTCGGCCCCCTGGCCCGCTGCGGGCGCCCATCGCGGGGCGGG
>JAIBBQ010000358.1 GCA_019694595.1 Myxococcaceae bacterium
CGCTCGGAGCGCTGGGGTGAACTCCGCGGCGCTCCCGCCGACCGCGACCGGGCGCGCGAAGGTCTCGGCGCTCGAGGCGGCCGGCGCGCTGCGGGCGCTGCGGCCGCTCGCCGGCGCCTGGGCGCTCTCGCACCGCGAGCACTTCGCCCACGCGGGGGGGGTGATTCTCGCGGCGGTCGAGACCTTGCTCGACGAGGCGCTCGCGCGCGCACCCGCGGTGTTGCGCGAGGTGACCCGGCTCGAGCGTCAGCGGGGGCTCGGGCTCGGCTTCACCCGACTCGACGTGGTGCTGCCGGAAGGCGCCCCGGAAGCCTTCTCGGTGCTCGAGGTGCAGGCGGGCGACCCGTCGGCCATGGGCTGGAGCGACGCGCTCGCCGAGGCGCTCGGCGGTGCCGCCACGCTGATGCCGTCGCATCGCCGACGCTTCGAGGCGCTCACCCCCGGCCGGCGCATCGCCTTCGTGGTGCCCGAAGGCTCCATCGTCGAGAGCGACCATCGGCTGCTCGCCGGCCACTACGCCGCGCACGGCTGGCAGGCCACCTGCGTGGACCCGCGCGCGCTCGCCTTCGCGGGAGGCCAGCTCAGCGCCGCCGGCGCCCCCGTCGACGCGGTGTTCCGCGACGCGTGGGACGAGCTGTTCCTGCCCCGGGCCGAAGGTGGCGGGGAAGCCCTGGTGTCGGCGGTGGCGGCCGGCGCGGTGGCGATGCTCAACCCCTTCGTGGCCACGCTGGCCGACGACAAGGGCTGGCTCGAGGCGCTGTCCACGCCCTCGCGCTGGCCGACGGAGACGGCGCGGGTGCTGGCCACCCACGTGCCGTGCACCCGGCTGGTCCGCGAGCGCCGGGTCGACTGGGAAGGCCGCCAGGTCGACTTCCCCCGCCACCTCGAGCAGCAGCAGGAATGGCTGGTGCTCAAACCGGCCGATGGCTACGGCGGCGCCGACGTGACGGTGGGGCCGACGGTCACCGCGGCGCAGTGGCGCACGGCGCTCGAGCGCGCGCTCGGGGCTCCCGACACCTTCGTGGCCCAGCGCCACTGCCCCTTGCCGCGCCAGCCGGTCTTCGTGCTCGACGAGCCCGAGCCGCGCCTGGCCAACGTGGTGCACAGCCTGTGGTTTCACCCCGAGCTCGCGGGGGCCTTCGTCAGGGCGTCCGACGGGCCGGTCGTCAACGTGCACCGGGGCGGAGGGCTCGGCCCGGTGTTCTTCGAGTCGTGACTTGAAGTAGGAACTGAGAACCGAAGGAGCACACACATGCCTCGCAGGCTTCCGAAGACCCCAGACAGCGCGCCCACCACCCCGGCCCGCCCGGCCCGCCCGACGCGCACCCCGGCCAAGCCGCCCAAGCTGCCCGAGACCGAGCCGTCGAAGCCCTGGGCGCCGCCGACCGGCCCCGCGAGGCCCGCACCCGGCAAGCCGGTCGAGTGAGTGCCGCGGGCGTCTGAGCGGTTTCCCACCGACCCGACGCTGACGCGAGCGGTGGACGCGGCGCTGCGGCGCCACGTGAGCGAGGTGCGCGACTACACCCACCGCTTTCACGAGCGGTGGAAGCGCTGGGGCGTTGAGACGCTGCGCGATTCGGGCTGGGCGCTGCGCCCGCTCTTCGCACCGGCGGCCCGCCTGGAATTCGTCGCCGCCGCGGTGCACGCGCGCCTGGTGGCGCTGCGCGCCCGGCTGCGGGCCATGTCTCCCGGGGCGCTGGCCAGGGCGCTGCCGCTTCCGCATGGCACCGTGCGCGCGCTCGACGTGCACGCGGGCCTCGATTCGCACGACTGGCTGGCGCACCTGCGCCCCGACGGCTTCCTCTTCGAGGACCGCTTCGTGCTCTCGGAGCTGAACTTCGGCAACGGCATCGCGGTGAGCTGCGGGTACACCGAGCTGGTGGCCGACTACTGGCGCGCGCACCCGGTGCTCGCGCGGCTGGGGCTCGACGTGGCGCGGCTGCACCGGCGCCCCTTGCCCCGCTACCTCGGCGTCATGCGGCGGGCGATGCGGCCGTCGGCGCGGCCCTTCGTGGCGCTGCTCACCCACCACCGCGAGTGGGACGTGATCCTCGGCTACCCCAAGCGCGTCGCGGACCAGTTCGAGTACGTGCAGCGCGAACTCTACCGGCTCGGCGTGGAAAGCCGCATCGTCACCGAGCAGGAGCTGGTGGTGGGGCGCGACGGCAACCCCCGCATCGTGGGCGACCGCCGCCGGCCCGACCTGGTGATGCTGGTGACGGTGGGGAGCGCGTTCCTCGACGAGCCGGCGCTGCTCGCCCCCGGCGGGCGCTTGCAGCATCTGCGCGGCGCGCGCATCGGCGACGTGGCCATCGTCAAGGCGCTCGCCGCCCTCGCGATGGACAAGGGCGTGCTGCCGCTGTTTCAGACGCTGCCGGGGCCGGTGCGGGACGCGGGCGGCTTTCGCTTCGAGATCGCGCCCACCGAGTTCCCGCGGGGCCGCGCGCCGTCGCGGTACGGCCGGGACCGCTGGGTCATCAAGCGCGCCTTCGACGGCAAGGACACCCACGTCGGTGCGTCGTGCACCGCGGACCGGTGGCGCCGCGCGGTCGCGGTGGCCACGGCGCGCGACGGCTACGTGGCGCAGCGCTACGTGTCGCTGCCCAAGGCGCGGCTGCCCTTCTTCGTCGACGGCAAGCACCTCGAGTTCGTCGAGAGCCGGGTGGAACTCTCGTCGTTCTTCTTCGACGGAGCCTTCGGGGGCGCCGCGGCCCGCCACGCGCCCGACGCCGAAGGCCTGGTGATGAGCGACATTCCGGAACGGTATGGCTTCTCGACCATCTTCGCGGTCTGAGCGCGCGCCGCTCCTGCGCGGCTGGGCGCTGTGGCCGCAGGTGCTGGTGCGGGGCGCCGGCTTCTCGTTCGCCTGGCTCGACGAGGTGGTGACCCGCGAAGGCACCGCGGCGCTGCGCGAGGTGGCGAAGGACCTCCGCTTCCGCGAGGCGGTGACCTGGCAGAACCGCGCCGCGGTGAGCGACGGGCTCGACTCGCTGCTGCGCAAGAGCGACGGCGCCAGCGATGCGCGCACCCGGAAGAAGGAACTGCTCGTGGTGCGCTACCTCCAGCGCTACTGCGCCAAGAACGACACCATCGGCTTCTTCGGCCCGGTGGGCTGGGCGCGCTGGGGCGACGGTGGCTCCACCCCGTCACCGCGCGTGGTGGAGGCGAGGGCGGTGTTCCCCGAGCCGTGGATGGCGCGGGAGCTCGCCGACGCGGCGCTGGCGACGCCGGCCGGGCAGGCGCTCGGCTGGGTGCGCGTGCCCGGCCACGTCCGGATCGAAGGCCGGGTGGCGATCTCCCCCACCCAGCGAGTCGCGCTCGAGGCCGACGAGGCCAGGCTGCTCCTCGAGTTCCAGCGCAGCGGACCACGTCGCTGGAAGGAACTGCGCGGCAGCCGGCTCGCGCTCGCCCGGCGGCTGGTGGAGCTGGGGCTCCTGCGGCTGTCGATCCCGGTGGGCATCGGGCCAAGACCGCTGGCGGCGCTCGGGAAGCGCGGGGCGGCGATGGCGCGTCAGGTGCGCGCGCTCGCGGAGCCTGGCCTCGCCGGCAAGCTCGAGGCGCTGGAGCGCGATTTCACGGCCGCGACCGCGCACGCCCCGGCTCGCCACGCCGGGCAGGCCTACGGCGGCCGCGGGCTGGTGTACGAGGAGTGCCGCCGGGCGGTGTCCTTGGAGCTGAGCGAGGCGATGCGCGCCCAGGTCGCGGCGCCGCTGCGCCTGGTGCTCGAGCTCGCGCGCTGGTTCACCTTCCGGGTGGCGCGCACTCTCGAGCAGCTCCTGCGTGGCCAGCGGGGCGGGGTGCCGCTGCCGGTCTTCTGGCAGGCAACCGCGCCGCTCTTCGCCGGGCAGTCGCCGCCGGTGCTGCGCGGGGCGCGCCGGGCGCTGCGCGAGGTCTGCGCCCGGCTGTGGGCTTCCGGGCCGGCCTGCGCGGTGGAAGACGCGCAGCGGCTGGTGGCCCGGCTGCGTGCGCCTCACCCCGGGTGGCCCGGCGCGCGCCATCACGCGCCCGATCTCCTGTGGGCTGCACCCTCGGCGGAGGCGATGCTGGCCGGCGCCGGGCCGCCGGTGCTCGGCGAGCTCCACCCGGGGGTGACGCCGTTCAGCACGCTGTCGGTGCTGGCGCTGGCGCCCGACCGGCGCGCGCTGGAGCGGCAGTGG
>JAIBBQ010000108.1 GCA_019694595.1 Myxococcaceae bacterium
GAGACACCGCCTCGAGCGTGGGCCGGGCGCAGCCCACCATGCTGCGGGAAGCGCTGGGCACGGTGCGCGGCTCGGTGGCGGAGAACGACTTCGCGGAGACGCTCAACATCCTCGTCGGGCTCATCGAGATGCCGCGCAAGGAGTTCCGCGCGCACTCGGCGCAGGTGGCGCGGCAGGCGGTGGGCATCGCGCGGCGGCTCGGCATGTCGCCCCGCGAGGTGGGCCAGGTGTCGATCGCCGCGTATCTGCACGACGTGGGCAAGCGGCCCGACCTGCACTTCACCCTGCCCGCGCTCTCGCTGAGCGTGGAGCTGCGCACCGAGGCGCGGCGCTACATCCGCGCGCCGATCAAGCTCTTCGAGACGGTGCACCTGCCGCCGCCGGTGAACGCGATCCTCGCGCAGCTCTACGAGGCCTTCGACGGCTCGGGCATTCCGTCGGGCTCCGCCGGCGAGGACATTCCGCTCGGGGCGCGCATCATCGCCGCGGTCGACGCGCTCTTCGACGCCACCCGCAACTCGCACAACCACCTCGGCCGGCTGTTCACCAAGGCCGAGGCGCTGGCGATGCTGGGCGAGCAGAAAGGCCGGCTCTTCGACCCGCGGGTGGTGGAGGCGCTGGAGCACCTGCAGGGCGGCGACGTCCTGCGGCAGCGGGTGGAGACCGACGGCCGCACGGTGGTGGTGGCGGACCTCGACGACGACGCCCGGGCGGACCTGGGCCTGGCGCTGTCCAAGGCGGGCCTCGTCTCGCAGCAGGCGGCGCGGCTCGACGGGGTGGTGGACGCGGTGCTCGCGGGCGAGGCGTCGACCATCGCGGTGGGCCTGTCGTACGGCGCGCAGGACCTGCTGTCGCTCACCGGGTACGTGCGCGGGCGCGCGGAGAGCGCGGCGATCCCCATCCTGGTGGTGGGGCAACCGAGCGACGCGGCGATGACCGAGCGGTTGCTGATGGCCGGGGTGACCGGCTTCGTGCCCACGCCGCTGGTGCCCGACGAGGCCGCGGCGCTGGTGAAGCGGGCGCTCGACGGCTGGGTGGCGCACAACGGCCCGGGGCGGGTGGTGCGCGGCAGCTACGACGAGCTTCCCGCCTCGGAGCTGGTGGCGATTCTCGGCCGCCTGCGCAAGAGCGGCCGCCTGCTGGTGCGCAACGGGCCGCAGGAAGGCGCGGTGCTGGTGGAGCGCGGCCACGCGGTGCACGCGAGCTGGGGCGGCAAGCAGGCCGAGGCGGCGCTGCTCGAGCTCCTGCAGGTGAAGCAGGCGGAGTTCAGCTGGGACCCCGACGCGGTGCTGCTCGATGCGCCGCAGCTCGACCACGACCTGGAGTCGATGGGCCGGGCGCTGGTGAGCACCCAGACGGGAATCAGCTAGAGCGCGACGTCGAGCTGCAGCAGGGCCTTGGTGTTGCGCGCGCAGGTGAGCGCGAGCATCTCCGGGTCGAGCCCCTTGAGCTGCGCCACCATGCGGGCGGTCTCCTGCACGTTGGCCGGCTCGTTCTTCTTCCCGCGGTGCGGAATGGGCGACAGGAACGGGCTGTCGGTCTCGATGAGCAGGCGCTCGACGGGGGCGAAGGTGACCGCGTCGCGCAGCGCCTCGGTCTTCTTGTAGGTGACCACGCCCGAGATGGAGAGGTGGAAGCCCAGGTCCAGGTAGACGCGCGCGGCGGCGGTGTCGCCGGTGAAGCAGTGGATCATCCCCGACGACATGCCTTCGCTCTTCAGGATCTCGGCGCACTCGGCGTGGGCGTCGCGCACGTGCACCACGAGCGGCTTCCTGTGGTGCCGGGCGAGCGCGCACTGCCGGCGGAAGGCCTGGGCCTGCACCTCGCGGGGCGAGTGGTCGTAATAGAAGTCGAGGCCGGTCTCGCCGACGGCCTTCACCTGGGGCAGCGAGACGCGGCGGTCGAGCTCGTCCCAGTCGACCTCGGTGGCGATGGCGGCGTCGTGGGGGTGAATGCCCATGGTGGGCGTGAGGAAGCCGGGGTGCTCGGCAGCGACCTCGAGCGCCTGGCCGAAGTCGCCCGGCTTCTGCAGCAGGCCGACCACCACCGCGTGGGCGAGACCGGCGGCCTTGGCGCGGGCGACCACGTCGCCGGGGACGGGAAAGTCCTTCGCCTCGAGGTGGCAGTGGGCGTCGATGAGGATCACGCCGGGGTCTCCTCGAGCATGGCCGCGAGCTCCTCGCGCGCCTCGTCGTCGGTGAGGGTGATGGCGGCCGCCTTCTCGCGGGCGGCAGGCAACCCGAGGCGGCAGAGGCCTTCGGCGAGGTCGAGCTTGGCGTCGTCGTCGAGGCCTGAGAGCGCGAGCGCCCGCTCGAGCGGCTCGAGGCACGACGGGTCCTTCAGGCGGCCGAGCGAGCGCGCGGCGGCGCCCCACGCGAGGTCCTTGGGGTCCTGGAGGATCTCGACCAGCAGGGCCTTGGCGCCCGGGGCCTGCACCTCGCCGAGGAGCTCGACCGCCATCGCCCGCTCGGGGCTCGACGACTTGCGCGCGCGCTTGAAGAGGTGCTCGAGCGCGCCCTGGTCGCCGAGCTTCACCATCGCGCCGGCGATCTGCGTGCGGTCGAAGGGGTTCAAGATCCACCGCTCGAAGACCTTGCGCAGCGCGGGCAGCGCCGCGGGGTCCCCGAGCTTGGCGAGCGCGGACGCCGCGCGGAAGCGCAGGTCCTGGTCGTCGAGCGCCTCGGCGAGCACCTCGAGCCCGGCGGAGTGCTTGAGCTCGGCCATGCCCCGCGCCGCCTCGAAGCGCACCGGGAACGACTCGTCCTGCAGCGCGCCGGCGAAGGCGCCGCGAGAGCTGGGGCGCGCCAGGTCGGCCAGGCGGCCGGCGGCCTCGAGCCTCACGCGGGAGAGCTTGTCACCCAGGGTGCGAATGAAGAGGCCTTCGGCTTCCTCGGGCTCGAGCGACACCGACGCCAGGGCGAGCCCGGCGCAGCGCACCTCGAGCTGCTTGTCGGACACCAGGCGGGCCACCTCGCCGCTGTAGAGGCGCCGGGCGTCTTCCTCGGGGAGCGCGGCGGCCAGCGCGCACAGCTCGCCGGCGGCCTGGACCCGCTCCTCGACGCGCTTGGCCTGCTCGAAGCGCAGGAGGACCCGGTCGCGCGCCTCCACCGGGTCCACCGCGGTCACTTGACCTCCGAGCCGGGAGCGCGCGGACCGGGGTCGAGCAAGGTGAGCTCCTTCCCGCCCGGACCGGCGGTGAGGATCATGCCTCGCGACTCGATGCCCTTGAGCGCACGGGGCTTGAGGTTCGCCACCACCACCACGTTGCGGCCCACCAGCGCCTCGGGCGCGTAGGCCTCGGCGATGCCGGACACGATGGTGCGCGGGGCGCTCTCGCCGAGGTCGACGGTGAGCTTGAGGAGCTTGTCCGCCTTCTGCACCTTCTCGGCGGCGAGCACCTTGCCGACCTTGAGCTCGACCTTGGCGAAGTCGGGGTACTCGATCTCCGGCGGCGGCCCGGCGTCGGCCTTGGGCTTGGCGGCGGGCGCGGCGGTGGCCGTCTTGGCGGGCGCGGGGGGCGCCTGGGGCACGATGATCTTGGCGACCTGCTCCTCGTCGAGCCGGTTGATGATGGGCGACGCGTCGCCGGTGGGGCGCGCGCGGTCGAGCAACGGGTACTGCGCGCTCTCGAGCTGCTTGAAGGTGAGCGGCGGCGCGTTGAGCTGCTCGCGGAGCTTGGCGGCCAGCTTGGGCACCACCGGCTCGAGCAGCGCGGTGAGCAGGTAGACGATCTCCGCGGCGTCGCTGAGGACCGAGCGCGCCCCTTCGAGGTCGGTCTTCTTGCGCTTCCACGGCTCGTGCTTGGTGAGGAACTGGTTGGCGCTCTGGCCGATCTCGAGGATCGCCTTCATCGCGGTGCGCGAGTCGAAGGCGGCGAACGCGGCGCGGATCTCCGGCACCCGCGCGAGCGCGGCCTTCACCAGGTCGGCCCCTTCGCCCGGGGCAGCGGCGGCGAGCTTCTTCCCGTGGTCCGCGTGCGCCAGCAGCGACAGCGAGCGGTTGGCGAGGTTGCCCAGGTTGTTCACCAGCTCGGCGTTCACCCGCTGGCGGAACTCGGTGAGCGAGAGGTCCACGTCCTCCGGGCCGGGGCCGAGCATCGAGGCGTAGAAGAAGCGCAGGTAGCTGGGGTCGAGGTGGTCGAGCCAGGTGCGGGCGTTGATGAAGGTGCCGCGCGTCTTGCTCATCTTCTCGCCGTCGACAGTGAGGTGACCGTGCACGTGCACGCGGTCGGGGCGCTTGAAGCCCGCCACGTCGAGCACCGCGGGCCAGAAGAGGCAGTGGAAGTAGACGATGTCCTTGCCGATGCAGTGGACGATGCGGTGCGGGCTCTTGGGGTTCCAGTACTCGAGCGCGCCGTCCTTCTTGCCGGACCACTTCTCGGTGGTGGAGATGTAGCCGATGGGCGCGTCGAGCCAGACGTAGAAGAACTTGTCCTTCTCGCCGGGAATGGCGAAGCCGAAGTACGGCGCGTCGCGGCTGATGTCCCAGTCGGACAGGCCCTTCTCGAAGAACTGATTCTTGAGCTGGGCGGCGAGGCCGGGGTGCACGAAGTCGCTGCGCTCGAGCAGCGCCTTCAGGAACTCGCGCTGCTTGGACAGCATGAAGAAGAGGTGGGGCGAGCTCTTCCAGATGGGCGCCTCGCCGCTGATGGCGGACTTGGGGTCCTTCAGCTCCTTGGGCGAGTACGTGGCGCCGCACTTCTCGCAGCCGTCGCCGTACTGGTCGGTGGCGCCGCAGTTGGGGCAGGTGCCGCGGATGAAGCGGTCGGGCAGGAAGCGGTTGGCCTTGGGGTCGAACGCCTGCTCGACGTCGCGGCGCTCGATGAAGCCCTGGTCCTTGAGCCGCCCGTAGATGAGCTCGGCGTAGTGCTTGTTCTCCGGCGAGTTCGTCGAGTGGTAGGCGTCGAAGACCACGTCGAAGTCGCGGAAGTCCTTCTGATGCTCTTCGTGGAAGCGGGCGATGAACGCCTCGGGCGTCACCCCCTGCTTCATCGCGGCGAGCTCGATGGGCGTGCCGTGGGTGTCGTCGGCGCAGAGGAAGAGCACCTGCTCGCCGGTGGACCGCAGGAACCGCACGTGGATGTCGGTCTGCACGTGCTCGACCATGTGGCCGAGGTGAATCGAGCCGTTGGCGTAGGGCAGCGCGCAGGTGACGAGGGTGGCCATGCGGGGTCAGCGCTCCTGTTCACGACGGACGACGTGGAAGTCGGACAGCCACGGGCTGGCGCGGCCGCAGAGCTGCCAGAGCAGGCGTTCCAGCACCAGCTCGTCGCCGCCGAACTTGAGCGCCAGGTCGGCCTCGGCGCAGCAGACCATCGCGCGCAGCAATTCCTGACGGCCGTAGCTCGCCGCGGCCTGCATGCTCATGAAGGCGGCGTACGGGTGCGGCACGCGGGCCTTCGACGCCTTGGCCTCGGCCTCGATCTTGGGGAAGACGCGTTCCTGGAATTCCTTGTAGCTGCGCGGCGCCTTGCCGCCCGAGAGCGCGCCCAGGCGCTCGACGCTGAGCAGGAGCTGCCGCACCACCGAGGTGATGGCGCCGAGCAGCTGCAGCGGGGCGACGTTCTGCACCAGCGCCTCGCCGAGGTACTTGCGGGCCGCCGGCAGGTCGCGCTTCTGCAGCGCGTCCGACAGCTCCATGTACTCCTCGTCGCGGGCGTGCCCCACGAGGAGGTCGACGTCCTTGAGCGTGATGGCCGCGCCCTCGGTGTACAGCGCGAGCTTGGTGAGCTCGCTCTGGACGAGGCGCATGTTGCCGCCGAGCCGGTCCTTGAGCCGCTCCATCGCGTTGGGGGCCAGCGTCTTCTTGAACGGCGTCAGCACCTCGCGCACCAGCTCGCCGAGATCGAGGTCCTTGAGCTTGGCGGCGACCTTGCGCTCGATGACCCGGCCCTTCTCCTTGGCGAGCTTGAGGAAGGCGCTCTTGGCGTCGAGGTCGGTGGCGGCGACCACCAGGATCTGCCCCTTGGGGGCGCCCTTCTCGAGCAGGTCGAGCAGCGCGGAGTCGTCGCTCTGCGGCGCGGTGAGCCCTTCCATCGCGCAGAAGGCGGCCACTTCCTTGAGGAAGGTGACGTCGGCGTCGGCGAGGGTGACGCCGAGCTCGCGCTCCCACTCGTCGGGGCCGGGCGCGCCGCTGGCGGTGGGGTCGAGCTCCTGGGGGCCCCACCCTGCCCGCGCGGCGATGGCGAGCAGCCGGCGGGCGGCTTCCTTCTTGCGGTTGCCCTTCCACGCCTCGCGCGCCTTGGAGAGCGCGTCGACGCGGCCCTTCTTGGGCGCGAGGAACTCGGGGTCGCGCAAGAGCACCACCTTGCGCCCCGGGAAGAGCGGCAGCGTGGCGAGCTCGGCGGCGACCTCGCGGGGGCCCAGGCCGTCGGCCGGCACCAGGTTGAGCCCCAGCGCGGCGTCGGGCACCAGGCGCTGCACCAGCGCGTCGGCCGCCTTGCGGACCAGGAACTCCTCGCCCCAGAGCACGTAGAGCGGCGCCTCGCCGCCGGCCTCCAGCTCCTGCAGCACGTCGTCGAGCTCGTCACTCACGCGTGCATCTCGATGAGCATGCGCTCGAGCTGCAGGCGCAGGCCGCCGTTGCGCGAGGTGATGGCGTTGCGCGCCTCGTCGATGAGCAGCGCGCGCCGGTGGAGCGTGGCGGCGGACTGCTTGGCGGCAGAAGCGGTGGCGAGCGCGGCGAACTCGGGCTCCACGCTGGCGCCGGCCTGGGCGCGGGCGACGAGGTGGAGCCACTCGCGCAGCACCTCGAGGCTGAGCTCGGCCTGGGCGCGGTCCTCGGCGGCGACCTCGGCGAAGGCCAGCCAGCCGCGCGCGTCCTTGGGGTCGAGCGCCTCGAAGCGCTCGATGATGTCGCGCCGCTCGGTGAGCACCTTCTCGTCGAGCTCCATCGCCCGGGACAGCGAGCCCTGGGCGAGGCGGGCGAGCGGCGCGGCCTTGGCGGCGTCGAGCTTGCGGGCGGTCTGCAGGTGCGCGGCGATGACGTTCTCGGGGAGCGGCCCGAAGAGCGCCCGGGTGCACCGGCTGCGAATGGTGGGCAGCAGCTTGTCGCTGGCGCTGGAGACGAGCACCAGCACGGTGTCGCGCGGCGGCTCTTCCAGCGTCTTGAGCAGCGCGTTCTGCGCCTGGGGGTTCATCGCGTGGGCGGTGAGGAGCACCGCCACCTTCCACTTGGACTCCAGGGCGCGGAAGGCGAGCCGTTCCTGCAGCGCGCGCACCTGCTCGACGCGGATGTCGCGCGACGGCGTGTGGTCGAAGTCGCTGCGCCCGGCCCAGCCGCGCCGCACCTGCTCGTCTTCGGGCAGCACGCGGGTGACGTCGGGGTGCATGCCCTTGAGCACGCGCTTGCAAGCCGCGCAGGCGTCGCAGCCCTCGAGCGGCTTCTCGGGGCAGACGAGCGCCTGGGCGAAGGCGAACGCGGCGAGCTCCTTGCCGACGCCTTCGGGGCCTTCGAAGAGCCAGGCGTGGGGCACCGTTCCACGGCGCAGCACGGCCTGCAGCGCTTCCACCGCCCTGGTCTGGCCTTGCACGCGCGCGAGCGACATCGCCTGCGCTCTTAGCGTCGGGCGTGCACGATCTCCAGCAAGGACGAATCAGCGTCCGTCGAGGCGGCGCAGCAGCTCGTCGGGCGCGCCGCTCGCTTCCCACAGCACCGCGCCGTCGGCGCCGAGCACGCGCACGTGCGGGAGCGTGTCGACGCCCTGCAGCTCCTGCCGCGCGATGGGCGAGTCGAAGTCGACGATGTTGACCCGGCGCACCGCGAGCGTCGGGTCCGCCACGGCCCGGGTGCGCAGCGCGCGGTCGAGCTCGGTGCAGGCGCCGCACCAGGGCGCCCAGAAGTCGACCACCGTCACCTTGCCGGGCACCCCGGCGAGCGGCGCGGCCTCGCCTTCGAGCACCAGGTCCGACACGTCGCCGCCCTGGGGCGCCGGCTCGGGGCGCTCGGCGACCCCGTCCTCGAAGTGCAGCAGCCGGCCGATGGACAGCTCCACCAGCACGGGCATCGAGAGCTGCGCGTTGACCGTGTGGCCGTAGGCGCGGACGCGCACGTCGAGCGACGCGCTCCAGTCGTCGGCGAAGGGCAGCGTGACGCCGGGGCCCACGTAGAGGTCGAAGCGGCCCTGGTTGCCGTCCTCGGTGGGGACCTTCCCGTCCCACCGCTCGGCGGCCTCATGGAAGGCGGTGACGCCCAGGCGGAAGCGCGGACCGTCGAGCCCCAGGCTGGACAGGCCGACCAGCCCGCCCGCGACGCGCGTGCCGGCCTGGTACCCCTGCGGCCCGGCGTAGTTCGGGACCTGCACCTGGAAGAAGGCGGCGAGGGACCACGGCCCGAAGTCGCGCGACACGTCGCCGCCCACCACGGGGTCGACGGTCCCGGTGCCCAGCTGGAGGTGCTGGTGCGGCAGGCCTTCGTCGGTCAGGCGGTAGGGGTTCTGGCTGACCGCTCCCAGGGGGAGGCTCAGGCCCGCGCGCGCTCCGAGCTGGAAGCCGAGGATCGAGGTGCCCGCGTGCACCAGCAGCTGCGGGTCTCCGATGCCGGACACCGTCTCGTCGCGGTGGTGAATGTTCTGGTAGTCGAGTGCGAGCGTCGTGCCGGCGAGGTCGGTGAACCGGGTGCTGGTGTTGACGAAGCGCACCGGCACCATGAGCTGGAGCGCGACCTCGTCGGACAGGCCGAGCTCGCCGATGAGGCGCACCTCGCTCAGCCACAGGGTGGTGTGGTGCTGCTGCGGCGGCTCGTCGCGCACCTGGCAGATGGGGCCGATCTCCGGGCACGACTCGTCGTGCGAGGCCTCGGCGCGCGCGACGGACAGGCTGACGTCGAGCCGCAGGTGGTTGGGCTCCACCGTTCCGGACTGGGCGCCCCCGACCGGGAGCGTGGGGTTGCTTCAACCCGCGCAGGCGCCGCCGGCGTACACGGGCGCGCTGGCCAGGAGGCCGAAGGCGGCGGAGACGGCGAGGAGGCGCTTCACGCGGGGCGGTCTCGCCTGGATCTGCGTCGAACTCAAGGGGGCCCGGCGAGCCGTCGGCCCACGGCGCACTCCGAGCGCAGCACGCAGCGCTTGCAGCTCTCGGCCCGGGGCCGCACCGGGCAGCCGCCGCTCATGCCGTGGTGGCAGAGCGGAAAGTCGAACCGCACCGGGTCGCGCGGATCGAGCCGCAACAACGAGCCGGTGATCTCCTGGGCGGTGCGCCACCCGAGGTCGCGGCGGCGGGTGAGGCCGAGGTGCTTCGACAGCCGGGCGATGTGGGTGTCGAGCGGGACCACCAGCGCGCTCGCGGGCACCTTCTTCCACAGTCCGAAGTCGACCGCGTCGGGGCCGCGCACCATCCACCGCAGGTAGAGGTTGAGCCGCTTGGAGGCGCCGGCGGCCTCGGGGTTGGGCAGCAGGTGCGCGAGGCCGCGGTTGGGCCCCAGCGCCCGGCGAATCTCGGGCAGCGGCGCTCCGGCGCGGACCTCGGCGACCAGCGCGCTCAAGCCCTGGCGAATGCCGCCCTGCTCCACCCCGCGCGCGACCGGCGCTTCCAGCGTGCCGTGGGTGCGCAGCACCGCGCCCATGCCGAGCAACAGCACCGCGAGGTCCGCCGGCAGGTTGAAGCGGTAGACGAAGCCCTGGAGCAGCTTCCGGGCGGCGGGCACGTCGAGCTCGGCCACCGCGGCGCCGGGGTGCTTTCCCAGGCCCGTGAGCACCTTCTCCACGACCGGCTTGAACACCTGGGGGCGCCCGTAAGCGAGCGAGGTGGCGAGGAGCCCGGCGACCTCGATGTCGTCGCGGCGGCGGTAGCGGTGCACCAGCTCCACCGGATCGGCGGCGGTGCGCTCGACCACCGCGCAGTCGCGCGCGAGCTGCTCGAGGAGCGGGCCGAGCCGCTGCGCGCGGGCCGCCGACAGCATCAGGGCTTGGGAAACCCGACGACCACCAGCTCGCCGTTCTCTTCCTCGATGGGGAACGCGTCCTGGTCGTCGCACACCCCGGGCGAGGTGACGTTCTTCCCGGTGTCGAGGTCGAAACCCACCTCGTGGCACGGACAGGTCACCGTGTTGCCTTCGAGCGTGCCGCCCGACAGCAGGCAGCCGGCGTGGTTGCACCAGTCGTCGAGCGACTTGAGCTTGCCGCCCACCTTGGCGAGCAGGAGGTTGCGCTTGCCGACGGGGAGCCCCTTGAGCTGGCCTTCAGCCACCTCGACCTTGCCGAGCTTGGTGCGGATGGTCACGGCGCGAGCACCAGCTCGTGGCCGCGGGTCTCGAGGAAACGCATGATCTCTTCTCTCACCGGCGCGAAGTCGTACACGTTGTGCCCGTTGTAGTCCTTGGCCTTCTCGGCCGAGAGGTACTTCGCGGGGTCGTGCACCGCGAAGGCATGCAGCGGCGTGGTGCCGGTGACGTTGCCGGTGGCCGGCGTCATGCCGAAGGCGCGCGCCAGGTCCTCGGTCGCGTGGTTGGGGATCAGCTGGTCGCGCAGGCCTTCCTGGTGGAGCAGCGCCATGTCGCCGCGGAGCTGGCCGGCGAAGTTGATGGGGTCGGCCGGCTCGAGGATCGGCTGGGCGGCGGCGCGGAACGCGAAGAACGCCTGCGAGTACTCGGTGGAGAACGGCACCAGGTCCGTCTGGCGCACCAGCAGGAGCCCGATGAGCTCGTGGATGTAGGTGGACATCAGGATGTTGCTCAGCCCGCCGCCGCACATGTTGAACGCGGCGTAGGTGAGGTGCGGATCCTGGGTGACGAAGCCGGTGCTGATGATCGACCCCAGCGAGTTGCCGAAGAAGCCGTACTCACCGGCGAGGTCGGGCTGGTGGTCGCCGTCGACGTCGAGGAGCGGAATGGCGCGCACCACCTGGAAGAGATCGAACGGCATCTCGCGGATGTTCTCCCGCAGCGCGGGCAGGTTCTCGACGGGGAAGAACTTGTCCACCGTGCCGCGCTCGCCGTGGCTGGGGGCGTCGATGCCCAGGCAGGCCAGGCCGCGCTGGGCGAGGAGCACCGCCTGCTCGAGGCAGAAGCTCTCGTCGGAGGTGTCCTTGGGCACGTTGCGGCCGCCGGTCCCGTGGACCGCGACGATGGTGCGCCAGCCGCCGGCCGGCTTGGGCCCCGCGGGAATCGAGAGCACGAAGGGGATCTGCTGCACCGGCGACTTCGACGGGTCGAGCACCCAGTCGTCGCGCCACGCGCCGTCGGTGCCGCGCAGGTCGTGCAGCCCGAACGAACCGATGACCACCCGTGACACGGGCGTGGCAGGCCGGCCGTAGTCGCGGAACTGCAGCCAGCGCGTCATCACCGACCAGTCGGCGTCAGCGTCGGTCCACATGCCCACCGGCCTCGAGCCGCCCCCGAAGGCTTCGGCCTTTCCGTGCGACGGAATGGTGATGGTCGGCACGCCCGCGGCCGACTGGGTCCACGCGATGAGCGACTTCCAGACCTCGGTCACCTTGGCGGGGGTCTGAGGCAGCGCGAGGAGGATCTCCGAGGCGTCGACTCCCATCGCGGCGGCGAGCGGCGCGAGGTCGGGCTTGGCGCCGTCGAAGGCCCGGCCGCGCTCCAGCGCCGCGCCCGCCTTGGTCTTCGGCCCCTTCTTGATGACCAGCATGCCGGTGGCGTCCTCGGGGAGCGGCAGGCCGGGCCGCACCAGGAAGAAGTCCGGGTAGTCGTCGGGCGCCACGTGGTCGGTGCCGTCGAGCGCGGCGAGCGAGTGCTCGATGACCACGTTCGCCTCCAGCACGCTCCAGGTGCCGTTGCGATTCATCAGGCGCACCGCGGCGCCAGGCAGCGACGCCGGGTCGAGCTTCTCGCTGGGGAGAATGAGCACCGGCGCGAGGTTCCCGATGCCGTGGACCTGGGTCTGGGCGACCGTGGCGTAGGCGTTGAGGAAGTGGCTCATGCTCGGCGTCGCCGAGGTCTTCATCAGGAACGGCTTGAACCAGTCGGTGCGGTAGGGCGCCCCGCCCCCGCTCAGGAAGCGCGCGTCGGGGAACGGGTTGTTCAGGCTCTGCGGGTCGGTCTCCCAGAGGAGATGGGGGCCTTCGGGCGGCAACACCTTGGGACCACAGGCCACCAGCAGCAGCACCATCGACCAGCCGAATTTCATGGGGCGAGACCCTATCGCCTCGCGCCGCCGCGGTGCAGTCGGGCCGACTTGACCCGCCCGCCGCCAAGGAGCAGGTAAGGCCCCCAAGCGACATGGTGCTCAACGACAAGACCGCGGTGGTGAAGGCGCTGCGCGACCTGAGCCTGTACCTCCAGCTCCAGGGCGAGAACAGCTTCAAGACCCGCGCCTACGACATCGCGGCCGAGCGCATCGCCGGTCTCGCCGAGGACATCGGCGAGCTGGTGGCGAGCGGCGGGCTCACCGCCCTGCCCGGCATCGGCGCCAGCATCGCCGCGAAGATCACCGAGCTCGTCACCACCGGCGCCATGGGCACGCTGGACGAGCTCAAGGCGAAGTACCCGCCCAAGGTGCTCGAGCTGCTCGACGTGCCGGAGCTGGGGCCCAAGAAGGTGAAGGCGCTCGTCGAGCAGCTGCAGGTGGGCACGCTCGACCAGCTCGAGGCGGCCTGCCGCGACGGCCGGGTGCGCGCCCTCAAGGGCTTCGGCGAGAAGACCGAAGGGAAGATCCTCGAAGGCATCGCGCTCGCGCGGCGCAGCAAGGCGGGCGGCCGCAAGCGCCTCGCCGACGTGCTGCCCACCGCCGAGGCGCTGCTCCAGGTGGTGCAGGCGGCGCCCGGCGTGCAGCGCGCGGCGCTGGGCGGCAGCGTGCGCCGCCGGCGGGAGACGGTGGCCGACGTGGACCTCATCGCCTCGGCGAAGGACGCGGCGCCGGTCTTCAAGGCGCTCACGAGCCACCCGCAGGTCGCCCAGGTCATCGCCGACGGCACCTCCAAGGCGTCGGTGCGGCTGAAGGACGGGGACCTGCAGGTCGACCTGCGCGTGCTGCCCGACGAGGACTTCGCCACCGCGCTGCACCACTTCACCGGGTCCAAGGCGCACCACATCCGCCTGCGGGGGCTCGCCCAGGACCAGGGGCTCAAGATCTCCGAGTGGGGCGTGCACCGTGGCGACGAGAAGCTGCCCATTCGCGAGGAAGCCGAGATCTACGAACTCCTCGGACTGCAGCCGGTGCCGCCGGAGCTGCGGGAGGACACCGGCGAGTTCGAAGCGGCCGCGAAGCGCGCGCTGCCCACCGACCTGGTCGCGCTGGGCGACATCAAGGGCAACGTGCACGCCCATTCCACCTGGAGCGACGGCCAGCACACGCTGGAGCAGATGGCGGCGGCGGGGCTGATGCTGGGCCTCGAGTACCTCACCGTCACCGAGCACTCGGAGACCGCGGGCTACGCCAACGGGCTCGACGCCGACCGGCTCAAGCGCCAGGCCGACGAGATCGACGCGCTCAACGAGAAGATGCAGGGCCGGCTGGTGCTGCTGAAGGGCATCGAGACCGACATCCTCGAAGACGGCAGCCTCGACTACCCCGACTCCGTGCTCGAGAAGCTCGACGTGGTCATCGGCTCCATCCACACCCGCCATTCGCAGGACGAGGCGGCGATGACCAGGCGGGTCCTCAACGCGATGGAGAACCCCCACCTGATGATCTGGGGCCACCCCACCGGGCGGCTGCTGCTCAAGCGCGACCCGGCGCCGATGCGCATCGAGGTGCTGCTCGACAAGGCCGCCGAGAAGGGCATCGCGGTCGAGGTCAACGGCGGGCCCGAGCGGCTCGACCTGAAGGCCGACCACGTGCGGCTCGCGCTGGAGCGAGGCGTCAAGCTCACCGCGAGCACCGACGCCCACTCGGTCGGCGAGCTGGAACGCAACCTGCCGCTCGCGGTCTTCACTGCGCGCAAGGGCTGGGCGCGCCGCGGCGACGTGCTCAACACCCTGAGCCTCGGGGATTTCCGCAAGGCCCTGCGGCGCAGGTGACTTGCTGCGCCCCGGGCGCAGTGCTCAATAGCGACCCTTCGCGATGAACTGCGCGCAATGCGGACAGCCCCACCGGGCCGAACAGGCCTGTCCCGTCCTGCGGCGGTTCGACTCCGGCACTCAGGAGCTGGTGCCCTGGGAGAAGGCCCCCGAGGACGCCAGGAGCGGCGGCGCCGCCGGAGAGCTGGTGAACCTGCTGACGCCGATTCCCACCATCCCCGCGATGGATCCGGTGCTCGGCACGACCCTGGGCAGCTTCAAGATCGTCAAGGTCATCGGCAAGGGCGGCATGGGCACGGTGTACCAGGGCGAGCAGGGCGTCATCGGCAGCAAGGTGGCGATCAAGGTGCTGCACGACCACCTGGCGAGCAACCCGTCGCTGGTGCAGCGCTTCTACGCCGAGGCGCGCGCGGTCAACCTCATCGCCCACGAGAACATCGTCAACATCTTCGACATGAACGTGGTGCCGCCGCACCGCTACTACTTCGTGATGGAGCTGCTCGAGGGCCGGCCCCTGAGTTCGCTCATGCACGGACCGGTGGCGCCCGAGGTGGCGGTGCCGATCCTGGCGCAGGTGTGCGACGCGCTCGACGCCGCGCACGAGCACGGCGTGGTGCACCGCGACCTCAAGCCCGAGAACATCTTCCTGGTGCGCCGTGGCCGCAACGAGCACTTCGTGAAGATCCTCGACTTCGGCATCGCCAAGCTCTTCGCCTCCGAGGTCGACGACGAGCACCGCACCGCGGCGGGCGTGGTGGTGGGCACGCCCGAGTACATGGCGCCGGAGCAGGCGACCAACGAGCGCATCGACGGCCGCGCCGACATCTACGCCGTGGGCGTCATCGCGTACCTCCTGCTCACCGGGCGCCTGCCGTTCAGCGGCGGCGGCATCACCGGGCTCTTGATGGCGCACCGCGAGAAGGTGGCCGCGGCGCCCCGCGTGCTGGTGCCCACCCTGCCCCCGCTGCTGTCGGAGGCGGTGATGAAGGCGCTCGCCAAGCGCCCGGAAGACCGCTTCCAGACCGCGGGCGCCTTCGGGGTCGCGCTGGAGACGGTGCTGATGACCCAGCTCCAGGGGTGGGGCCCACCGGCCGACGTGGTCGGCGACGCGGCACCCCGGCCTTCCCAACCGACCCCGGTGCTCCAGCGGCCGGCGACGCCCATGCTCCAGGCCGCGCCAGGCACCCCCGCTCCGCGGCCCTCGCAGCCTGCCACCCCGGGCCCCGGCGTGCTGGCGAGCCCGCTCACGCCTGCCATCTCTCCGTCGCCCACCCCGTGGGGGCTGAAGCAGGTGCCCCCGCAGTCCACGCTGCGGTTCGGCGCGGCCGGGGCCACCGGCGGCACGCCGGCGCCCTCGCCGAGCGCGCCGCCGCCCGCCGTCAGCGCGCCGGTGGCGAGCGCCCCGGTCCCGTCGGCCCCCCAGGCGAGAGCGGGCACTCCGGCGCCGGCACCTTCGGCGCCGCGCGCCCCGCCGCCCGTGCCACGGCCGCTGGAGGTGGTGGGCGTCGACGGCAAGTCGCTCGGGCCGCTCAAGGGCATCGACCTCTCGCGCGCGGGCGTGTTCGTCTGCAGCGACGGCGCACTCCCCGCGGTCTTCTCGCGCGTGCGCCTCACCCTCGCGCCCGGGCTCGAGGTGCAGGGCGAGGTGGTGCGGCACGTGGACGCCGCGCAGGCGAAGGCGTGGAACCTGCCCCCCGGCTTCGGCGTGCAGTTCGTCAACGTGAGCGCCCCGCAGAAGGACGCCATCACCCGGCTGAGCCAGGGCCTGGAGGTCACCTCGAGCTCCGACGACGCGCTCGCCGAGCCGACGCTCGGCCGCTTCGAAGGCCGGCAGGCCGGCGACCCCTTCGCGCTGCTGGGGCTCTCGCCCGACGCGAGCTTCGACGAGTCGCGCGCCAAGGGCCGCGAGGCGATCAAGTCGCTCGAGAAGCTGCACGAGCTCAACCTCTCGCCCGCCAGGCGCGGGCTGCTCACCTCGGTGCTCCCCAAGGTGAAGGACGCGGTGGCCCAGCTCACCTCGCCGGCGCGCCGCGCCGCGCTCGACGCCCAGCGGAAGAACTTCCACGGGGTGGCGCGGTGCCTGTCGGCGGGCCTCACCGTGACCGAGCTCGAGGAGCTGCGCGCGGGGTACTGCCGCGAGCACCCGGGCGCCGAGCTGCAGGCGCGCGAGAAGCTCGCGCAGGTGAGCACGCACGAGAGCCAGGGGCGGCTGCCGCTGGCGGTGACCGCGCTCGAAGAGGCGCTGGCACTTGATCCCTTGAACCTCGCCTACCACCAGAAGTACGCGTCGCTGCGCCGACGGGTCCCCCAGCCGTGAAGAGCTACCTCCTCTCGACGCTCGCGCTGCGCTTCGCCCACGGTCCGCTGGTGGACTTCGAGCGCACCCACCCCCACGACTGGCTGGTGTGGGAACCGAGCCCCTGGGCGCCGCCCACCGCGACCACCCAGAAGCTCCCCAGGCTCCCCACGCCTTTGCCCGGGCCGGCGCCGGTGCCGATGGGTGACTGCCTGGCGCTCGCGCTCGACAGCGCCACCCACGCGCCACAGCTCACCCTGGGCCGCAGCCCCGACTGCGACCTCACCCTGAGCGACGGCACCCTGTCGTCGGTGCACCTGGTCTTCATGCGCGCCCAGCAAGGCACCCTGTGGACGGTGCGCGACGCCAACAGCCGCAACGGCACCTCGCTCGACGGCATCAAGCTCGCGGCCGGCCAGCCGGCGGTGCTGCGCAGCGGCGCCCAGCTGGTCGCGGCGCAGCTCCAGCTGACCTACCTGACGCCGTCTTCCCTGTTCGCCCGGCTCAAGCCCGCGTGATGCCCCTGCGCGAGCCGGCGCCGCGGTGGCTGCCCCGCGCACCGGTCGCCGAGGCGGTCACCATCTGGGCGGTGTGCTTCGGCGCCATCGTGGTCGCCTGGGTGGTGGCCACGCCGTGGGCCAAGGTGGTGGCGACGCTGGGCTTCCTCTACCTGCCGCTCCTGGCGATGCGGCAGCGGGGCGAGGACTTCCGCGAGATGGGGGTCTCGACGCGGAACCTGGGCGCCCAGCTCAAGCTCGCGCTGGCGGCCTTCGCGGTGGTGGGGCCGCTCTACACCCTGGGCTTCTGGGTCTACGTGACCGAGGTGGTGCCGCGCCTGCCGCCCGAGCTGGCGCACCTGCTGAGCCCGTTCACCCGGGCGCCGAACTTCGGCCTCCGCCTGCCGCCGCGCTTCCTCGAATGGGTCATCGACCAGCTCTTCGTGGTCGCGCTGCCGGAAGAGTTCTTCTACCGGGGCTACCTGCAGACGCGGCTGCGAGACGCCTGGCCGCAGGGGCGCGTGTTCCTCGGCGGCCGGCTGGGCAAGGCCTTCTGGGTGACGCAGGTGCTCTTCGCCCTCGGGCACCTCGCGCAGGGCCTGCCGTTTCGCACCGCGGTCTTCTTCCCCGCGCTCATCTTCGGGTGGATGCGTGAGCGCACCGGCGGCGTGGTGGGCGCCGCGGTCTTCCACGCGCTGTGCAACCTGCTGGTGATCGTGCTGCAGGAATGCTTCTTCCCCAGCTGAGCCGCGCCGCTCAGGCCCGGGGGAACCACGGCAGGAGCCGCGACGTCTTCGCCTGGTACTCGGCGTACTCGGCGTAGCGCGAGCGGGTGATGCCTTCGGTGAAGCGGGTGGAGCCGTCGAAGAGCAAGGTGAGCAGAACCGCGCCCGCGGCGGTCCACTGCCAGGGGGTGCCGGCGGCCACCACCGCGAAGCCGAACATCACCCACCACTGACCGACCTCGCAGACGAAGTTGGGGTGGCGCGAGTAGCGGAACAGGCCCGTGGTGCAGAAGCGCGGGCCGCTCTCGCCCCGGGCGGCGCGGGCCTTCTTCGCCTGGTGAAAGTTCCACTGCTGCTGGTCGGCCACCGTCTCCAGGGCCAGCAGCGCGAGGAAGAGTGCGGCGAGCGCCACGTCGGCCGCGCCCAGCGGTGACGGGTGGAGCGCCGCGGCGTTGCCCGGCGCGGTGAGCAGGAAGATGAGCGCGTTCTGGTACGGCGCGATGAAGGTGGCGTTGAAGACCTGGAAGAGCGCGGGCGACATGCGCGAGCGCAAGACGCCCCAGCGGTAGTCCTCGCCGCCCTTCGCGTAGCCGCCCTTGCGCGCGTAGTTGAAGGTGAGGCGGGCGCCCCACGCGGTGGCGAGCGCAGCCATCAGCGTGAGCCGGGGCGCCTCGAAGCCGGTGCGGGCCGCCATCGCCCACAGGTAGACCGGAGGCGCGATGGACCAGATGCGGTCGACCCAGGAGTACTCGCGGGTCAGCACCGAGAGAAGCCAGCAGACGAACGCCAGCGCCGCGCAATAGGGGATGAGCTCGAAGAAGGGGCCAGCCATGGAGGCCGCCCGCCTAGCACCCTTCGCGCCGTCGCTTCAGCCCTTGAGCGTCTGCAGCGACAGCTTGCGGTCGACCGCCACCGCGGCGCCGTCTTCCACCTCGGACCAGGCGCTCGCCTTGAGCGGGTGGGTGGCGAACACCACCGAGCGGCGCTGCCGGTGCTGGCGCACCAGGGTGTCGGAGTCCTTCGCGGCCGCGCCCAGGCCGCAGCGCTCGCAGGTGGCCTCGCCTTCGAGCAGCCTCAGGTACAGCGGCGCGCCGCCGCGCCGGGCGGCCACCAGCACGCGGCCGTTGGTGGCGGCGAGGGTGAAGCCTGGCCGCTGCGCCACGCCGGCCTCGCGGGCGGCGTCTTCCACGGTGCGGGCGGTGTGCAGCAGCACCTGGGCCGCCACCGGCGCTTCCAGCGAGAGGTCCTCGGTGCGGCCGAGCTCTCGCAGGCGCGCCAGGAAGGCGCCGAACACCGCTTCCTCGGGCAGGCCACCCTTGACCACGCGCTGCAGGAAGTCGGGCAGCCGTTCCAGGAGCCGCTCGCGCAGCGCCTCGGGGGCCTCGAAGGTGCCGGACGCAGCGAACAACCACTGCCGGAATCGGAAGGGCTGGGTGTTCTCTTCCGGAGGCAGCCCGGGGGCGAGGCGCTGGGCCTGGGCGAGCACCACGTCGCTCTCGGGGGCGTGCCAGAGGTCGGCCCTGGGGGTCTGGGCGCCGAAGCGCCGCAGCAGCACCAGGCCGTCGTCGTAGGCGCCCACGCCCGCGACGTCGTCGGCCGACGCGAGGCTCACGTGCGGGCTCACGCGGTCGAGCTCGCAGCGCACGAGAAAAGGATCGGAGGTGTAGAGGGCGAGGAGCGAGGACATCGGTCTGGTTCCGTATTGTGGCGGCCTCCTCCGACAACACGGAAGTCCCCGGCAACTTCCCGACGCTAACCCTTCAGAGTCGCAGGAGACCGGCTAGACTTGTGGCATGGCGGACGACATCGCGGTCGGCATCGACTTGGGCACGTCCTACTCGTGCGTCTCGGTAGTCAAGGATGGCAAGCCGATGGTGCTGGCCAACGAGTGGGGCGAGTTGAACCACGCGAGCGTGGTCTCCTTCCTCGAAGACGGCTCGGTGCTGGTCGGCAACTCGGCGAAGAAGAACGTCATCACCAACGCCGAGAACACCGTCTACAGCGCGAAGCGGCTCATCGGCCGCTACTTCTTCTCCGACGAGGTGAAGAAGGCCCAGGCGGTGATGCCGTACAAGATCGTCGAAGGCCCCAACAACGGCGTGCGGCTCGAGGTGCGCGGCAAGGTGTACTCGCTGCCCGAGATCTCCGCGCTGGTGCTCAAGGAGATGAAGACCATCGCCGAGAGCTACCTCGGCCAGCCGGTGACCAAGGCGGTGGTCACGGTGCCGGCGTACTTCAACGACAACCAGCGCCAGGCGACCAAGGACGCGGGGAAGATCGCCGGCCTCGAGGTGCTGCGCATCTTGAACGAGCCGACCGCGGCGGCGCTGGCGTACGGCTTCGGGCGCGACATCAACCAGCGCATCGTGATCTACGACCTGGGCGGCGGCACCTTCGACGTGTCGATCCTGGAGATCGGCAAGGACGTGTTCGAGGTGCTCTCCACCGCGGGCGACACGTACCTGGGCGGCGACGACTTCGACGACCGCATCATGACCTGGCTGGCGGAAGACTTCCTCGGCCGCACCGGGCTCGACCTGCGCCAGAACAAGTACTGCCTGCAGATGCTCAAGGAAGCGAGCGAGCAGGCGAAGATCGACGTCGGCCGCAACGGCAAGGCGCAGATCCTCTGCTCGGGCATCTGCCAGGACGCCAACGGCAACGTGATGGACCTCACCCAGAGCCTGGACGAGGACGGCTTCAACAAGATGACGATGGACCTCGTGCAGCGCACCTTCAAGGTGTGCGACGAGGCGCTGCAGAGCGCGCGGCTCACCGCGGGCGAGGTCGACGCGGTCATCCTCGTCGGCGGCCCCACCCGGCTGCCCATCATTCGAAACTCGGTGGCCCACTACTTCCAGAAGCAGCCGCTCGAGGGCATCGACCCCGACCAGGTGGTCTCGCTCGGCGCCGCGCTGCAGGCCCACGCGCTGGTGGACAAGGCGACCGAGACGTTCCTGGTCGACGTGACGCCGCTCGCGCTGCGCATCGGCACCGTGGGCGGCTACACCGAGAAGATCATCGACAAGAACACGCCCATTCCCATCGAGAAGGGCAAGACGTTCACCACCAGCCGCGACGGCCAGGACAAGGTGAAGATCCGCGTGTACCAGGGCGAGTCGAACCGCGCCGAGGAATGCGAGTCGCTGGGCGAGTTCGAGTTCGGCGGCTTCCGGGTCGCGCTGCGCGGCGAAGTGAAGATCGAGGTCACCTTCGAGATCGACTCCAACGGCATCGTGAACGTCTCCGCCACCGACGTGGAGTCGGGGCAGCGCACGTCGACCACCATCAGCCTGTCGTCGGGCCTGAGCGCGGACGACATCGCCAAGTCGGCTGCCGCCAACAAGAAGACCAAGCTCGCCGGGCACAAGGACTTGCCGGCCGTCGCCCGCTAAGAAGCACGCCCGATGGCGGATCCTCCGAAGAAAGCTCCCCAGGTTCCCCCCGTCGCGCCGGCCGCTCCTGCGAGGCCGGGCCCGGTGGCCCCAGCGATGCCCAAGCTCACCGCGGCACCTGCGGTGGCCGTGGCCCCGGCGCCGGCCGCTCCCAAGCTGGGCGCGGTGGTGCCTCCCGTCGCTCCCGCGGCGCCCCGGGTGGCGGTGGCGCCTTCGGTGCCTGCGGTCAGCGTGAGCGCTCCTGCCGCACGCGCGCCGGCCGCGCGGCCAGCCCAGCCGCCCCCGGCCCCTGCCCCCAGCGTG
>JAIBBQ010000109.1 GCA_019694595.1 Myxococcaceae bacterium
CTGCCGACTCGGCGCCTGCTGCCGACGCAGCGCCTGCTGCCGACGCGGCCGCTCCCGCGGGCCCGGACCCCAGGATCCAGGCCTGGCGCGACGTGATGTACCTGGTGGGCGGCATCTGGCGCGCGGTGGGCGACGAGTCGAAGGCCGCGGTGGCCTACGCCTCGAGCGGCCGGCCCGCGGCCGAGAAGGAAGCGGTGGAGACGCTGCACCGCACCGGCGACTGGCAGAACGAGGCCAAGGTGCTGGAGCAGAAGGGGCACGGGCGCGACGCGGGCCGGGTGCTGGAGCGCAAGGGCCAGTTCGCCGACGCGGTGCGGCTCTACGAGGAAGCGAAGGACCTGCGGAGCGCGCTGCGTGCGGCGCTCACCGGGAAGCTCACCGACGAGGCGAAGCGGCTCATTCCGCTGGTCGGCCCCAAGGAAGCCCAGTTCCACCTCGAGAAGGCCCAGGCCTGGGAGCTCCTCATGGAGCTCCACGTCGGCCAGGGGAACTTCGATGCGGTGGCCAAGCTCTACGAGCGGGCGCGGCAGTTCGACCAGGCGGGCCTCGCCTGGGAGCGCGCCAACAAGCTGGGCGCGGCGCGCAAGGCGTACGAGCGCGCGAAGGACATGGCCTCGGCCGAGCGCGTGCGCACCAAGGAAGTGCAGGCGTTGATCGCCAAGGGCGACCGGCTGGGCGCGGCGCAGGTGCTGCTGTCGGCGGGGCAGCGCGCGGCGGCGGTGGAGACGCTCACCCACCTCGGCGGACCGAAGGGGTTCAAGTTCCTCCAGCAGCTCAAGCTCGACGCTGAGGCGCTGGCGTACGCCAAGGGCGAGCTGGCGAAGTCGACTGCGGGGGGCGACCACTTCGGCCGCGCCAAGTGGCTCGAGCTCCTGGGCGAGACGGCGCAGGCCGCCGAGGCCTGGGTGCTGGCGAGTCGCAAGGAGAAGGCCCTGGTGCTCTTCGAGCAGCTGGGTGACTGGCCGCGTGCGGCGGCGCTCGCGGAGGAGCTCAAGTCGCTCGACAAGGCGCAGGAGCTCTTCCACCGCGCCGGGGACAAGGCGAACGCCGAGCGCGTCGCGGCGCTCCCTCGCACGGTGATCGCCAAGCCCGCCGAGGCCCCGCCGGCCGAGGCCGCCCCGGCGGCCGACACCCCGGCCAGCTGAGGCTGACCGCCCCCGCCACGGGGGTGCGAAAGTCCCAAGGAAAACAGGCACGTTCAGGCCGGGGCGGGGGTACATTCGCACCCCTGCGCCATGACGACCGAGGCTCGCGAAAAGCAGTTTGCTGAAGTCGAAGCATCCCTGGAGAAGTCGGGCCGCGTCGAAGAGCTGATCAAGCTCTACGAGGCGCGGTCGCGCGAGGTGCCCAACCCCGACGAGGGTGGCCACCTGCTCGCGGTCGCCGGTGGCCTGGCGCGCGAGCGCCTGCGCAACCCGCAACGCGCCGAAGAACTGCTGCGGCGGGCGCTGGTCTACGCGCCGCACTCGCGGGAGGCGCTGGAAGGCCTCAAGGCACTCTACGAGGCGCGGCAGGAGCACCAGCTCCTCGCCGAGGTGCTGGAGCGGCTCGGCGGCGCCACCGAGGGCGTCACCAGCGCGGCCTACTACCTGAAGGCGGCGGACCTCTTCGAGCACAAGCTGTCGCGGCCCGACCGCGTGGTGCTCTGTTGCCAGCTCGCGGCCCGTGCAGCGCCGGGCGAGCGGCAGGCGTCGCGGCGGGCGCGCAAGATCCTCCTCGACGAAGGCCGCGCGGCGGCGGCCTGGGAATCGCTCGAGCGCGAGAGCGCGCTCCTGGGCGACCGCGAGATGGTCGAGGACCTGGTGCTCTTCGCGGAGCGCCTGGCCGACGACCCGCAGCAGCACGGCCTGGTCGGCAAGGCGCTGGAACGCATCTTCGCGCAGGACGAGAAGAACGCGCGCGCGCTGGCGGTGAAGAAGTCGGTCGAGGCGCTGGGCGCGGCGTGGCGCGATCGCGTCAAGGCCCTGCGCTCGGCGTCGCTGGAGGAGCGCGACCGGCACGCCGCGGCGCGGCTGTCGCTGCAGGTGGCCCGGCTGTACGCGCACTACGACCCCAACGCGACGCAGAAGCTGAAAGAAGCCATCGACCGCTGCTTCCTGCTGTGGCCGGCGATGCCCGACGCGCTCCAGTTGCTCGAGGACGTGGCGGCCCGGCAGGGTGACTACGGCCCGGCGATCGCGCTCTTCGAGAAGCTGGCGGGCGAGTCGCGCGACAAGACCGCGCAGGTCGACCTGCGGCTGCGGGTCGGCATGCTGCAGCTGACCAAGGCCAACGATCGCGCTGCCGCCATCGCCTCGTTCGAGAAGGCAGTGGCGATCGACCCGTCGCGCGCCGACGCGGTGGGGCTGACGGCCGAGCTGGTGATGGAAGACGGGCGGGTGTCGGAAGGCATCGCGCTGCTCGAGAAGCACCTCGGGTCGCTGCGCAGCAAGGCGGCACAGGCGGAGCTGCTGCTGCGGTTGTCCGACCTCTGCGCCAACGTGGCGAAGGACCCGGCGCGCGCGCGCAAGCACCTCGACGCGGCCAACCAGCTGGAGCCCGGCAACGCGCAGATCGCCTGGCGTCTGGCGCAGCTGATGGTCGCCGGCGCCGAGGCCAAGGAAGCGTGGAAGCTCGCGGAGCTCGCGGTGTCGGCGCCCCGCCCGATGAAGGACCGGGTGGCGCTGTGCGAGGCCTTCTCGCTGCTGTTCGAGGAAGCCGGGGAACCGGAGAAGGCGTTCCAGTCGCTGGCGTGGGCGGTGCCGCTCGACCCGGGTCGTGCGGGGCTGCTCAGCGGGCTGATGAAGGCCGCCGCGGCGGCCGGCACCCACGAGGCGCTCGCGCGCACGCTGCGTCGCGGCGTGCAGGTGGCGCGGCCCCAGGACGCGATCCGGCTGTGGCGGGCGCTCGGGCAGACGCTCGCCGGGCCCCTCGCGAGGCCGGGCGACGCGCTCGAGGCGTGGGACGAGGTGCTCCGCAGGGCGCCCGACGACGTGGAAGCCACCCAGGGGGTGGCCGCGGCGCGCAAGGCGCTGATCCAGGAACCGCAGGACCCGCGGCAGAAGCTGGAGGCCGACGCCCGGCGCCTGGAGGCTTCCGCAGCCGACCCGGCCGCGGCGGCCGAGGTGTACCGGAAGATCCTCGAGCTCGACCCGACGAGCGTGCCCACCCTGAAGAAGCTGGGCAACGCCTGCGCGACGCTGGGCAAGTGGGAAGAGCTGGCGGGCGTGGCGCAGCGGCTGATGGCGGTGGCCGACTCTCCCGCCGAGCGGCAGGAGTGGTGCGCTCGCCTGGCGCAGCTCTACGCCGAGCGGCTCGATCAGCGCGACGAGGCGGCCCGGCTGTTCCTGAACCTGCTGGAGCAGGGGGCGACGCTGGCCGCGGTCATCGGCGGCCTCGAGCGGCTCGCTTCCCAGGGCGTGCGCCAGGCGGAGATCTCCCGTGCGCTGGCGCCGCACTACGCGAAGGTCGGCGACCACCAGCGCCAGGTCGCCTCGCTCCTGGTGCAGCTGTCGAGCGTGCAGGACCGCGAGGAACAGAAGGGTCTCCTGTCGCTGCTCGCCGAGGTCACCGAGCAGCGGCTCCTCGACGAGCGCCAGGCGCTCGAGCTGCGCATGCGCGGCGTGGCGCTCGACCCCACCGACGTGAGCTTCCGCGCCGAGGCGATGCGGCTGGCGCGGCAGAACAAGGCGCACGCCGAGCTGTCGCGCTTCTTCAGCGAGCTGTCGACCAAGGGCAACGACGCCGCGCTCTCGGCGGCGCTGCTGCAGGACGCGGCCGCCCTGGCCGACGAAGGTGGCGCGGTGGACGACGCCGCCAAGGCGCTCGCGGGCGCGCTGGAGCGCAAGCCCGAGGACCCCGGCCTGCTCTCGCGGCTGGTGAGCCTGTACTGGCGCGCCCAGCGCTGGAGCGACTGCGACCAGGCACTGCGTCGGCGCATCCTGGTGGCCGACGCGGCCGAGAAGGCCCCGCTGTCGATCGAGCTGGCGCGGGTCAACCGCGAGCTCAAGCGGCCGCGCGAGGCGGCCACCGCGCTGCAGGACGCGATCCGCGCGGGGGCCGACGAGGCGGCGCTCCTGCCGCAGGTCGCGGTGCTGCTCGAGGAGAGCGGCCGCGCGGCCGAGCTGTCGCAGGTGCTGGAGCGGCTCGAGGCCCTGGCCGAGAAGGCCGGAGACGGCGACCGGGCAGCGGCGCTGGCGCTCAAGCGCGCCAAGCTCATCGAGACCTCGCTGGGCGACACCGGCCAGGCGATCCAGCGGTACGCCGAGGTGCTGGCGCGCCGGCCGGGCGACGCCCAGGCGATCGAAGCGCTGGAGAAGCTGCTCTCCGACGAGCAGCACCGAGAGGAAGCCGCGCGGGTGCTCCTGGGCGTGTTCGAGGCGGCGCGCGATCACCGCAAGGAAGTCCAGGTGCTCCAGGTCATCGCGGACTCGACCAAGGACGCCGGCGAGCGGCTGATCGCGCTGCAGCGGGCGGCGCACGTGCAGGGGCAGTTCCTCAAGCAGCACGACCAGGCCTTCGGTTCGATGGCGCGCGCGGTGCAGGTGGCGCCGGGCGACGCGCAGGTGCGAACCCGGGCGCGGGCGGCCGCCGAGGCCGCGGACAGCATCGAGGCGTACGCCGACATCCTCGCGGACCTCATCGAGCAAGACGTGGGGCCGGCCGCGCCGGCGATGCACTGGGAGCTCGCCGAACTCTACGAGAAGCGGCTGGGCTCTCCCGAGGCGGCCACCAAGCACCTCGAGGCGCTGCGCAAGCTCGACCCCAAGCACCTCGAGGCGCTGCGCGCGCTCCTGCGGCTCTACCGCTCGAAGGAGCAGTGGCCCCAGGTGGTGGACGTGCTCGAGCAGCTCGCGCTGCTGGAGTCCGACCCGGGCGCCAAGACCGACCTCGACCGCGAGGCGGCGCAGATCTCCGAGCTGAGGCTCAACGACCCGGCGCGGGCGGCGGCGAACTGGCGGCAGATCGCCCAGCGCGACGCGCTGGCGCGCGACGCCGCGGCGGCGCTCGACCGGCTGTACCAGCAGCTCCAGCAGCCGCACGAGCTGGCCTTCGTGCTCGAGCTGCGCCGCAACCAGGAAGGGCAGAGCCCTCCGGGGCGCGAGCTCGCGTTCCGGCTGGCGCAGCTGCGGCAGACGACGCTGGAAGACCCGCAAGGGGCGCTGCAGCTGTACCGGCAGATCCTCACCGAGGACGGCGGCCACGTCGCGGCGCGCGACGCGCTGGAAGCGTGGGCGAGGGCAGGGGTGGCCGAGAGCGACGCCGCGATGGCGATTCTCGACCCGGTGCTGGCGCAGGCGGGCGATCACGCCCGGCGCATCGCGCTGCGCGAAGGGCGCGCGAGCCAGGGCACGCCGCTCGAGCGCACGCGGCTGGCCGCCGAGGTGCGCGCGATCCTCGAGCGCGACCTGGGCCAGCCCCAGGCCGCCTTCATGTCGGCGCTCAAGGCGTTCGCCGCCGGGCTCGACCGCGACGCGGTGCGGCCCGAACTCGAGCGTCTGGCCCAGCAGACCCAGTCCTTCGAGGAACTCGCCGAGGTCTACGAGACCACCGCCGAGGACCTCGGCGGGCAGGACGCCGAGGCGCTCAGCCTGCTGCGGCGGGCGGCGCAGGTGCGCGAGCACCTCGGCCAGTCCGACGAGGCGGTGAAGGACTGGCAGGCCGTGCTCGCGGTGCTGCCGCAGGACCACGAGGCGCTGGAAGCGCTCAGCAAGCTGTACGCGCGCTCGCAGAACGCCAAGAGCCTCTCGGAGGTGTACGCCAAGCAGGCGCAGCTGGCGACCGAGCCGGCCGAGCGCTTCGAGCTGCTCACCAAGGCGGCGGAGGCGTACGAGGCCGCCGGGCAGGACGCCCAGGCGATCGACGCCTGGAAGGCGGCCCACGCGATCAGCAAGACCGAGGCGGGGCTGCAGGCGCTCGAGCGGCTCTTCTCGCGCACCAAGCAGTGGGCCGAGCAGGCCGACGCGCTCGACCAGATCGCCACCTCGAGCAAGGACAGCGTCGTGCAGTCCGCCGCACTGTCGAAGCGGGCGGGCATCTTCGAGCGCGAAGGGCAGCACGCCGAGGCGGTGCGCAGCTGGGCGCGGGTGCTCGCCATCTCCGAGACGGACCCCGCGGCGCTCGCGGGGCTGGAGCGGCTGTTCGTGGTCGACGTCGCGCGGCTCGACGCCGCCAAGCTGCTCGAGGCGCAGTACCGGGCGGTGAAGGAGCACCGCAAGCTGGTGGAGGTGCTCGAGGTGTTGCTGCCCACGGTGGACCCGGCGCGGCGGCAGACCACGATGGCGGAGATCGCCGTGCTGCGGGAGGCGATCGGCCACAAGCCGCTCGCCTTCGCGATGCGCCTGCGGATGTTCGCGGAGGTGCCCGACGACGAGGCCACCGTCGAGGAGCTCGAGCGGCTGGCGGCCGACCTGGGCAGCTTCGAGGAGCTCGCGGCGGCGTTCGAAGATCAGCTCGAGCGCGGCCTGGTGGAACCGCTGGCCGGCTCGCTGTGGCGCCGGCTGGGCGTGATCTACGGCGAGCGCCTGGAGCGCCCCGACCTCGCCACCCGCGCCTGGAGCCAGGTGCTGCAGCGGGAGCCCAAGAACGTCTTCGTGCTCGACGCGCTCGCCCGGCTGCACCGCAAGACGAGCAACTACCGCGAGCTGGCGACCATCATGCGCCGCCAGCTGGCGCTGGAGACCGACGCGTCGGCGCAGGTGAACCTGCTCTACGAGCTCGCCAACCTCGCGGAAGAGATGCTGGTCGACAAGCAGCTCGCCGCGCAGTGCTACGCGGCGATCCTCGAGCGGCGGCCCGAAGACCAGAACGCGATCCGCTTCCTCGGGCGGCTGCTGGCGGAGACCGAGCGCTACCCCGAGCTGGCGACGCTCATCGGCCGGGAAGTGCAGCTGGCGGAAGCCCGCGGCGCGAAAGAAGAGGCCTGGGATTTGATGGTTCGCCTGGGCCGGCTGAAACTGCAGCGACTGGCCGACCCCAAGGGGGCGCTCGCCCAGTACCAGGAGGTCCTGCGCCGCAAGCCGGCCCATGCCGGGGCGATCGGTGCGATCGAAGAGATGGCGCGCTCTGACAGCTCACTGAAGGGGGAAGCGGCGGCCACGCTGGAGCCGGTCTTCGCCAGCGAAGGCGAGCACCTCAAGCTGGTGCAGATGCTGGAGTCGCGCGTGGAGGCGGAGCCCAACCCGCAGGAACGGGTGGTGCTCCTCAAGAAGATCACCGAGGTCTACTCGCAGCAGATGGACAACTCGGAGATGGCGTTCGTGTCCGCCGCCCGGGCGCTGCGCGAGCTCCCCGACGACCCCCGCTCGCTCGAGCTGGTGTTGCAGCTCGCCGGGCCGGCCGACGCGCAAGACGAGCTGCTCGCGCTGCTCAGCGAGGTCTCGCCGCGCGCCGCGGAAGACAAGGCGCGGGCCAACCTGTACCGCGCGCTCGCGCGGGCGCACGACGCCCAGGGCGACGCCGAGGAGTCGGTCGAGGCGTGGAAGCGGGTGCTGGAGATCGACCCGGGCGACCCCGAGGGGCTGGAGACGCTGTCGCGGCTCCTGGGCAAGCAGGGCCGCACGGGCGAGCTGCTCGACGTGCTCAAGCGCCAGCTGGCGATGGCGGAAGACACCGCCCGCCGCGCGGCGCTGATGTTCCAAGTGGGCGTGCTGCTCGAGGAGCAGCAGAAGGACCTCGCCGGAGCGCTGGTCACCTTCCGCCGGCTGCTCGAGCTCAAGCCCGACGACCCGGCGACGCTGGAGCGCATGGACCGGCTGTGCGAGGCGCAGGAGCGCTGGCCGGAGCTCGCCGACGTGCTGGCGCGGCGGCTGACGCTCATCACCGGCGACGGGTTGTTCCAGGCGAAGTACCGGCTGGGCCTGCTGCGCGAGACCAAGCTGCTCGACAAGGCCGGGGCCATCGAGCTGTACACCGATCTGCTGGCGGCGAACCCCACGCACCCGGGCGCGCTGCAGCGCATGGAAGCGCTGGTGGCGAGGGAGCCGCAGAACCTCTCCGCGGTCGAGGTGCTGCTCAAGGCGTACCGGGCATCGGGCGAGATGGGCAAGCTCGCCCAGGTGATCGAGGCGCGGGTGGCGGTGGCCCCCGACGCCGAGGAACGCAAGGCGCTCTTCGTCGAGCTCGCCGCGGCGCGCGACGCGCAGGAAGAGCCCGAGCTGTCGTACCTGGCGCTCTGGCGCGCGTTCAAGGAAGACCCCAACGACCGCGCGCTGCGGGCCCGGCTCGAGAGCGCGGCCGACGCCGCCAAGGTGTGGGACGAGCTCGCCGGCGCCTACGAAGAAGAGCTGCCGCGGGTGGTGGAGCAGGTCGACTCGGCGGAGATCTGCGTCAAGCTCGGGCAGCTCTACGAGCAGCGGCTGCGCGAGAGCGAGCAGGCGGTGCAGTGGTACGAGAAGGCGCGCGAGCTGCACCCGTCGGTGGCGTCGCGGGTGCTGCCGTCGCTCGACCGGCTCTATGGCCAGCTGGACCGGCCGCTCGAGCAGGCCAACGCGCTCGACAGCCTGTCGGCGCTGGTGAAGGAGCCGAACGAGAAGGTGGCGATGCTGTTCCGGCTCGGCCAGCTGGCGAGCGAGCGGCTCGACAGCCCCGACCGTGCGGCGGGCGCGTACGAGCGGCTGCTCGACATCGACCCCAACCACCTGCCGTCGCTGCGCAGCCTGGAGCAGCTGTACGACCAGGCGAAGAGCCACGACAAGCTGTACCGGGTGCTCGAGCGGCAGAAGGAGCTGGTGCAGGGCACCGAGAAGGATCGGCTGCTGCAGAAGATGGCGGCGGTCTCGAGCGAAGGCCTGGCCGACGTCGGGCATTCGATCGAGCTGTACCGGGAGCTGCTCACCAAGAACCCGCGCAACGAGCAGGCCTTCGCCGCGCTCGACGTGCTCCTGGAGCGCGCCAAGCGGTTCGACGAGCTGCGCGAGCTGCTCGAGAGCAAGCTCAAGGTGACCATCGACCCGCGCGAGCTGGTGCGGCTCAACGAGCGGCTGGGCCGGGTCATCGCGGTGCACCAGGGCGCGCCGCAGGACGCGATCCCGTACTTCAAGGCGGCGCTGGAGCGCGACGCCCGCCACAAGGGCGCGCTGGAAGCGCTGCGCGACATCTACCAGGCGGCCGGACAGCGCGACGACCTGGTGATCGTGCTGCGGCGGCTGATCCCCCTGCAGGACGACTCCGCAGGGGTGAAGGGCCTGCGGGTGCAGCTGTCGGAAGTGCTCGCGGCCGGTGGCCGCCGCGAGGAAGCGCTCGACGCCGCCCGCCGCGCGCTGGAAGTCGAGCCGCACACCGTCGCCGAGCTCGAGCGGGTGTTCGCGATCTTCTCGTCGCTCAAGGCGTACGGCGACGCGGTGCGCGCGCTGGAAGCGAAGAGCAGCGTGCTGCTGGTGGGGGAGGATCGCGAAGGCGCGATCCAGGCGCTGTTCGCGGTCGCCGACCTGCAGCGCGACGTGGTGGGCAAGCCCGAGCTGGGCGGGCCGGCGCTCGAGAAGGTGCTCGAGATCGACCCCGCGCACCGCGCGGCCTACGAGCGCGCGCTCGAGCTGTACTCGGCGGTGAAGGACTGGCGCGCCTACGCGCTGGCGATGGAGCGGTACCTGCCGAACCTGGTGACCGACGAGGAGAAGCTCGCCTCGCTGCGCACCCTGGCTCAGGTGCAGGAGCAGAAGCTCGGCCAGAAGGACGTGGCCTTCCTGCAGATGTGCCGCGCGCTGCAGCTCAACCCCAACGATTCCACCGTGCGGGACGAGGTGGAGCGGCTGGCGGAAGAGACGTCGAGCTACGAGGAGCTTGCGGCGGTCTACGAGGAAGTCGCCGACGCGCTGCCGCGCGGCCCGCTGGCCGAGCGCATGTACCTCACGCTCGCCAAGGTGCACGACGAGCGGCTGGACGACGTCGAGGCGGCCGAGAGCGCGCTGCGCAAGATCCTCGAGTTCGACCCCACCAACGAGGGCGCGCTGGAGGCGCTCTCGGCGATGTTCGCCCGGCGCGGCCAGGCGAAGGAATACATCGTCGCGCTCGAGCAGAAGCTCGAGGCGGCGCCGTCGATCGAGAAGCGCAAGGAGATCTTGCGCGACATCAGCCGCGTCTACGCCGAGCGCCTCGACAACCACGAAGAAGCGGTGCAGGCGCTGCAGCGGGCGCTGGAGCTGGAGCCCGACCTCGAGACCCTGAGCACGCTCGCCGGGCTGCAGCGCGCGCGGGGCGAGTTCCCCGCGGTCGCCAGCACCCTGATGCGCATGCGCGACCTGTCGCCGACGCCCGAGGACCGGGCACGGCTGCAGGTGGAGATCGCGCAGGTCTACGAGCGCGACCTGCAGGACGACGAAGGGGCGGTCGAGAGCTACCGGCACGCGCTGGAGTTCGACCCCGCGAGCGCGCTGGCGCTCGACAGCCTCGAGCGGCTGTACACCAAGCTCGACCGGCCGGCGGAGCTGCTGCAGGTCTACGAGCGGCAGATCGAGCTCGCGCAGGACTACCGCGAGCGGGTGAAGACGCTCTTCAAGTGCGCGGCGATCTGGGAAGACCGATACCAGAATCTCCCCAACGCCGACGCGTGCATCGAGGCGGTGCTGCAGCTCGACCCGCAGAACCTCCAGGCGATCAAGGCGCTGGAACGGCTGCGCAAGGCGCAGGAGCGGTGGGACGAGCTCATCGGCGTCATCGACCGGCACATCCAGCTGCTGACGCACCCGGCGGAGAAGGCCGAGCTGTGCGTGGAGCTGGGCGACATCTTCCACCAGCAGCTCAAGCTGGTGGACCGCGCGGTGGCGGCGTACCACCAGGCGCTGGAGATCGACCCCAAGTGCCGGCCCGCGCTGCACGCGCTGGGCACCCTGTACGAGCGCAGTGGCAACTGGCCGTTCGCGCTCGACATGCTGGAGAAGGAAGCGAAGGCGGCGGGGCAGAGCGCCGACGCGGTGGAGCTGTTCCACCGCATGGGCAAGATCAACGAGGACATGCTGCTCGACAGCGGCAGCGCCAAGCGCTGCTACCTCGAGGCGCTGGCGATCGACCCGGCGTACCTGCCGTGCATCCGCGCGCTCAAGGGGCTCTACAGCCTCGAGAAGGACTACGAGAACTACGAGAAGGCGCTGGTCGAAGAAGCGGTGCGCACCGAGGAGCCGGAGGCGAAGAGCCAGGCCAACCTCGAGGTCGCCCGCTACTACCTCGAGCAGAAGGACGACCGCGACACCTCGGTGGCGTACTTCGAGGAAGCGCTGCGGCTCTCACCGGCGTCGACCGAGGCGGCGCGGCCGCTGGCCGACATCTACGTGGCGCGCGAGCAGTGGGACGCCGCGGAGCGCATGCTGGAGATCGTCACCCGGGGCCTCGAGCAGGACCTGGCCGCGGCGCCCGACGACGGCGACAAGGCGAAGGAGCTCTGCCGGCAGGAATACCGGCTCGGCTACGTGGCCGAGAAGCTGGGCAAGAAGGACCGGGCGCTCGGCGCGTACGGCAAGGCGTACCAGCTCGACTCGACCTACCTGCCGGCGCTCGAGGGGTACGGGCACCTGCTGGTCTCGGCGAAGAAGTTCGACGAGGCGCTCAAGGTCTACCAGTCGATCCTCATTCACCACCGCGACGATCTGACCGATCTCGAGGTGGTCGAGATCTACTGGACGCTCGGCGACATTCACGTGCAGCAGAAGCAGCTCGACCGCGCCGAGAACCACTTCGAGAAGGCGCTGGCGATCGACCCGGGCCACGAGCCGTCGCTGCGCTCGCGCATCGCGCTGCACGAGGCGGCCGGGAAGTGGGACCGGGCCGCGGAAGACCGGCAGAAGCTGGTGCAGGTGCTCGACGGCGAAGGCCGCTTCGAGGTGGCGCTCGCGCTCGGCAAGCTGGCGCGGGAGAAGCTCAACGACGCCTACATGGCGATCGACGCGTACCTCGCCGCGCACCGCATCAAGGAAGACGTGCTCGAGGTGATGGACGCGCTCTACGTCCTCTACCGGGAGACCAAGCAGGGTCACAAGGCGGCGGAGATCCTCGAGAAGATGCTGGCCACCCCTGCGCTGCAGGGCGACCCGCAGAAGGCGAAGCGCGTGTACTTCGCGCTGGGCGAGATTCGCCGCGACGAGGTGATGGACCTGGAAGGCGCGGTGGAAGCCTTCAACGCCGCGCTCGACGCCGACTACAAGTTCATCGAGGCCTTCAGTGCGCTGGAAGCGATGCTGGGCAAGGCGCGCAAGTGGAAGACGCTCGACGACAACTACAAGCGGATGATCGGCCGGCTCCCCAAGGGTGAAGAGACCCACGCCGCGCGCATGACCTTGTGGAAGGCGCTGGGCGATCTCTACCTCAAGGTGATGAAGGCGCCCGACGCGGCCACCGAGGTCTACAAGGTGGTGGCGGCGGGCATGCCCGACGACGCGGCGATCCAGGAGCAGTACGCGGAGCTGGCGCAGCAGCAGCCGGGCCACGAGCAGAGCGCGGTCGATGCGTGGCGCCGCGCGCTGCCGTCGACGTCGAACCCGGGCCGGGTGGCCTCCGCGCTGGCGGAGCTGGCGGCGCGGCGCAAGGACTACGACTCGGCGTGGCTGGCCGCGCAGGTGGCGGCGGGGCTCATCGGCGAGATCGGGGCGGGCGAGAAGGAGATTCTCCAGAAGCTCACGCCGTACGCGAAGAAGAAGGAAGTGGCGCAGCGCGCGCTCACCGACCGGCTGTGGCAGACGCACCTGTTCCACCCCAAGGTGCGCGGGCCGATGGCCGAGCTGATGGCCATTCTCTTCGAGCAGGCGGGGCACCTGTACAAGGAAGACTTCGCCCGCTACCAGGTGAACCCCAAGCGGCACCTGATCGACGTGGGGCAGTCGAACGAGTACCAGCTGAGCCACTTCAAGTACGTGTCGCGGCTGCTGGGCATGGAGCAGGTGGCGCTGTACTCGCCGTTCCTGGTCACCACCCGCGAGCGCAACGCCAAGAAGACGTCGGAGCCGGCGCCGGACCCGACGGTGGGCGTGGAGATGCTGCACACCCACCCGATGAGCCTGAAGGTGGGCGGCAAGTTCTTCAGCGAGACCGGCCAGAAGGAAGTGCAGTACCTGCTGGGGCGGACGCTGGCGCTGATGCGGCCGGAGCTCGCGATGTCGCAGCGGCTGTCGGGCGAGCGGCTGGAAGCGGTGTTCCAGGCGGCGCTGAGCCTGTCGGTCGATCGGTTCCGCTTCAGCGCGGACCCGCGCGCGATCGACGCCGAGCGCAAGCTCCTGGAGAAGGCGCTCACCGAGCAGGCGCGGGCGGCGCTGCGGCGGGTGACGGGCGACTACGTGCGCAACGCCTCGCCCAACGATCTGCGCAACTACCTCGAAGGGGCCGAGCTGTCGGCGGTGCGCGCCGGGCTCTTCGCCGCGGGGGAGATCGAGCCGGTGAAGAAGCTGGTGATGGGCGAGACGGGCCCACATTTCCGCGTGCAGACGCGCTCCAAGATCCGGGATCTCATGGTGTTCGCGCTGTCCGAGGACCTCCACGCCCTGCGGGTGGCGGTCGGGACCAACGTCGAGGTGGTGGCGCGCGCCAGGTAGGACTTTGCCCTTCACCGTGGCCGGGAACCGTGGGACAGGGGGCGGCGTCCGTTCCCTTGACCCACCGGTGACGCACCCTTAGGCTTTTCAACGCTTCCCCTCGTCGAAAGCGACGCCCGCCCCAATGCGATTTGTCTGCGAGAGCTGCCGCGCGCAGTACATGATCAATGACGAGAAGGTCGGCCCCAAGGGGGTCAAGGTCCGTTGCCGCAAGTGCGGCTACGTGATTCTCGTCAAGCGCGGTGACCCGGCGGCGGCCGGGGCGGCAGCCCTTCCGCCCGAGGCCAAGCCCGGCGCGACGCTGGCGGACCCCGACGACGGCCAGGCCACCCAGGTGATGCAGAACCCGCTCGACCCGGCCATGGCCGCGAAGGCGCTGCAGTCGCCCGGGGCCACGATGGACGAAGGCAGCAACCCCTTCGCCGACGAGAAGACGCAGGGTGCGGGTGGCCCGAACAACCTGCTGGGCGGGGTGAACGAAGACGAGATCGGCGCGGTCTTCGACCAGGTGCTCAACTCCGGCAGCCACTCGATTCCCAAGGAAGCCGCCAGCGGCCAGCAGGAAGCGAAGACCCAGGCCGGCGCGGCGCTCGGCGACGACGAGGACGATCGGCAGAGCACGCGCGTGCTCGACGCGGTCACCATGCAGAAGCTGGCGGATGAGACCGCCGGCGAAGGGCAGGGCGCCAAGGCCGACGGCGAGGCGAAGAAGGAGAAGGACAAGTCGGACGAGGTCCCCCAGACCGACTGGTTCGTCGCCATCGACGAGAAGCAGACCGGCCCGATGTCGCTGGAGAAGCTCAAGGAGCACTGGGATCGCGGCGAGGTGACGCCCGACTCGCTGTGCTGGCGCGCGGGCTTCCCCGACTGGGTGCCGCTGTCCGAGGTTGCCCAGCTGACCGCGGTGCTGGCGCCGCGTCCGTCGAAGCCGATCGTGGTCGCCGCCCCGTCGACGGCCGCGGTGGTGAACGTGCCGGTGGAGTCGGCGTTCTCCGCGGGTGGCATCGCCCGCTCGGTGACTTCGCAGGTGCCCGTGGCGCTGGCCTCGGCGCCCATCGAGGAGACGGGCACCTGGCGTCCGTCGGCGGCCTCGGCGCTCGCTTCCCTGGTGCAGGACGAGATGAACGCCCTCGCCAAGCCGCCTCCGCCCCGCGTGGTGGACGACGCCGGGCCTCCGGCGGTGGCGGTGAAGGGCCTGCTCGACCTCCCGGCGGCGGAAGACAAGCCTGCGACCAACGGCCGCACCAACGGAGCGCACGCCCCGGCCGCGGAGCAGGAGCCGGTGATGCGCACCCGGCCGGCGCCGGTGTACCCCGACGCAGGGCCCAGCTACTCGGCCCCGGCGATCTCCCAGTACCGGGCGCCCGAGAGCAGCAGCAACAAGGGGCTGATGTTCGCGCTGATCGGCGCGGGGGCCCTGGTCTTCCTGGTGCTCGTCGGCCTGATCATCTTCCTCGCCACCCGCCAGCCGCAGGTCATGGTGGCGCCGCAGGTGGCCGCGGCGCCGACTGCGCCCGCGCCGGCTCCCGTGGCCGCGCCTCGCGAAGTCCCCAAGGAAGTCGCGCCGCCGCCTTCGGCCGCTCCGGCCGCGGCGCCGGCCGCTGCTGCCCCGGCGGCTGCCCCTGTGGCGGCGCCCGCGCCGACCCCGGTGGTGGCCGCCCCTGGCACAGCGCCCGCGCCGGCCGCTGCTCCGGCGATGCGGACTCCGCCTCCTCCGCGCGCTCCGGCGCCGGCGATGACGGGTCGTCCGGCCCCGGCGGCTCCCCCGGCGCGCGAAGAGCCGCCCGCCAAGCCGAGCAAGCCGGCCGCCGAGGTGAAGGGCGACGACTTCGACAACGTCTTCGGCAGCGGCAAGCCGGAGAAGACCGAGAAGGCCGCTCCCGCGGCGGAGCAGCCCAAGCGGGGCGCCACGGTGTACGTGCCCCCGGCTCCGGGCGGCGGCGGCGACCTCAAGGAGTCGCTCAGCATCGCCGACGTGCAGGAAGTGGTGCTGGCGAACAAGCCGGCCATCGCCAAGTGCGTCGAGGATCAGCGGAAGAAGGAGCCTGGCGTGAAGGGCACGCTGCTCATGAAGTGGACGATTCTCACCAGCGGCAAGGTGTCGAACGTCTCGGTGCAGACCGAGGAGCTCAAGGGCAGCTACATGGCGGGCTGCGTGGGCCCGCTCATCAAGGGCCTGACGTTCCCCCGGCACAAGACGCAGGGCGAGCCGATCACCTTCCCGTTCAAGTTCTAGCGGTCTTTCCGGGCGCCTCCAGCGCCCGGAAGTGGAGTGAGCCTGTCCGTCGGGCGGTCGCGTCGCGACGCCGGCCGGACAGCGGGGCTCCAGCGGTGGAAGTCCTCGGAATCCGGACAGTGCGTTGGCCCGCGAGTTGTATAGGGCACCGCGTCAACTTCCGTTGACTCCGAGGGTCGGCCAACTAAAACCCCGACCCTGTCGTCCAATCGCTGTTTGGGAGGCTCACGACGCAATGATGCGCAAACTGCTTGGAGTGGTGTCGTTTGGTGTGATGTCGGCTCTCGCGACCGGCTGCGGCGCGCTGGGTGGCGGCGGCGGCAATGACGGCGGCCTGTTCTGCTCGGGCGACAGCAACTGCTCGAACGGCCAGATCTGCCACCCGACCGCGAAGATCTGTGTGACCAAGTGCACCTCGGGCAACGACTGTCCGAGCGACTCCAAGAACTGCACGCCGGTCTCCGGCAGCGCTGACGCCGGCAACCTGGTGAGCGTCTGCGGCTGTGCCACCACCGCCCTGTGCAACACCAACGGCAACACCGGCCTGGTGTGCAGCGACGCGGACAAGGTCTGCACCAAGAAGTGCACCGCGGACACCGAGTGCCCCAGCAGCCGCAAGTGCGACACCGCCACCGGCCAGTGCAAGGCGATGGGTTCGGGCACCTGCGACCCTGCCTGCGGCACCAACCAGTACTGCGACACCACCGGGGCGAGCCCGACCTGCGTCGACAAGTGCACCTACGGCACCTGCGGCACCAACAAGGTCTGCAACACCACGTCGGGTGCGTGCGAGACCGCCAAGGCCTGCTCGAGCAGCAACGCGCAGCCTGACACCTGCGGCTACGGCACCTTCTGCTCCGGCTCGGCGTGCGGCGACGTGTCGCGTGCGACCTGCGCCAACTTCCCGTCGGGCAGCTCGGCGCTCCTGTGGAGCCCGGCGAGCTCGACCGGCCCGGTGCTGTATGCGGTGACCGACGAGACCACCGACGACGCGGCGTTCTGCATGAGCACCAACAAGGCGTTCACGGTGACCGTGAAGGCCTATCGCACCGACGCCGACTGGCCGGCGCAGGCGACCGCCGCTCCGGGCTTCAAGTACTACAACAGCGCGGGTGCCTCGACGTCGGTGTACCCGAGCATGCGCCCGTCGGGGTACCAGCCGAGCGGCAAGAACGCGACCTTCAAGATCACGTTCTGCGCGCCGCTGGCGTCGACCGACCTGACCATCGGTCTGGCCTTCGACAACGGCAACCCGCTCTGCAGCACGCTGGCGATGGGGCTTCCCGGCACCGCGCCGTGAATGCCCGAATCATTGACCCGTCAACCCCTCTGGTTGCTCTGAACGAGCCAAGACAAGGAAAACGAATGAACACCAAACTGATGACGCTGTGCGCGGTTGCGGTCTCCTCGGTGGCGCTGGCGCAGGCCCCGTCGGCGGTGGTCCTCACTCCGGGCAAGATGGAGCCCGGGGCCGAGCTGAAGCTGAGCTGCCCGGCCGGGACGAAGCAGATCGGCGGCCTCAAGACGGCCCTCGAGGCGTCGCTGTGCGTGAAGGTGGGCCCGAACTCGACGCGGCTGTTCCACGGCCCCTACGTCGCGTTCTGGCCGAACGGCAACAAGCAGGCCGAAGGTCAGTACGAGGACGGCAACCGCGGTGGCCACTGGGTCTTCTTCGACGAGCAGGGCGTGAAGACCGGTGAGACCAACTTCAAGGACGATTCCTACCACGGCACCCGCATCGAGTTCTTCCCCAACGGGAAGGTGAAGCTCGAGGAGACGTACGTGATGGGCAAGCGCCAGGGCGCGCAGAAGACGTACGACCCGGCCGGCAAGGTTACGGTCACCCAGTTCCAGGACGACCGCCCGATCGCGGCGAAGTAGTCCTGCAGCGGTCCTGAAGTGCGAGGCGCCGGTCTCCCGAAATGGGGGGCCGGCGTTTCGCTTTTTTCGCCCGCTGGCCTCGTCGCGGCCCGCTGCTATGAAGCGGGGGCGATGTCGGCCCTCGAGCACCAGCCGCGGCTCCCCGACCTGCCGGTGCGGCGGGTGCAGGACATGGGGCTCAAGGAGCTGGAGCGCATTCGCCTCATCCTGCGCGGCGGCTCGGTGATCGAGTGGCGGCGCCTGCACTTCCGCACCCGCGACGAGGTCGACCGGTTCCTGCGGCTCTGCCAGATCGACACCACGCGGCCCCACGACGTGGAGTGGGTGAACACGGTGCTGGCCGACGCGGTGGAGTACCTGCGCAAGACCTTCGACTACCGGGTGGCGGAGCCGGTGGCGCACCCCGCGGAGCTGCACGACCTCTTCCTCTACGCGTCGGGGGCGAAGGAGCCGAAGAAGTACCGGAAGATCGCCTGCATCGTGCTCAAGGTGATGCACGTCATCCAGCACATCGAGGCGAAGGACCTGTACTTCAAGATCGCGGTCTCGGAGTCGGAGCTGGCGCAGCTGGTGACCGAGAAGGTGATGGCCTTCTCGGAAGAGATGAAGGCCAAGGGCTTCCAGCTGGTGGATTTCGCCGACTCGATCAAGACGCGCGAGTCGATCATCACCAAGCTGCTGGCGAAGAAGGAATCGGTGGCGGCGCAGATCTTCGACCGCACGCGCTTCCGCATCATCGTGAAGGAGCGGCAGGACATCTTGCCGGCGCTGTATTTCCTCACCCAGCGGCTGGTGCCGTTCAACTTCATCGTGCCCGGGCAGACCCAGAACTCGCTCCTGCGGTTCAAGGACCTGCTGCAGGACTACCCACACTTCGAGAAGTACATTCGCGAGCTGCACCTGGACAAGGACTACGAGGACCGTGTCGAGCAGCCCGGAAACACCTTCTCGGGCTCGAGCTACCGGATCCTCAACTTCGTGGCCGACGTGCCGGTGCGGCTCGATTCGTACCTGCCGCCGCCCGAGAAGGACGACCGCACCCGCAAGTGCCGCATCGCGCTGCCGATGTGCGAGTTCCAGATCTGCGACGAGGTGCAGGCGCAGATGAACGAGCAGGGCGAGAACAGCCACGAGCGCTACAAGCAGCGCCAGCGCGACGTGGTGCTCAAGCGTCTGTCGCGGGGCCTGGTGGTGCCGCGGCGGCGCGCCAAGCCTGCGAAGCCCAGCGCGCCCAAGCCGCCGCGGCAGAGCGCTCCGCGTCCACCGAAGCCGAGCGGCCCCAAGCCGGCGCCGTCGCGGCCGCAGGCGATGCGGCCTCCGCGCAGCTCGCCGCCGGTGAAGAAGTAGGGCCGAGACGCCTTCAGCGCTTCTTGCGGTTCTTCTTCTTGTTCGCCTTCTCGCGCTTGCGGCGTTCCTTGATCGCGTCGCGCTCGGCGTCGCTCATCGCCTTGGCGGCGGGGGCGGTCGAGTAGCCCATGAGGCGGGCCTTGGCCATGGCGCTCTGGCCCATGGGGGCGGTGTAGCCGGGGGCGAGCTGGGGCATCTGCATGGGCTGGCCGCCGCCCATGCCGAGCGCCTGCTCCATCATCTTGGCGTCTTTCCCGAAGATGGAGCCGAGGTCCAAGCCCTTCATCTGCTGGAGCTGGCCGAGCTGCTTGAAGCCGGGGATGCGGCCGAGGAGCCCGGGGTTCTGGCCGATGGAGCCCATCACCTGCTGCATCATCTTGAACTTCTGCAGGAGCTCCTGGACGTCCTGGACCTTCTTGCCGGCGCCCTTGGCGATGCGCTTCATGCGCGAGTCGTCGATGAGGTCGGGGCGCAGCCGCTCGGTGGCGGTCATCGAGTCGTGGAGCGCCTCGATCTTGTCGAGCTCCTTCTCGTCGGGGTTCAGCTGGTCGGTCATTTCCCCGAAGATGGGGAACTTCTCGAGCAGGTCCTTGAGCGGCCCCATCTTCCGCACGGTGCGGATCTGGTCGACGAAGTCCTTCATCGTGAAGTTGCCGGAGAGGAGCTTCTGCGCGTCTTCCTCGGCCTTCTTCTCGTCGACGACCTGCTCGAAGTCCTTCATCAGGCCGACGATGTCGCCGAAGCCCAGGATGCGGCTGGCGAGCCCGTCGGGGCGGAACTCCTCGAGCTTGTCGAGGCCTTCGCCCATGCCGAGGAACTTGATCGGCTTGCCGGTGATCTCCTTGATCGACAGCGCGGCGCCACCGCGGGCGTCACCGTCGAGCTTGGTGAGGATGAAGCCGTCGATGCCGATGCGGCGGTTGAACTCGGCGGCGGTGCGCACCGAGTCCTGGCCGATCATGGCGTCGCACACCAGGATGGTGTTCTCGGGCTTGACCAGCGTCTTGATCGACTCGAGCTCCTGCATCAGCGCGTCGTCGATGGCGAGGCGGCCGGCGGTGTCGATGATCACCACGTCGCGCTTCTGATCGCGGGCGGCCTGGTAGCCCTTCTCGGCGAGCTGGGGCGGGGTGAGGCCGGGCTGGTGGAAGACGGGCACGCCGAGCCGCTCGCCCAGCACCTTGAGCTGGTCGACGGCGGCGGGGCGGTAGATGTCGGCGGCGACGAGCAGCGGCGCGCGACCTTCCTTGAGCAGCTTGCTGGCGAGCTTGCCGGTGGTGGTCGTCTTGCCGGAGCCCTGGAGGCCCACCATCATGATGCCGCTGAGCTGGCCCTTGGCCTTGAGCGCGAGCGAGGTGTCGACCGGGCCCATCAGCGCTTCGAGCTGGTCGTGGCAGATCTTGACGAAGTGGTCGCCGGGGGTGACCTTGAGCGCGCGGCCCTGCTTGTCCTTGAGCGAGGTCTGGACCACCTCGCCGATGGCCTGCTCGCGGACGTTGGCGACGAACTTCTTCACCACGTCGAAGGCGACGTCGGCCTCGAGGAGCGACACGCGGATGTCGCGCAGCGACTCGTCGACGAGCTCGGGGGAGATCTCGGCCTTGCCGAGGAGGCGGTTCTTGGCCGCGCGGAAGCCCTTGGAGACGGTTTCCAGCATGGCGCGCGTGTATACCGGGCTGCGCCGGGCGGAAAGGGGAACCGGGGGGTGGCCCACGGTACGCTCCAGGGGTGTCCGAAGGCGCGGGTGGCGGAACTGGTAGACGCAGGAGACTTAAAATCTCTCGGCCCGCAAGGACCGTCCGGGTTCAAGTCCCGGCCCGTGCACTGAGCGCCCGCGGGTTGACCGCGCCGCGCCGACCCCCCAGGCTCTCCCCGGTGATGACCCGTCGTCAGCTGGTGGTGCTGTGCGCCCTCGCGGTGGCGGCGTGGGCGGCCTGTGACGGCGCGGTGGGCCCGATGGGCGGTTCCGGCGGCGGGGCGGCCGGCGGGGCCTCGGCGGGCGGCGCTGGCGGCTCCGGAGGCTCAGGAGGCTCAGGAGGCGCGCCGGGTGGCGGAGGCACGGGTGGCGCCCCGGGTGGTGGGGCGGCGGGCAGATCGGAAG